>DATBIB010000081.1:0-13893 GCA_036557205.1 Ktedonobacterales bacterium | reverse complement strand
GCGCGCGCCATCACCGCGATTGAGCGGGGCATTAGCCGGGCGCCTCACAAAACCACGGTTGAGCTGCTCTGCGCCGCCTTGGAACTCCCGCGGGAGCAATACGCCACGTTTCTTTCCGCTGCTCGCAGGCGGCCAGAAGATGACGCACTCGATCTCCCACTGCCAGCTGTTGACGGTGGCGCGGATGGCGGCTCAAACGGAGATGACAACGGACCGCTGCCAGTGGTAGCGCCATTGCGGGCGGTGGGTGGCTTTCTCGGCGCGCTGCCCGACCGTCCCATCGTGACCCGCGAGGCTGAGCTACATCAGATCGGCGAGGCGCTCGATGCGACGCTTCACGGCTCGGCCAAAATCGTGTTTCTCGCGGGCGAGCCGGGTGTGGGCAAGACACGACTGGCACAGGAGGCAACCCTTGCGGCGCAGTCACGTGGCTATCTGGTTGTGACGGGGCGCTGCCAGGAACCTTACCAGGCGATGCCCTACTATCCCTTCGTCGAGGCGCTGCTGGCCGCCATTATGAACGCCGGGCCAGCCGTTCGCGAAGAGCTGCCGCGCTCCTGGCCCGAGGTGCAACGGCTCCTGCCCGGCTCCATACAGGATCCTGAGGCGAGCGGCGCCTACCGACGCGCAGAGGAACAGCAGCGCCTCTTCTGGTCGATAACGCGCTTCTTCCAGGCATTGGCCCTTGAGCAGCCGATTGCGCTGCTGATGGATGATCTGCATTGGGCTGACGACGCCAGTCTGAGCCTGTTGCAGCATTTGGCGCAACACACACGCGCCTCGCGAGTCTTCATCCTCTGCGCCTACCGCGATACCGATCTCTCGCGTCGTCACCCCCTCCGTCGCATCCTGCATGATCTTGCCCGCGAGCGCCTGGCTGATCGTCTGACCGTCACTCGGCTCTCGCCGGGGGGTACGGCAGCGCTCGTCGCCACGATCATTGCGGAAACGGATACCGCGGAAAACGACGTGGATGGCTCCATCGGGCCGCCCGAGGCGCTCATCGAGGCCATTCACCGTAGTACCGATGGCAACCCATTTTTCACGGTCGAGGTGCTGCGCGCGCTGCAGCAGCGTGGCGAGATGCGGTCCGCAGATGGCCGTTGGGCATGGCGGAGCGAGCAGGAGATTCTCGTGCCGGAGAGTGTTCAGGCGGCGATAGATGAGCGGCTGGCAAGGCTGGATCCGGGCGTGCAGGAACTTTTGGAAGAAGCCAGCATCCTGGGTGAGCGTTTCGTCTTTGATGATCTCGTCGCGCTTCAGCAGCGGGATGAAGATGATGTGGAGGCGGCGCTGGAAGCAGCGATTGCGGCGGCGCTGGTGCAAGAGACCGGGCCAGACAGCTACTGCTTCAATCATGTGTTGACACAGCAAGCGTTGTATCACGGCATCTCGCGCCGCCGACGCCGACGCCTGCACCTGGTCGCTGGCGCCGCGCTTGAGCGGCTTCCGCAGAGTCAACGTTCGGGGCATGCCAGCGAACTGGCGTGGCACTTTCTCCAGGCGGACGAACCGGCGCGCGCCTTGCCCTATGTCATCCAGGCAGGTGACCAGGCGCAGGTGATCTATGCCTACGCCGCCGCCGAAAATCGCTACCGGACGGCGGTTGAGCTTACTCACAGCCTGCAAGATACAGCCCAGGAGGCTGTGGTCCAGGCGCGGCGTGGGAGCGCACTGGCGGGACTCGCGCGCTGGGACGAGGCGCTGGTGGCGCTACGGCGGGCAGCCGATCTGGATCGCGCGGCTGGTGCATACGAGGCGCTCGCTCAGGATGTCGCGCTCATGGCTCGTGTCTACGGCGATCATGGAACGCCGGAAACCGGCATCGAGATGACGCGACCGTACCTGGAGCAGCTTCCGGCGCAGACTCCGGCTGGCGCGTTGGCGCGGGTCTATACCGCCCTGAGCTATCTCTATCTGGCCAGTGGCTTGTATCATGAATTGCTGGCGATTGCCGAACGCGCGGTGGCGCTTGCCAGTGAGGCGGGTGATCCTCGCCTGCTTGCCGAGGCTAAAGGCAGACACTGCGCCGCACTGGGGACGCTGGGGCGTTTCGATGAGGCGCTGCCCAGTCTGCACGAAGTCGTTCGCCTCGCCGAGGAGGCTGACGCCCTGGAGACGCAGGTACTGGCGCTCAACAACATTGCGCACTGTTACATGCTGATTGGTCCTCTCAACACCGCACGAGACACATTCGCGCGCGCTATCGAACTGGCGCCGCGTCTGCATTCTCCGATTGTTCTGCCCCTGCTGCTGGTGAATCAAGCGTATGTGCGCTTCCTGCTGGGCAACTGGCAGCGCGCCCATGCCGACTTAAATTCTGCCCACCAGATTGGTCAGGAGATGGGTGTCAACGCGCTCTCGGCCTCGTTGCTGGTCATGCGGGGACGGCTCTATCTGGCCGAGGGCAGGCCGAGTGACGCGGCCCGCGTCATTGCCGAAGGGCTGGCGCTCGGGGAGCCAGATGCGCAGACCTTCAGCGACGCCCAGAGCGCCCTTGCCGAGCGTGAGCTGCGCAGTGGTCGACCGGTAGAGGCCCGCGACCGTCTCGCTCCCCTGGTGACGCAGGCTGGAATGGGTGGGCCAGACGTGGTGGGGCTACTGCCCTTGCTCGCATGGACTCACCTGGAAATGGGCGAGATCGAGCGCGCTACCAGTGTCGCGGCGGAGGCGACTCAACTGTTACGAATGATGGGGATGCGCGTCATGCTGGTCAATGCGCTACGAATACAGGCGATGGTGGCGCAGAGACAGGGCGACCGCGACGTGGCGGAAACGACACTGGCTGAGGCCGTCACGCTCGCTGACACCATCAGCTATCCCTACGCCAAAGCGCAGGCGCTCTTTGTCTGGGCGCTGCTCGCCCCAGATGATGAGGCCAGCCAGGAACGGCTGCGCGAGGCATGTGCGATCTTTACACGGCTGGGCGCAAGCGGCGATGCGGCTCGCTCAGAACGGGCGCTCACGATGCGGAAGTAACGCTGTTCAGCCGCCGTACGGGCTGGCAAAGACCTCGTAGTGGGTGACGGTCGGTTCCATCTCCAGCAGATAGTCCGGGTCGAAGTCGTAGTACTTCGCCTTCTCGATATCCTCCCCGGCAAACTGACGAATGGCATCTTCGGAGTCCCAGAGGGTGAGCAGCAGAAAGTGCGCGGTCTCGCCCTCGATGCGTCGCATCACGTAGACGCCGCGGTTGCCTGCGACCGCCTGGTAGTCGGGGACGGCGACGGTGCGCATCAGGCGCAGGTATTCATCGGCTTTGGCAAGGGGTGTCAATCCGTGCCAGGTACGAGCGATCATGGTAATTCTCCGTTCGATTCGCGCAGGCTCTTGACCTGGAGCGCGCTCCAGGTTTCATCCTCCTCACTATGGAAACCACACTCACCTTGCAACAGGTTGCGCATCAGACGGCCATCGCCAATGCCGTTTATCACACCACCAGCATCCGTGTCCGCGACCCGCCCACCACGCTCGACAAGCCGCCGCGCTAACGCTCGTCAATCGCGCAAATCGCCCGTTCGATATGGGCGGCGTAGAGGCGTTCGCCGAGCTGCGCGCAGATGGCTAGCGCTGCATCGAACTGTGCGCGCGCCTGCTCTGGCTCGCTCCTGGCCAGATGCAATTGTCCAGCGACATGGCGCGATTTAGCCTCGGCGTAGGGATAGGGCATCGTGCGCGACAGGTCTAGCACTTCATCCAGCGACGCCTGCGCCTGCGCCCAGCGCTGCTGCCCCATTGCTATGATCGCCACGACGCGCAGGGCATCTACCAGCGCAAGGTGGTATCTTTGAGTTCGCGCGCGCTCGATGCTCTGGGCGGCTATTGCCTCGGCTCGCGCCACATCCCCAAGATTGTGACAGGACCACGCCAGCACTGGCAGCAGCATCGTGACATAGATTTCGCGCTGTTCATCGCGGTCCAGCAGCGGCTCAAGACGCGCCAGCGCCTGCGCGGGCCTTCCCTCCACTATGTCACGCTCGGCCAGTATGTTATGGGCGAAGCGTAATACTTGAAGCTCGTTGATCTGATGTGATCGAGCGATGGCGTCGTCCAGGTCGCGTTGCGCAGCCTCGAAATTGCCCTCCGCCAGATTCACACGACCAAGCCCGAGCAATGCATAGGTGGAGATCCATGATGGCGGCAGCTCGCGCATCAACGCTGCCGCACGCTCGAAGGCCGTTCTGGCCTTCTGCCAATCACCCTGGTAAAAATCCGTCTCGCCGAGGTCGTACCACATAAACGAGATGGCCGTAGGGTCGCCTTGTTGTTCCGCAACGTCGCATGCGCGCTCAGTCCACAGGCGCGCCTCCTCGAACTGGCCACGCGCACGATAGAGGATGCCCAGACCATTCTGAGTACGACACAGCGTCCAGCTATCGCGCGACTGCTCAGCCAATGCCAACGCCGCATCCAATACCTGTTGGGACTCGTCCGTATACCCCAGACTGAAGAGCGACATGCCCCGTCGCATCTCAGCCTTCGCCAGCAGGGTTACATCATTCGCATCACGCGCGTATTCCGCAGCCTGTTCCACCGTGCGCAGTTGTGTCGCATAGTGGCAGCTTACGAATTCGAGTTCGCCAAGGGCAATGTGGAGATCGGCCAGCTCGCGTGAGGAGAGCGAGGTGGCATTGAGCGTGGCAAGCAGCGCGCGAAGGGCTACCAGCCCATCGCCCGGCGTGCCCCTTCGCGCATGAACCCAGCCGATTTGCGCTGTCACTCGTGTCAGTGACTCGATGTCTCCCGCGGCGCGGTATGTCTCGGCGGCATGGGTGAGCGAGTCAAGCGCCTCGTCATGCCGCGCGACAATTCGCAGGAGAATGCCCAGATGTTCATACACGCGCGCCGCTTCCAGTTCTCGTCCGAGGCTATTGAGTAGCTCCAGCTGCTGCCAGTAGAAGATCTCTGCGGTGCCATGCGCACGTTGCTCCATAGCACGGTGCGCGGCGCGCTCTAAATAAGGAAGCGCCTTCTCTCGTTCGTCGCTGCGTGCGTAGTGGTAGACCAAGGCATCGAGCCATTGCACGCGGTTTTCCTGCTCGAGCGCCTCGGCGATCTGCCTGTGGAGGAGCTGGCGGCGGGTTGTACCCATATCCGCCACCACGACTTCCCAGATGACATCATGGGAAAAGCGGTAGATGCCCATGTCATCTTCTATCAGCAGACGGGCACGGCGAGCAGTATTGAGTGCGGCCACTGTCTCATGTGTGGAAAGGCCAGATGCCCTGGCAAGCAATGTGCCCGATGCCTCTTGCCCAACCACCGCCGCTACGTCCACAAGCTCCTGGGCAACCTCTGGCAAAAGCGCCAACCGCTGACGGACGCTTGCCGCGATATCCCACGGCACCTCTTCCGCCGCTTCCTCAACGATTGCGCCAGACCGCAATGCCTGCGCGCAACTGACGAGGTAGAACGGAACCCCTTCGGCGCGTGTGAGGATGAGCGCTTTCACTTGTTGATTGTCGTCTGGGGCATCTTCCATGAGCCGTGCCAGCAGGTTTTCCGCCTCGCTGGTGGCCAGCGGCGCAAGCTCCAGCCGTGCCGCCTCGCCATTGCGCACCATCGTGATGATGTTCGTCGCCAACGGGAGTGGCAGATAGACATCGGTGTCACGATAGGCCGCGATCAGGCGCAACCCGATCCCGGACGCCGACCGTACCAGATGTGCCAGCAGGTCATGCACATCTGGTCCAATCCATTGCAAGTCGTCCACAAGCAGCAGAACACCGCCTGGTCCGGCGATATTCGTGAAGAAGCGGACGACCGCGGTAAAGGTAAGCCGCCGCTCCTGTTCTGGCGTCAGCGGATAGGAAGAGGTCGGCTGACCGACAACCTCCTCAAGCTCGGGCAGCATGCGTGCAAGCCAGGCGCAGCCGCGCAGATCGGCACGACGTTGCGCAAGCGATTCACGGGCAAGGTGGCGCTCAATGGCAGTAATTACCGGCGCATACGGCTCCTGGCAGGTGTTCCAGTGGCAGCCGCCTTCGAGGATCGTCATACCCCGCGCGCTCGCCAGCGTCGCTGCCTCCTGGATGAGTCGTGACTTGCCAATGCCCGGCTCGCCACAGAGCAGCAAGAGCGGTGGGCCTCTGCCTTCCAGGTGTTGAGGCAGCCGCGCCATTTCGCGCGCGCGGCCAACGAGCGGCGGGCGCGTGACCTGAGTGGCCTGGCTGGCAACGTCGTCATAGGCGTTTGCGCTGCCACGTCTTCCGCGGGACGCGGCTTCGAGCGCGGAGCGCTCTTCAGCGCCAAGCGCAAGGGCATCGGCGAGGAGGCGAAACGTCTCACGATGTGGCGAGCGATTGACACCTCGCTCAAGCGCCGTGATGGCGCGGGCGCTGAGACCCGCTCGCTCCGCTAGCTGCTCCTGCGTCAGCCCGGCAAGCATGCGGTACCGTCGTAGCAGAGCGCCAAAGGCTGTGGTCTGACCTGTCGCCATAAGGCATGCCTCGATTGCTTGCGCCTCCTTGCCCGACACCAGCGCATTGCTCTTGAGCAGCATCATACCACCTGGCATCTTACCCGCTCAAAACGGGAACAGCCCGTTTATGTCGGCGCTTATGTCAGCGGCGATGTCAATGATGCGTGGTAATTGCTAGCGGCGTCGGGCACACTGGTAGCGCAGGCACAGATGGAGACGCCTGACCATGAAGGAGGGGAGATACATCCATGTACGATGTCATTATCGTCGGCGCGCGCTGCGCTGGCTCGCCGACGGCTATGCTGCTCGCACGCAAAGGGTACCGCGTGTTGCTGGTGGACCGGGCGACCTTCCCCAGCGACATCATGTCCACCCACTATATCCACCAGAAGGGAGTCGCCGCCCTGAAACGCTGGGGGCTGCTGGAGCGTCTTGTGGCCACGGGCTGCCCGCCGATCACACAGTTCGCGCTCGATGTTGGCGACTTCACGCTCATCGGCTCGCCGCCTCCCGTCGATGGAATGGCGGACGGCTATGGCCCGCGGCGCAAATTGCTCGATAAGCTGCTGGTGGATGCCGCTATCGAGGCGGGGGCGGAGATGCGCGAGGCTTTCACCATCCAAGAGCTTATCTGGGACGGCGACTGTGTGGTGGGAGTGCGCGGCCATACCGCTGGCGGTCCAACTGTAACCGAGCGGGCACGGATGGTGATCGGCGCGGATGGCCTCCATTCGCTTGTCGCGCGGTTGGTCCAGGCGCCAACGTATCAAGAGCGGCCATCGATCAGCTGCGCCTACTACAGCTACTGGAGCGGCGTGCCGGTTGAGCGCTTCGAGATCCACCTCCGTCCTCATCGCGCTGCCTGGTCGATACCCACGAACGATGGCCTGACGATGATTGGGGTTGGTTGGCCGCACGGCGAATTTGCCACCTATCGCTCCGATATCGAAGGCAACTATCTGAAGACCATCGACCAGGCGCCGAGCCTGGCGGAGCGGGTGCGCAACGGCAAGCGTGAGGAGCGCTTCGTCGGGACCGCCGATATGCCCAACTTCTTCCGCAAGCCCTATGGTCCGGGTTGGGCGTTGGTGGGCGACGCGGGCTATCACAAAGACCCGACCACCGCCCAGGGCATCAGCGATGCCTTCCGCGACGCCGAATCACTGGTGGAGGCGCTGGATGCGGGCTTCACGGGCCATCGTCCGCTCGATGAGGCGCTGGCGGAGTATGAGCAGCAACGCAACGAGGCATCGCTGGCGATGTATGAGTATACCTGCCAGTTCGCGACGCTTGAGCCGCCGCCAGAGATGCAACAACTGCTGGGCGCCTTGCGCGGCAACCAACATGAAGCCGACCAGTTCTTCGGCACGATTTCTGGCGCCACCTCGATTCCCGAGTTTTTCGCGCCGGAGCATGTGATGGCGATTGCGCAACCTATGGTGCGCTAGGTTGTAGCACAGGTCGTTGTGATGTATATACGGTGCGGGCGAGGGGGACAGAGATGGTCCCGCCTCGCCCCGTGTTTCTCCTGAACTGCCCACAGCACAAAGGTCGGGCCGTGGCCTGTCAGGGAACTGTTACCTCAGAGCGAACAATAAGTGTCCGGCAATGGCGCCAGACGCCCATAGATTGCGCCTGAGGTGGCATCATGAACCAAACTATCGTCTTCATTCATGGCGCGTGGATGACGCCCAAATGCTGGGAGCCATTCGAGTCGTTTTTCACATCCCGCGGCTACACCTGTCTGGCTCCGGCGTGGCCGTATCACGACAGGCCAATCGATGAGCTTCGCACCAGCCCCGATCCCGGCCTGAAACAGCTTGGGCTTGGCGAGATCATCGAGCACTACGCCCAGATCGTCCAGCAGCTTCCGGAGCCACCAATCCTCGTCGGCCATTCCTTCGGGGGGCTTGTCACCCAGGTGTTGCTCGACCGGGGACTTGGCGCCGCTGGGGTCGCGCTCGATCCCGCGCCTCCTCGTGGCATCGTGGCCGCCGCCTATCCCACGACGACGCGGGCGCTGCTACGTGTGATCGTCACGCCTGGTGGTTGGCGCAAGGTCTTCCACTGGTCGCTGGGTGAATTCTCGTACGCCTTCGTCAACACACTGCCTCCCGAGGAGCAGAAGCGCGCGTACGATGAATTTGTCGTGCCGGAGTCGGGCCGACTGTTCTTCCAGAACGCATTCTCGGCGCTGGATGCGCATACGCCTGGTCAGGTGAATTTCAACAATGGCCGTCGCGCGCCGCTGCTCATCACCGCTGGCACGAAGGATCATATCGTCCCGGCGAGGATGGTGCGAGCCAATTTTCTCAAATACAGCCAGCAGCCGGGAACAATCACTGAATACCAGGAATTTCCTGGCGGCACGCACTGGCTGATCGCCCAGCCAGGCTGGGAGATGGTCGCCGGCTCGGTCGAGATCTGGCTCCGCAAGCACGTTTCCAAAGAGAAGGCGTCTCAAAGGGGATAGCCACGAGACGCAGTCAGTCGCGGCGCAGGCGCATATGCAGCAGTGGGTAGGGTTTGCCGATGCTATCCACCGCCGAGCGCCCCACCACCTCGAAGCCCATCCGCAGGTAGAAGCCTATTGCCTGCGGATTCTGCTCGTTGACATCCAGTTTATCCGCGCCCAGGGCCGTTACGGCATGGCTCAGCAGGCGACGCCCAATGCCATGGCCGCGCCATGTGGGATGCACGAAGAGCATCTCGACCATGGTGTCCTCCACCCCGATGAACCCCGCCAACTGGCCAGTTTGCTCGCGCACGCAGAGCAGATGTGGCACGTTAGGCAGGCTATCCCATAGCAGCGGCCTGATAACCTCGATATCGGCCTCGGTGACGAATGTATGCGTCGCACGGACGGATGCCTCCCACACCTCGACGACACGGGCGTAATCGTCCGGGCCGACCGTGGAGACCCCGTCCTGCAATTGCACTTCCTCAAGCATCGTGACCACTCCTCAAATCCTTCGTTCCCGCCTGATGAAACACCGCGTTACGTCGTCGCGATGGTTGGTCGGCCTCTCTGTGGGCAAGTGAGAACATGTTCGACCCGCCACACAGTACCGCGAACGCAACGGATCGTTACATCAGCAGGCACAGGCCAGGGATGGCGCGCCACTTAGCGAGGCAGGCGGCGCGCTTCCTCCAGGTAGGCGGTCACGCCATCATCCAGTTCCTGGGGGTAGGTGTATCCTAGCGCCTGCCCCACGTCTATCGCGGCCCGCCTGAAGAGCGCGGTCATGGCGAAGAGCGCCTCCCAGTTCTCGGCGAGGCTCGGCCCCACATAGGTCTGCTCGAAGGCGGACCAGAGGTCGGGCGGCAGCGCACGCTTCAGTCCGCGGCCCACGATGCCCGGCTTCCACGTCCAGCCATGATCGAGCTCGATGCGCCATTCGAGCAGCGGTAGCAATAGCTCGTTCCTCATGACGATATCGAGGTTGTAGCGGGCGAAGACCAGATCGTCGCGCCAGAGGTTTTTGGCGCCGTAGGTGGACTCCCACCAGAACTCTTCGATGAGCGCCCGATACTCCTGCTCGGTGGGTTTCGGCGGGATATGCGCCGAACGGGTGGGCGCTGGTAGGCGTGCCGCCAGCCCATCCTTATCCAGCAATACGCGATAGCCCCAGTCAAGCATATCGGTGGACACCTGCTGGTCCACCACTTGCCGCAGTAGCTCGACGGGCCAGATAGCAAAGTCTATCTTAGTGTGATCGCGGTAGACCACCATGCGCATGTACGTCTCGATGCCCAACACGACAACCGGGTCGCCAAAGCGCACCAGTGGCTCGCCAAAGAAGCGCTGCCAGTCGTTGCTCTCGGCGAATGGGTGCGCATCCGAGACGACCAGCAGGATGTCATAGTCTGAGAAGCGGTCGAGCGGCGCCTGATCAACGGCGCGCGAGCTTTCCAGGATGACGGCGCGGATGAGCGGCTGGCTCTCGGCCCAACCCACAACCCGCCCAAACACCTCTGCTTCGTCTGGCATCTCTGGCATAACGCATCGCCTCCCACTGGATCTGTCTAGCGTAGCTCCATGGCAAATGAGCCAACCATATCGTACTTCTAGTTTGCCAGGGGTCGCCGTCAGATATCTGACAGAGTGGGTAGACGGTTGGACGGGGTGGCGCTCGCCAGCGGCTGACACGGCGAAAGCTCCATGCCGCCGCGGAATACGACGGGCAGGAGCTTGTGCTGTTGTGAGGCGTCCTAGATGTCGGAAGGATTACGCGGGAGTCGCGCTCATCTCTTCTTGCGAGTTGCGCGCGCTGGCGAGGCGCGCATCCAGCAGGGCAACCCACTCTGGCCAGGTGAAATGCGCGTTGGGCAACTGTGTGCCAGGAAGCGGCCAGTAGGGTCGTGGTGAAGCAATCGCGGCGCGTTGCAACTGCTCGGATAGCGCTTCAGATGATCGCTCAACGGGTCGCTCAATCGTTGCGGTGCTCATGGTCTTCTCCTCATCTCCTCGTTGTGTTGTCGGCCTAATAGCCACTTGCCATGACTGGAGCCATCTCCAGCTGGGTCACGTCGGCCAGGAAAATGCTGGCCTGCTCAGGGGTGGACATTGCTGCCCAGAAATGCTCGGGGTGGTTGAAGCCCCAGGCATAAGCGTCCGCAACCGCCTGATGCTGGGTAGCGGCGCGCAAGACCTCCAACATATGCGGCTGTGGTGGCCTCAAGCGCCCGTTAGTTCCCTCAGTCACGGGCTGCGTGAAGGCCCAGATGCGCTGCTCAACTTCGCGGCAGAACGCCTCATCGAAGCACTGGGCGTCGAGGATCGCCTCGCCGAGCGCCCAGGCCGCGTACGATGCGGTGTTGGCGCCCTGACCGATGATCGGATCGTTCATGACATGCGCGTCGCCGAGCGCCACGACATACTGGCCCGTCTCCAGGAGCCGATACCCGGCGCGCACAGTCGGCGTGATCGCGGCGTGGCAGAGATCGAGGAGGCGGCTGAGTGTGAAGGCGTCACGGTCGATGCGCGCATAGATCGACGGGGCGTACGTCCGCAGCAAATCGAGCACGCTCGCCTCGAAGCGATGGGGATCGTCCACGTAGCGCATGCGCGCGACCGGCTCGAAGGCGCCGCCCGCGATGGTCTCAAAGGCGATGACTGTTAGCCCCGGCTCGAACGAGACGACGGGGAACGACAGGATCTCGCCCTGCCCGGGAACGTAGGTGACGTCGAGCGCGCGCGGTGAGTCGGGCGCGACGCCGCGAAAGAACCCGCCGACGACCAGACGCTGTGGCGCGCTGAATGGTGAGTGTTCGGCAATACGCGGGAAGAGCGTGCCAAGCGCTCCACGCCCCGTCGCCACCACCACCAGATCGTGCTCTCCGGCGAGGGTCGCCACATCCTCCACCTGGAGCGTGCCAACGCGCACATGCCCGCCACGCTGCGCGAAGTCCTCGAGCAGGCGAGCACAGTAGATGCGCATGTCAACGCTCATACAGGGTTCATCGTACGCACCGCTAAAAGCCAACTGGCGCTCGCCCTGGATATGCAGGGTAAGGTGTGTCACCGCGGCATCTTCATCGTCCCAGTGAGCGACCCCGAGTTGGCGCTCGCGCGCGCGGGTTGGCGCGGAGCGAATCACGGCATTTGGCAGTCGGCTGCATAACAACTGGTCAGCGGTCTGCTCCGTGTATATCGTCACCTCGAAGCCCGCATGTCGCAGGAAGAGGCCAAGTTGCAGGCCAGCGATCCCCGCGCCAACAATCCCAATCCTCGTCATGGCTATCCCCCTCTCGCTGAACTATCGCGTTCAGTGCTGATGGGACTAGCCTACCGGGAGATCCTGCTGGATAGACAGCCGAAGCGCTGCCGAATCGGCGCCGAATTCGTGCCGAAAAGCGTAATGGGGTGGCGCGTACGCTGTCAGTTGCTGGCGCCGTTGAGTTCGCGCTGCCAGAGCCAGTCGGTGATGCGCTCGATGCCGTTGGTGAGGTGATAGCGATAGGTATTGAAAGGGAGGCCGAGCAGCTCGGCGGCCCGCTCCTGCGTCGGCGCTGGCTCGATGTAGGTATGCCAGATGGCGCGGTGGAACTTGATATCCTTCGGGTTCTCCGCGAGACTGGCCACGGCTTCGAGGATGAGCGCCCGAAGCGCTTCGGGCGAGGCGCCTTGCCGGGCGTCATCGGCGACCAACCGTGACTGCATCAGCGGATTCGCCGCCAGCTCGTTCGTGTGGGTATAGTCGCGCAGCGCCCGGCGTACCGCGTCGGCGAATTCTGGCCGCGAGAGCACGAGCAACGATGGCGCATGAGAGAAGGTTGTCGGCTGTTGTGTCGTGAGATTCGGATCAGCGGCCAGGCTCGCTTTGATATTGAGCCAATCCATCGCTGGCTCCACGCGCCAATCGTGCGTAAAGGCTCCGAAGCGGTGTCCATCAGTCACGAAGTCAGCCTCTGGCGAGCGCCAGAAGTGGACGGCGGTAAAATGGGGCTCAATAAACGCCGGGTCGAACATGGGGATGAAGTTCCATGCCAGTTTGGGATGTGTTATCAGATCG
Source organism: Ktedonobacterales bacterium (assembly GCA_036557205.1). GTDB lineage: Bacteria > Chloroflexota > Ktedonobacteria > Ktedonobacterales > JADMIN01 > DAHUXT01. The sequence continues at coordinate 957 of DATBIB010000081.1, read as the reverse complement.
ATGGTGGTATTGATCGCCGCGAGATTAAGCGCTGGCGAGACGCCCTGGAAACCTTCGGTGGTCATCCAGAAACGCGCGTAGAGGATTTCTTCGTCCTGGCGCAGCGGGCCATGACGCGCAATGAAATCTACCGCCGACTGGATCGCTGGATCTATCGCGATGTCCTCTGGACTGGGTTGTCTCAAAAGGAGATGGACAAAGAGGCCGAACACGTCGCCGCCCACGTTGCGGAGCATGCGAAACGCCTGCGGCTGGCGCTCAAGCCAATATGCCGCTATCTTCGCCGAGGCCTCGCCCTGATGGCGTCCGATCATCGCAAGGATGGTCGGATGGTCATGGGACGAGGCGACTTCGGCATAGGCGCTGCCCAGCGCCGACCATTCATAGTAAGGGCGGTAGACGGGGCTGTGCCGACACAGATAGAGCAGGTAGAACCAGATGCGCTGCTGCTCTATACCACGCGCCTGGACGAATGTGCCGTAAAGGGTAGCAAACAGGCGATGGGTGAGACGGCGGAAGCTCTCGGGATTACGCCAGCGCCAGTCGGCATCGAGTACCTCGCGCGCCAGGTCGTGGGGAAAGAGGCCAAATGGGCCTTCTTCGATGAAGGGAAGCTGGCGCAGCCACTCGAAGAGCGTATGCGCATCCGTCCCGCTGGATTCATCGAGCATATCGCCTAGCAATGTCTCGGTAGTCGCCCACATGCGCACACAGATATCCAGCGCCAGGCGATGGTCGGCGCTTGGCACATCTTGCACCAGGCGCTCCAGCAGCACGCGCACCACATCTGGCTCAGGTTCGTAGAGCGACGCGCGCGATGGCAACTTTCCCCCGCGGGCCAGCACATCGGCGACGAGTGAGAGCGCGAGGGGATGCCCATGCGTAAATGCCAAAATGTCGGCGTGTAGATCATCGGAGACGCCGCGCGTGGCCAGATAGGCCTGGCACTCATCCGGG
>DATBIB010000080.1:0-49014 GCA_036557205.1 Ktedonobacterales bacterium | reverse complement strand
GCGGGGAACGGTATGGCAGAGGGCGAAGGGACGCTCGCGGGGAGTCGCGTTGGCGCATATCAGCTTGGTGAGCTAATTGGCGCTGGCCAACTTGCCGAGGTTTACCAGGCGCAGCACCCCGCGATGTCGCAGCCCGTTGCGCTCAAAATCTTCATGCCGGGCGTCGCCGCAAATACCACCTACATGGGCGCCATGCACGACATCGCCTCGCGCGTCCAGCTACTCAAGGCGGACTACATCCTGCCCATCCACGGCTTTGGGCAGGAGGGCAAGTTGCTCTACCTCTCGATGCCCCTGATGTATGAATCGTTGCACTCGATTCTCCAGCGCACAGGCTATTTGCCGCTCTATCGCGCCGTGGCGCTTCTGCGGCAGGTCGCGACCGGGCTGGCGGCGGCGCACGCGGCGGACATCATCCATCGCGATCTCAAGCCGGAGAATGTGCTGCTGAACGTGGCTGGGCAGGGCTTCGTGAGCGATTTCGGCGTCGGGCGCGATCTCTCGCCGGAGAGCGTGGAGCGCCGCTCGCTGGGCACGCTCTCCTCACTCATTGGCACGCCAGCCTATATGGCGCCGGAGCAGCTTCGCGGCCAGCCCGCTGACCAGAGGGCCGATGTCTACGCGCTCGGCGTCATCTTCTACGAAATGCTCACTGGCGCGCCACCCTACAGCGGCAACACAATCTATGATGTTGCGGCGAAGGCGCTCACCACGCCAATTCCGCCGCTGTCGCAACACGCCGCGGGCATCAATCCGCTGCTGGAGCGCGCCATCCTGCGGGCGCTGGCGCGTGACCCCACGGAGCGCTGGCCGACGGTGCAGCGGTTCATCGTCGGACTCAACGCGACGCTGCCCGTCCGGCCTGACGCGCCACACATCCCTGGGCGCTCGTTCACCACCATGCCGCTCACGCCGCAGATGCTGGGGGAGTATGCGCCCGTCATCGGCGACGAGGTGGCGATAGACAAGGTTTCCACCGAGAAATTCACGTCCCAGCCAGACGCCGCATCCACTGACGAATCAAGTGGGAGTGGTATCGCGATACCAACGCCCGATCTGCGGCTGTTTCGTGTCGATTCGCGGCCAGTGTCGCCCGACGACCGGCGACCGTTCCCGCTCCTGCTGCTCTGCGCAGCCCTGCTGTTGCTGGGGATCGTTGGTATAGGCGGCGCGCTGCTGGCGAACGCTGCGCGGTCTGGTGTGGCGACGCCGACCCGCCCGCCCGCGACGCTTGCCCCAACGCATGTCATTATTGGGCCGCTGAATACGCCATTCCCGACCGCGACCCCCAAACCAACGGCGACGCCCAGGCCGAAGCCGACAGCCACCCACGCGCCCACGGCGACGCCGACCGCGACCATTACTCCCACTCCGACCGATACGCCAACAACGCCTTAACGATGTGGGACGTATGAGTGAGGGACAACACAGCGAGCGAAGACAGCAAGATGACAGGAAAGCGGACGAGGAAGGACCATGCGGACAGGGCGCGCGATGGATGGTATGAGCGAGATGGGTGAGATGAGTGAGATAGGTGAGATGGGCGCGCGGAAAACGGCGGCGCGCGTCTCGCGACGAGATATGCTCCGCGGGCTGGCCGCTGGCGCGCTGGCGCTGGGAGTCGCGGGCTGCTCAGTTCCCGGTTTCTCGCCCGCCGCGACGAAGGCGCCCTCGTCAGGCTCGCCGCTCCTCGTCTATAAAGAGCACAGCGCCTCGGTCAATGGTCTCGCCTGGTCGCCTGATGGCACAAAAATCGCCTCGGCCAGCAGCGACCAGACCGTCATGATCTGGAATGCCGCGACGGGCGAGACCCTGCTCACCTACAAGGGCCATGCCAAGGAGGTGTGGGACGTCGCCTGGTCGCTCGATAGCACGCGCCTCGTGAGCGGCAGCGCCGACAACACTGCCCAGGTCTGGGACGCGCAGAGCGGCAAAATGATCCAGACGTACACCGGCCACACCAATGATGTCAACTCGGTGAGTTGGTCGCCCGATAGCGCGAAGATCGTGAGCGGCAGCGCCGACCACACGACGGCCATCTGGGACGCCGCCACCGCCTCGCCGCTGCTCGCCTATACTCGCTATCTGAGCTTCGTCTTCACGGTCCGCTGGTCCCCCGATGGCACGCGCATCGCCAGCGGCAGCGGTGATTACACCGCGCGCGTCTTCAACGCCGTGACCGGAGGCGACTCCATCGTCTACCGCAATCACTCGCAGGCGGTGAATAGTGTGGCGTGGTCGCCCGACAGCACGCAGGTCGTCTCGGCCAGCAGCGACGGGACGGCCCAGGTGTGGGACACTATTCAGGCGAACACCATCGTCAACTTTACTGGCCACAAGGGGCCGGTCGAAACGGCGAGCTGGTCGCCGCGCGGCGGGCGCATCGCCACTGGCGGCGCGGACCAACTGGCGCAGGTCTGGGACGCCACCAACGGGACGACCATATTCACCTATCGCGGGCATGTCTCAGAGAAGAAGATCAAGGGGCAGCCGGGTGGGCTGCTGCATGCGGTGGCGTGGTCGCCCGACGGTACAAAAATCGCCTCGGCCAGCCTGGATGGCGTTGTTCACGTCTGGAACGCGCCCGCGTAAGTATTTGTATCTGGAGAGTTGCTATGGCGAACGACATCGTCCTGCGCGACGTAATCGACGACGACCTGCCGATCTTCTTCGAGCAGCAGCTTGATCCCGACGCCAACTATATGGCCGCCTTTACGTCGCGAGATCCGACCGATAGAGACGCCTTCATGGCTCACTGGGCCAGAATCCGCGCCGACGCCACTACCGTCAACCAGACGGTCCTCCTTGATGGGCAGGTGGCGGGCAGTGTGGCGAGCTTCGAGGACTTCGGCCAGCCAGAGGTCACCTACTGGCTCGGTCGGGAGTTCTGGGGGAAAGGCATCGCCACCAGGGCGCTGGCGGCGTTTCTCGAATACCAGACGACGCGCCCCATCTATGCCCGTGCCGCCAAAGACAACGCCGCCTCGCTACGGGTGCTGCAAAAGTGCGGATTCGTCATCACCGGCGAGGACAAGGGGTACGCCAACGCGCGCGGCGAGGTGATCGAGGAGTACATACTGACGCTGGCAGCCGATGCGCCAGCAAGTGAAAGCGAGTGAGTCTGTGGCTGACCTGACAGAATACGAGCGCGCCGATGCGCCCGTGGCGAGCGCTGGCGCGGAGTTCCTGCTGCGCCCCGGAATGACCTTTCTCAATCATGGCAGCTTTGGCGCATGTCCGCGTCCCGTCTTCGCGGCGTATCAGCGCTGGCAGCGGACGCTGGAGGAGCAGCCGGTCGAGTTCCTGGGACGGCGGCTGGATGGTCTGCTGGCGGAGGCGCGCGCGCCACTAGGCGCGTTCCTCGGCGCCTCGCCCGATAATCTGGTCTTCGTGCCGAACACCACCTACGGCATCAACGTCATCGCGCACTCGTTCCCGCTGGAGCCAGGCGACGAGGTGCTCGGCACCACGCATGAGTACGGCGCGGTCGAGCGCACGTGGACGTTCGTCTGCGAGGCGAAGGGCGCGCGCTATCGTAGCCAGCCGATTGCGCTGCCCATCACCAGCGCCGAGGATGTCATCGAGCAGCTCTGGCAGGGCGTCACCCCGCGGACGCGCGCGTTGGTCATCAGCCACATCACCTCGCCGACCGCGCTGATCTTTCCGGTGGCCGAGATATGCCGACGGGCGGCGGCGGAGGGCATCGTCACGATCATTGATGGCGCGCACGCTCCCGGCCAGATTCCGCTCAACCTCGAAGAGCTAGGCGTTGACTTCTATACCGGCAACCTGCACAAATGGGTCTGCGGCCCGAAGGGATCGGCGTTTCTCTACGCGCGCCCCGACCGCCAGCCGATGCTCCAGCCGCTGGTGGTGAGCTGGGGTTGGCGGGCCGTCGCGCCCGGCCTGTCGCCCTTTCAGGACTACTTCGGCTGGACCGGTACCAGCGATCCCGCCGCCTATCTGAGCGTGCCAGCCGCCCTCGATTTCCAGCGGCAGCACGACTGGCCCGCCGTCCGCGCGGAATGCCACGAGCTTGCCGCCTCCGCCAGCCAGCGCATCGGCGCGCTTACCGGCATGCCGCCTATCAGCCCGGAGACGCCGGAATGGTACAGCCAGATGCGCGCCATCCCCATTCCGCGCGCGGATATCTCCAGGGAGGAGCTACAGCGGCGGCTGTGGGACGAGTACCAGATCGAGATACCCGTGGTGGACTGGCAGGATGAGCGCTTTGTGCGCATCTCGATTCAGGCGTATAACACGCCAGCCGACGTAGACCGGCTCATCGCGGCGCTAGAGGACATACTCAGCAAGTGAGTGTGTCAACAATGCGGCCATGTCCGCTTGCTGTCGCCATCACAAAATATCAGGCGTTCATTGCTAGACACGCTAGCTTGATTGTGACAATATGGTGGGCATGTAGAATGTCCCTACGAAGATTTGTGTCGGAACCTCAATGTATCTCAGTGGAAAGCGCGAACCATGCCGGATATCTTCATCTCGTATCGTCGCGCGGACAGTGCAGCCATGTGCGACCGCATTAATGAGCATCTGCTCAAGCGCTTTCCTGAAGCAGCCATCTTTCGAGATGTAGACAAGATGCCGAAAGCGGTGGACTTTCGCAAGCACATCAAGTCGGTCATCGCCGAGTGTGCTGTCCTTCTTGCTATCATCGGGCCGCGCTGGCTCAACGACACTGACGAATCCGGGAATCGCCGTCTGACCCTCTATGACGATCCTGTGCGGACGGAAATCGAGTTAGCCTTGAAAATGGGAATCAACGTCTACCCGATTTTAGTTGAGGGCGCGCGCATGCCTCCGCGGCAAGAACTCCCCAGCAGCATTCAGAAATTGGTTGACCAGGCTGGTGGTCAAATCCGCTACGATCCCGACTTCAAAGATGATATCGAATTGGTTGGCAAAGGACTCAATGTCCTTGTAGAGAGCATCCCTATCGATCAACGTCCGGCTGCGCGATTTGCTCGCGGTGAGCTCAGAGAGGTCTCCGAAGAATGCTGGCCTGATCTCGTCGAGTTGCGCACACAAAGCGATGCCGATATACTCCCACCCGACCAACCCGAAGTCACCATCTACTATCCGCTTGATGTCGCCGCTGGGCAGCAGGAGCATATGCTACTCTATGTTCACTCTCGTCGTTCGATCGATAGTGTGCGCTCAGATGCAATGCAACTACTTGATAGCAACGAGCAGCTGGACCATCTTCGGACGCGCTACTCAGTGCAGGATACCTCACAACTGAAAGCGAACACGCGCCTTTCGTTGCACTTCACGGGCAACGAGATCGCGTTTGACCCTCCCGGTATCGAACTGGTTCGCGTGCAGAGCGAACAGCCAGACAAGGACTTCAACCGTGTCGGCGTGACCTTCACGGTTTCTCGGTCTCTTCGTGGTCTGACCGCGACAGGAGAGATAAAGGTCGGGCGCGAGGGACAGCAGCTCACAACGATTCATGTACCATTGCTCGTCTCCACTTCGCAGGACCATCGCGATAGCGCCGCAGCTACCGCAGCACGCATCTTCCGCCGTGTTTTTATCAGCTATAGTCATCAGGATGAAGAGATCGTGCGGAGGACTCAGGCCGCTTATCAAGCGCTGGGTATCGAGTCTTTGTTGGTCGTTGATTTCATTCACGCAGGTGAATCATCCGAACGCACCGTCACCCGACTGATAGAATCCGCTGATATCTTTCAATTGTTCTGGTCGCATAACGCAGCAGCATCCATGAATGTAGAACGTGAATGGCGCTACGCACTTTCTCTCGGGAGAGACGCCTTCATCCGCCCCGTGTATTGGGAAACCCCTATGCCCCCGCCTCCACCTGAACTCGCACAGCTACACTTTGGTTTGCTTAGGTTTCCTTAACAGTATAGCGATGAACAGCAGGAATGAATCCTCCTGATGAGGCATCACACGTCACCCCTCACCTCGCTCGACTCCCGATCTATTACCGACCTGATGTCGCTGCCGTAGCGGCTCAATGCGAGCCGCGCCGCAAGCGATGAGAAGAGAATCGCCCTCTGCCCGGTAAGAATTGCCCGCGCCAGAGCGTCGTACGTTCGGCACAGCAAGCCGCGCTACGGCGCTTAAGGAGATATGGCAAGGGGAGGGGCCATCATGACGATCTTGAGAGGCAGGCGGGTAGATTCCAGTGGGCATGGGGCGCGGCGAGGCTTAATCGTGGCGAACATCCTGGGCGCGATGCTCTCGCTACTTCTGGGCATCTCCGCGCTTGCCGCGTGCGCGCCCTCGCAGCAGACGATACAGAAGCCGACGGCCACGGCAAAGCCGACACCTGCGCCCCGGCTGGTCTACCAGGCCGATTGGTCGCATGGGCTGAGCGACTGGATGGCTACACCAGGATGGACCGTCTCAAGCGGCGTGCTGGTCAGCGATACGGGCGCCGACCGTCAGATTACCAGCCCGTTCCGTCCGACGACGCCCGACTATGCCGTCGAGTTCCGCCTCCAGCTTATCAACGTGGCCCCAAATGTCGGCACGGACTTTAGACTCAGCGCCGATTCCACGCCGAGCGCGGATGGCTATCTGGCGCTCTTCGATCACATCATGCTCCACCAGTGCATGTTTGCCTGTCACCCCCACCTGGCGGTCTATATCGACCCGATGGTGGACCAAGACGTGGGCACGGGCACGGTCCAGATACACGATTTCGAGCCGGAGACGCACGTGCTGACGTACCGGCTGGAAGTACGTGGCCCTCTGGCGACGCTGCTGGTCGACGGCCACGTTGCCAGTCATGCGACCACCACCCGGACGCAGCAGCTCTCGGCGGGCGCCATCCACTTCTATTGCACGGGCGTCGCGCTGCGTCTGAGCGATTTCAAGGTCTATGCGCTGTAGGCGACGAGGACAACCATGATGTACGCTCTTCACCAGTGACTCACATCAGTTGCGCTGTATGGAAGGGGGAGCGTGGATGTCCTATACAGTCCTGCACCGGGATGATATTCGCGAAAGCGTTGGCAGCTACGAGTTCGAGGGCTACCTGCACGGAGAGAGCAACGTCTCATTCATCTGGATAGACCTCCCGCCTGGAGGTGGACCAAAGCTGCACAAGCATCCCTATGAGGAGATATTTATCGTCCAGGAGGGTCGCCCGCTCTTTACCGTTGGCGCGGAGACGCTCGAAGGGCAGCCGGGGCAGATCATCGTCGTTCCGCCAGAGACGCCGCACAAGTTCGTGAATATCGGCGAGGGGCCGCTTCGGCAGATAGATATTCACGCCAGCAAGCGCTTCATCACCGAGTGGCTGGAAGAGTGACGGGCGTTGGAGTGCTTGGGGGCCGTTCGCGGCATGATCGTGCTTCACACTGTAATCGGGTCATCGCGGCATTGGCGGAGATTCTCAACGCCTGAGTGCCAGCACCTTGCTCGCAGCGCGCGTGTCGGCATGCACACGCCTTCCCATAGGGCATCGGGCGTACCTCTGCGAAGCCTAGCAGCCCATCGCGCTGGGGCGCTTCCGGGTCGTTCTGCGTGATCGGCACCCGATATAAGACAAGCTCAGTGGCGCGTTGAATGGCTGCCTGCTCATACCTGCTGGGAGTCAAGCCACCCGATGCATTGCCGCCTCCGGTATGCCAACGTCCAGATAGATTAGCCGCATCCGGCGCAGGTAGCGCGTGAAGTGGCTCCCGGCGATGAAATCGGCCAGCGCCATCTGCTCCAGCGGCGTTCGTCAACGCCTATCCATTGACTCGCATCTCCACGACACCCAATGCTACCAACTCCTGAATGAGTTGGCTCGTCTGGTCGGCTACTTCTCCCTCCTCGAAAGAGATGTAGCCGAGGTCGCGGAAGTTCGAAGGCAGGTTGATCTTCTTATCTTTGAAGATCACGATGCGGTTTTCGTAAAGAATGGAGGCGGCTCCCAGTTCGTACACGACGTTCTCGCTCGGCCGCCAAACCTCGATCTCCTCTCCCTTGTCGTTCATTTGGGTAAAGCGCTCGTCGGCAGAGAAAATGACTATGGCCGAGCCACACTCGTTTTTCATGAGATTGGCGACCTTTGCGCTGATCGGGCGACCGCGGTTCGCCTCGTCGACCGCGACGGCGTAGGGAATTTTCAGCCGGTCAAGGATCTTCGTCAATTGTTCGAGTGGCGCGTGATCTTTGCCGTGCGCGATGAAGATCTTCTTCGGCGGCGTCGGTGCCTGCGGTTCCACTGGCGGTGTGGCCGCTGGCTGCGCGTTGCTCGCCGCTCCCTGAACGTCAGACATGTCGGTGTCTTCGCCGTCGTTATCTTCGACCTCAAGCAAGGTCGGAGTAGGCCGAGACGCAGCGATAGCCGTACCACGCAGATTGATCCAGTCATTGTCTTTCACCACATGAATGAATCCGACCTTGCGCGCATCAGCGAGCATGAACTTGAGACATTCTGCCGCTCGGTCGGCGTCAACCTTGCAGTTCTTTATCAGATACTGTGTGCTGAAGCCCTCGGCTGGCAACCGCTTGTCAGCAAACGCTTCAAGGAAGATCTTGTAAGGCTCGATGCTCAGAACTGCTTGGCGGCGCGCCTGCTGTTGAGCGACCTCATCTGCACCGGTGGCGGCGTCTCCTCGCGGTGTGAGCTTGAAGTCTGTGGCGTTGATTCCGCCTGTGGTCAGGCCATACATGCGTGACGCCGCCACGAGGTTCTGGAATGTGCTCGAACCTGGACTATTGCCCATAAGGTCGCCGAGAGTGAGCTTGTCCACTGGCATGCCCGATGCGCGATCCTGAATAGCTTGGGCGACCGCAAGCGCTCGTTCCAAAGTCAGCGGCGGATAGTTGCGCTGCTTCTTCGTTTGCTTCATGTTTGCTATCGGGCCAGCCCCGTTCGTACTTGGCGTATCTTCAGAGTCAGCCTGCGCCGACTTCACGCCATTTGCTCTTCTAACCACTCAAACCTCCATACAACTGCCGAGACTCAACGATCTTTACTGCTCGGACGGGCGATGGAAGTCACACGGCCACTAGATAGTACCTAAGATTTAGGTTTAGTAGTAGTTGACACGCGAGGTGCCATGTATCGAGCCGGGGCAGATCATCGTCGTTCCGCCAGAGACGCCGCACAAGTTCGTGAATATCGGCGAGGGGCCGCTTCGGCAGATAGATATTCACGCCAGCAAGCGCTTCATCACCGAGTGGCTGGAAGACTGACCTCCTCCGCGCACCGACCGAGCGCCATAAGCGACCATCTGAGCGATTGCATGTATAGTCGCGCTGGCGTTGATGGTTACCTTACGTGGCCGCTACAAACGTCTTGCTTGCTATCATCTGACTCACCACGCCGGATTCGTCCTTAAACATCGACCTTCGCCTGAATGCGGCCCTTCTTGATAGCGGCGAGCAAGGCAGCGTGGTCGCGTTCAGTCTGGTCAGCATAGGTCTCGGCGAAGCGGGCAATCGCCTGTGCAAACGCAGTGCCGTGGCCCATATAGCCACTGATTTGGGCGGGGTCGCCGCTACGGCCATGCGCTCGTGCAAGCGCCGAAGCGCATAACCAGGTGTAGGAATCGAACATCTTCTTCGTCATCGTCGCAATATCCGCGGAAAACTTCATATCGCGTAACTGCCGCACATATAAGTCGACCTCTTTGCCTCTTGTCCAGCCCAGGAAGATGTCACTCGTTTCCTGCATCAGGAGCTGTCCCTGCACCACGCGCTCGCCATGGTTGGCGTAGACACTCTTGCCAAAATAGGGCTCGAGAGTCGATGCATCTGCTTCCTTGACCTGCAGGAAGAGAGGGTCGTCTCCATCTCCGCCTGCCATGAGCAACACGACCCAACAGCGGGTTCCAACGCTGCCCACTCCTACCACTTTCAACGCTATGTCGACAATGCGATACTTGCTGAGCAGCACCTTGCGATCATCTGGCAGTGTTTGGGCATAAGCCTCAAACTGGCCCTTGATCTCTTCGACCTGGGCCTTTTGGGTCTTGCCCAGTTCCTGTACGTGCACAATCAGCGGCGGCTCATCCTTGATGCGGTAATGCCCATCGACCACCTCAGCCAGTTTGGGAAAGACCCCCTCGTTCGTGTGGTGACTCGCTCGCTTCTCATCCTTCAGGATGCGATCCTGTTCTTTGTGTTTCACATGCGCCGACAGGTGCTCAGCGTCGATGTGTGCGTACCACACATCAAGGCAAGTCATGCTGACCCCTCGGTGCATCACGGTCTGGTACTGCTGGATACTCTTCACGACTGTCTGCCTGATATCGTGAGCCGAATACCCATTTCCTCGACCGGCGACTACGATGCTGGCGGCCATTCGCTTCAAGTCCCATTCCCATGCTCCCGGCAAGGTCTCGTCGAAGTCGTTCACGTCGAAAACCAGCTCGCGCTCTGGCGTAGCGAAGCCGCCGAAGTTACTCACATGTGCATCGCCGCAGAGCTGCACTGTGATGCCCGAGACGGGCGTCGTCGCCAGGTCAGACGCCATGACCGCCGCCGCGCCACGTAAGAATGCGAACGGGGACAGCGACATACGTCCCATGCGGATCGGTACCAGTTCCGGCAAACGAGTGCGGTCCTGCTCCTTGAGCAGAGTGGTCGGATCGGGCCGGTCAGACGCTGGAGCCCATTCTCCATGACTGTTATGGGGGACCTGGGTACGCAAGGACTTGCCGAAAGCGTACCGCTCAGCGCGCGTTGCGGACCGAGATACTACTGGAGCACGTTCGATTGTTGTCATGGCTCCCTCTTGCGCATATTCTGTCGCATATTCTGTGTCGGCGATAGAACGCGAGAAACGTTCGAGTCTCTAACCACAGTAGATGTTGGTTCGCCAAGTGCGCGCCACCTGGAAGCGGAGACCGCAGGTCTAGTCCTGCGCCAACCTCAGGGCGGGGACAGATTCGGGGCTGAGTAAGGGACCGCAATATCGGCGAGGGGCCGCTCCGGCAGATAGATATTCACGCCAGCAAGCGGTTCATCACGGAGTGGCTGGAAGAGTGAGGAGTACGTGTGATACGGGGAGACTCTTCACGGCCTGGCATGGGTGTATCAAGCCCATGTCATGGCTCGACCGCAGCCAGGATATACTCGGAGAGCAGTCGCTCCACCTGCTGGTGCATCCCAGGGGTTCCATAGTTAGTGCTCGTGATCACGGCTACCAACTCCAGGTCGGGGAAGACGAAGACCTTGTTGCCCCCATTGCCAGACATGAAATAGGCAGCATGCGGTCGCTCTCTTCCTTGGCCTCTCTCGCCGTCCGTCTTACTCGGCGAGAATGTCGGCGAGAACGCGCGCAGCCACCAGAGGTATCCGTACTCTGTCTCATCGTCGATCCGTGCATGCGGCTGTGTGGACGCCTCGACCCAGCGCTGCGAGATGATGCGAGCGCCCTCCCAGACGCCACCATCGAGGTAGAGTTGTCCGAGCTTCGCCAGGTCACGGCTGCGCAAGGCCAGCCCCCCACCAGTCATCGCGCTGCCGGTGGGGGTTAACTGCCACTCCAGGCGTTTGATGCCAAGCGGCGCAAACAAATGGTTGTCGGCGAACGATGACACTGCCATCCCGGTTGCCCGCTCCAGCACAGCGCCGAGGGTGACCACCCCTGCTGTGCAGTAGCTGAAGGCGCGCCCGTAGGGCTGGGTCGTGGGCGCGGTAGGGCCGCCAGGAAACCAGATCGGGAAGCCGCGGATTGGCAGGTCCAGGGTGAACTGGACCCAGTCTTCCAGGACATACATGCGCTCCTCGTGCCCGCGCGAGAAGTTGTTGAAGTCATCACATTCCAGAAGCGAGCTCATCGTGAGGAAGTCCTCGACGGTGATGAGTTCTTTGCGTGGATCAGGATGTTGTGTTGGCAGCTTGTCGGGGAAGAAGGCCAACACGGGGGCATCGACGCCCGCGAGGAGGCCTTGATCGATGGCGATGCCGACCAGCATGCCCGTAACCGTCTTAGTGGCTGAGCGCGTGTTACGCAGACCCTCCCGCCCCAGATCGTCGAAATACGCTTCATAGACGAGGCGTCCGTGACGCACAAGGATGATGCTTGTGATCTTAGTAAAGGCGCCAGACGCCACAGCGCTCGCCATGTCTTGCAGGCGCTGAGCAACAAGTCCTACGGCGTCTGGGGGAAGAGTGAACCATCCATCCTGCGTGTCCTGAGGCGCAGGAAGTGATTCACTCCTTGCTGGCTTGTCCATGGTACGCCCCTCTTCCCTCTAGTGAGAGTCAGGGAAGCCTCTACGCCGCGCCAGGGCGCAGATATCCCACTGACGCTCCCTCCCCGTCTGTGGCCGTCGCGTGAGCCACCCGCTGGGCATAAGGTCTCAGCGCGTCTGGGTCCCACGCTCTGGTATACGGGGAGGGTGACATGGAGGGGTTCTCCCCTATTTGCGTGACTGCGTCGCCAGCTCGTAGAAGCGCTTGAGGCGGTCGTTCACCCGCGCGTGGATCTGGTCGGCGGCAACGCCCATCAGCAGCGGAATGCCCTCATCCACCGTGCTGATCAGCCAGATGCTGAACCAGCCCTCCTGCGCGATGGAGTAGGCCACGTCGGGACGGAGCATCAGGTCGCGTGCGTTGACCGCCGGAATGATCGCGCCGTAGCCGCCGACAGGCTGCTCGCCCGCCGCCCGCCGCGCGCGGCAGAGATCGAAGAAGCCCTCGATCTTGGTATTCACGCCGCCAATCGGCTGAATCTCGCCATACTGACCGACCGCGCCGGTAACCGCCACCGAGCGCCGGATCGGTACCTGCGCCAGCGCCGAAAGCAACGCGAAGAGCTCCGCCGCCGAGGCGCTATCGCCGCCCGTGCCGCCGTGCTGCTGCTCGAAGCGGATGCGCGCGGAGAGGCTGACCGGGCGGTCCTGCCCGTAGCGGTTCGCCAGATAGCCCTCCATCGTCATCAGACCGCGAATATGCTCGGCGTCCGCCTGTTCCGCGCCGCGTTCGACATCGAGCAGTGAGTAGTCTTTGCCGACACTGACGATGGCGCTGATCCGCATCGGCACGGCGAACGAGCCTTCCGTTGGATGGACCTCATAGATGCCCAGGCCGTTAATCTGGCCAATCGCCGCGCCAAAGGTCGCCGTCATCTCCTGGCCGGAGAGGATCGCGTAGCGCACCCGCTCGGCGCTGCCCGTCTGAAGCTGTCTGCGCTGGAAGAGCGCATTATCGACATCCTGGCCACTGGTCGTGGCGGCGCTGCGCGCCTTGGCCACGCGCCCCGCCTGGAGCGCCAGATCGTGCAGCAGCAGCAGATCAGTCGAGAGCCGCGTCCGCTGGAGGCCATCCACCCGTCGCGCGCCCTCCTCGACGAGCCGTGCGATGCCCGCTGCGTCGAAGGCTGGCAGGCTGTGGCGCGTGCTGACGCCAGATGCGAGCGCCGCATAGGTGGCCTCGGACTCGCGCTTCCACTCGGTATCGTAGTTGCACCAGATCTCGTAGCGGAAAATCCGGCTGAAGTCTTCGGTGTTGTTGACCAGCGCCGCATAGGAGCTATTCGAGCCGATCATCACGACGTGCGCCGAGAGCGGAATCGCGGGCCAGCCCTGCTTGAGCAGCAGTGAGCGATTACGCAGCGCGGTCGAGAGCGCGTTCCAGGTGCTCGAATCGAGCGTATCGGTGGCCGCCAGGACGAGCACACCGCCGTTCGCGCGCAGCAATGCATCGGAGAGATCGGTCTGCCCCAGCGAGGCGACGACGACCGGCGCGCCTTTATCCGCCGCGCCGCCGGGCAGCGAGTCGGGTGTCGGCGTGACATGCGCCGTGGGAATGCTATCCTCGGCGAACGGCAGATCGTCGCCCTTGCTGGCAAGCTGCTGCAACGCCGCGGCGAGCTTCGCCACGTAGGCGCGCGCGCTGTCGCTGGGCGCCGCCGAGGTCACGATGGCCATGATCTTGGAGACGAGCGTGCCACGCTGCTGGGCAATCGCCGCCGGGTCGGGGTCACTGGCGGGGGCGGCTGCCGCGTTCGCGCTGGCTCCCTGGCTGGCAGCGGCGCCGTTGCTGGCGCTGTTGTCGCTGTTGTCGCTGTTGTCGCTGTCATTGGCGCTTGTGTCGCTCGTGTCGCTGTTGTCGCTGCTATCACTGGCATTGTCGTCACTGCTATTGTCGCTGTTATCACTGTCGTCGTTGCCGCTCGCGCCATCCCAGTTGCCGGCGATGAGGCGCAGTCCAGTCTGCAGCGCATCGGTGAAATCCGCGCCCGTATCGTCGGGCACGGCCAGCACCATCGGCTTGCCAAGCGCGTCGAGGTCGGGCACATAGCAATATTCCACCGGGACCGGCGCGTTGACCAGCACCTGACGGGCCAGCGAGGCGACGAGGCTCGTGCGCCCCTGTCCGCCGAAGCCGCCGACGTAGAGATGGCCGTCGGGCGAGCCATCCGAGAGCCAGGCGCGCACATAGGCGGCGGTCTGTGGCTGAAAGCTGGATGAGATGAGCTGCGCGACCCAGTCCTGTAGCCGCAGGTCGGCATGGGTCGAGGCCTCGCTCGCCACGTCGCCAAACTTTGGTACCTCGCGTCCCTGGAATGGGCGCATCAATGCCTCGCGGTCGGCGTCGGCAAGGCGGTCCCATTCGGCGCGCCGGAGCAGGTCATTGGGATTGCGAATCGGCTGTGGCGCCGCGACGCTCCCGGCTGGAGCGGCAGGCTGCTGTTGCTGTTGCGCGCCATCGGCTTTTGGCCGTCCCCACATGTGCTATATCTCCCCTTTCACGGAGGCATCTCACCTCCACACCATAACTACTGGATGAGTTGCGATTCATGGTAGCACGCCGGGGCAAAGCTGGCGAGTGACATGGATCACTTCCAGCGGCGCACTGTGACCAAAACGGGGAAAATCGGTGTTTTTGCGGAGGGAGCGACGCGGGCGAAGAGGCTATCCAACGATGCGCTGGTAGGCTACGGGATCGGTTGCCCCTTCGGTCGAGATGACCACCACCCGCGACTCCGGTGTGAGACTCAGCAGGCGCCAGTGTTGCTCCCGCTCTGGCTCTGGGCCTGAGAGCAGCGCGAGGAGTCCGGCGAGACCCGCCGCTCCCGTCTCACCCGAGACGACACCCGCCCTGGCAAGCGCGCGCATGGACACTCGCGCCCACTCATCGTCGATGGCGACGAATACGTCGATGCCTCTGGAGATAATCGGCCATGCCACCAGCGAGGGAACGCCGCAGCAGAGTCCCGCCATAATAGACGTATGTGGCCCCGGCGCCTCGACCATCCGCCCGGCCCGCGCTGACCGCAGGATAGCATCGGCGGCTAGCGGCTCAACGCCCACAATTTTGGGTTGGTCAACCAGCTCTGGCCGCCGATAGTGCCAGACCACCGCCGTCGCCAGGCCACCCACACCCATCTGCGCGGCGACCAGATCCACACGCGAATCGCCCGTCTCGGCCAGCTGGTCGTCAAGCTCGCGCAGAATCGTGGTATAGCCCTCCATGATCCAGCGCGGAATCTGCGTATAGCCTTCCCACGCCGTATCTGAGATGACCAGCGTGTCGCCCGCTGCCAGCGCCGCCGCCTGTATGACGGCGTCGTCATAGCTGCCATCGACGGTCGTGACGTCCGCGCCCTCGCCTTCGATGTCGTCGATACGCGCCTGAGCCATCTCGCGCGGGACGAAAATATGCGCCGCGAACCCCAGCAGATGCGCCATCCGCGCGACGGCACGCCCATGGTTGCCATCCGTTGCGGTGACAAACGTAAGCGGCCTGAGCGGCGCGAACCGCTCCTTCAGGTCGTCAAACGTCTGCCACGGCTCGATGGCGCCGCCCATCCGCTCCAGCAGCACCCGATAGACCGCCCACGACGCGCCAAGAAACTTGAAGGCGGGCAGGCCGAAGCGGCTCGATTCATCCTTCACCCAGACCTTGCCCACGCCCAGAGCCTCCGCAATGCCAGAAGCGTCAATCAGCGGTGACTGTCTGTATCCCGGTAGCTTCTTGTGGAAGGCAAACGCCTCGCCGCCCGGCATTTCGCCTTCGATGTGTGGCGTAGCCTGTGGGTTCGGAATGACTATCGTATCGTCTGGCATAGTCCGTCTCCTTCTCAAAGCCATGTAAGCGCCTGACAGGCCCGACTTCAACCCGTCGTTGTCACCGCAAGCTTGTTGTGTCATACCATGAACTGGCTTACGCTTATCACCATTATCATCCGCATGCATTCTTGTGCCAACTATCGGAGCCATCATGACCGAGACGAGATCGCTCCCGCCCTTGCCACCGCTTGCGCCATCACCGCCGCGCGCGCCTGGTTTCGCGCGCTTCCATCTCTGGCTCTATCGCGTCAGCGGCGGTAGGTTCGCCACCAGCGTCCCGGGGCGCCGCTTTCTCATGCTCACCACCACCGGGCGCAAGTCTGGCGCGCGCTACGCTATCCCGCTGGAGTATCACACCGACGGCCAGACGCCCTACGTCATCGGCTCCAACTACGGCAAGGACTATCCGCCCGCGTGGTATCTCAACGTGCTGGCGAACCCAAGAGTCGAAGTCGAGCGTGAGGGCGAGCGCCAGTGGGCAACCGCCAGTCTCGTCGATGCGGCGGACCGCCCACGCATCTGGGCTAGCCTGGTGCGTGTCTCGCCGTATTACGCGCGCTACCAGCGCAACATCACCCGCGAGATTCCGCTGGTGCTGCTGCGGCCAGTGGAGTAACGACGAGGCCTGCGCGCAACAACGCCGGACGCCAATGGGGCTGTCCATTTGCGCCTGGCCGCCCTGTCGTGGGATACTGGGGTCTGACTTTGTTCGCAATGGCGGCTGCTAGCTCCCATGCGACACAGAATGTTGGTCTCTATGGCCCATGACATAGGTACCGGAAAATGGCTCATATTGTGAAGCGTCAACGTAGTATCCATAGCACGCTCGCTCATCGGGCGCGCGATGGTTATGGTAAGATAGGCGCTTCTGAGCCAGAATTAGCGGTGATACGACGATGCTCTCTGTTGGAGATTGGCGAGTGATGTACCCGGCGCGCATATTCGTCAGCCATACGCCCGAGGATGACGACTTCTGTCAGGATCTCGTGGGCGCATTGCGGAACGCTGGCGCGGATGTGTGGGTCAACGACCAACACTATGCGCTGAGCCAGCTGCTGCCGGTCATCGAGCCGGAGGTGCGCGCGCGCCCGGTATTTATCGTCATCCTCTCGCCCGCCGCGCTGCGCTCTGGCACCGTCACCGCCGCCTGCACCTGGGCAGCGACCTACCTGCGCCACGATCCGAACCGCCGCTTTCTGCCGGTGCTGGCCCAGCCCGTGGATGATAACGCGCTCCATGCCTTTTTCGAGGGCTTCCACACTCAGCCCACGATGCCCATTATCCGCACGCTGCCGCGCGATCAGGCGATTCACGCGACGCTCCGCTCGCTCTCGCTACTGCCTATGTTCGATGCGCTGCCGCCGCCATCGTCGCTACCCTCGCAGCCCTCGCAGCCGACGCAGCCCACGCAGGTAACGCATGTCGAGGGCTATCGTGGCCCGAAGAGTGGCGGACGCTTCAAGGTCGTCACCGCGCCGCCACAGCATGTGCCGCATGCGCCCCACGCGATGGTTGGCCCGCACGCCGACGATGATGTGGAGAACCTAATCGCGCAGGGCAATGCCCTTCGCACCCAGGGACGCCCCGAAGAGGCGCTCGCCGCCTTCCAGCAGGCGATGCAGCGGAACCCCCAATCATCGCAGGCGTGGTTCCACCTCGGCTTCATGTTCGCCGAGATGGCGCGCTTTGCCGAGGCGCTCGCCGCCTACGATCAGGCGATTGCGCTGGATGAGCAGTACGCGCTGGCCTGGGCGAGCAAGGCGAATGTGCTGGTGCAACTGCGCCGCTATGATGAGGCGCTGGTCGCCTGCGATGGCGCGCTGGTGCTCGACCCCAACTCCGATTTCGCCTGGAACAACAAGGGCGTCGCCCTCGCCGGGCTGGGCAGGCCTATTGAGGCGCTGGCCGCCTATGATAGCGCGCTGACTCGTAACCCCAACTCCGCCGACTACTGGCGGAACAAAGGCCTGGTGCTTGCCGGGTTGCAGCGCTACAACGAGGCCATCGCCGCCTATGATTCTGCGCTGGCGCACGCGCCGAGCTTTGGCGCCGCCTGGGCCAGCAAGGCCACGGCGCACTTCCGCATGGGCCGCTACGAAGACGCGCTCTATGCCAGCGAGCGGGCGCTCACCTTCATGCCAAACTCCGCCCCAACCTGGAACCGCAAGGCCAGCACCCTGGCGCGCCTGGGCCGCCACAACGAGGCGCTGATTGCCTGCGACCACGCCCTCGCGCTCGACCCGGCGTTCGTCGCCGCCTGGAGCAACAAGGGTGGCGTTCTCGCCGCTCTCGGCCGCCACAACGAGGCGCTCTCCGCCTGTGACCGCGCCATTGCGCTCGACCCCCACTATACGCCCGCCTGGGCGAACAAGGCGGCGGTGCTCCGCGCGCTTGGCCACGAAGAGGAGGCCCGCGAGGCCGAACGCTACGCCCACGGCATCCACGGCTGATAGTGCGATGCAATGCCTTTGACCTTTGCGGCGTGATGACCATTATGCACGAACCCCGAACAATGCACTGGAGGGCGGTTCGCGGCCTGAAGGCCGCGGCTAATCGCGCCGTTCGGCGCCCTTGCTGGTGGCTAAAGAGATTCTCGACTCAGGATTCGCGGGGATCTTCATGCCACGAAGCTCGATTATTGCTCACCTTGCCCGCGCAACAATCCGTCAAACCACGATAACTGACAGTGGCAAATCAATTCGAGGAAGCATCCAGGGGAAATTTGACGCTTTCATTATACCCCAGAAATGGGCCAGGGCGCACCGTCCATTCGTCCGATGTATTTTCGCGCGCCAGATGGCATTCTTCTCCTGTGCGAAATGGTGGTCATGGTCGCAGGCGGTCCCCTGCGTTCAAAAACAGGGCAAGAGGAGTCTGGACAGGATGGAAGCGACTGATCTGCGCGTGCTGCTCTTCGAGGCGGTGGAAGATGGCTTCCTGATCGCGTTCGCTGGCGGCGCGGGCGTCTTCTCTCCGGCCGTGCATGTCGTCGTCGGCCTCGATCCCTGGCAGCGGCGCTGGATCGCGGAGGAGCGCATCTGGTGGATCTCGCAGGACGCCATCTCGCGGCTGGCGCGGCGCATCCCGGCGCTGGCCGAGGCGCTGGAGCAGTGGCATCAGCGCTCGCCGAGCATCTCGGAGGATGTCAGCAGCTTCTACGCCACCATCCGCCCGCGCGCGCATCGCCGCGTCTACATCCCACGTGACATCGAATCGGCCTATCGCGTGCTGCACTTGCCGCCAGGCGCCTCCGCCGAAGACGTGACGCAGGCTCGCCGCACCCTTGCCCGCCAGTATCACCCCGACGCGGGCGGCGGCCACGCGATGATGGTCTCGATCAACCTTGCCGCCGACTCCATCCTCCGCTGGCTACATCAGACCGTCTAGCCACCCCATATGCTATACTCTCCTCGTCAACATATGACCTAGAATCGGGCATCCGATGTCTCTCGCGCGCCTCGAACAGCCTCCCTGGTAGGTCGCAGCTCGCGGCCGTAGCCAGACCTCGCCGGGCCGGATTATTCTCCGGTCCATTTCCTGTTGCCCCTCACGACTGTTAAGAGATACCCCCGACGCGCTCGACGGCGGTTGACGCTGCGCTCTATGCCAGTCAACTTGCCGCAATTCTCCATGTTTCTGCGCTGCTCTCAGTTGCGGCGTCTCTCTGTGCGCCCGTGCGCCTCCTCGCGGTCTGTCATCGCTCGATTGTTACTCGACTTGACAGACCGGAGGAATCGCTGTGGAACGTATCTGTGGCAAACACTGCCTGGAGATGACGACTGACGAACTCGACGAACTGATTGCGCGCCTCGCCGAACGACCCGACGTGCTGATCGACCTCGGCACGGGCGACGGGCGCTTCGTGCTGCATACCGCCCGCGCGCATCCAGCACGCTATGTTGTTGGTATCGACGCCTGCCGTGATAACCTGTATGAGGCATCGCGGCGCGCGCCCGCCAATGCGCTCTTTCTGATCGCCAACATCTGTAGCATGCCCGCGGGGCTTGCCGGGCTGGCCAGCGCCATCACGGTCAACTTTCCCTGGGGCACGCTGCTTGCCGGGCTGCTCGAAGTTGGCTCGCCGCTGCTGGCATCGCTGGCGCGGCTGGCGCGTCCTGGGGCGACGCTGGAAATCCGGCTCAACGGTGGGGCGCTGGCCGAGGCTGGCTACTCGCTGGCGGCTGGCGGCGAGCGGGTGCGGCGGCACGTGCGACTGGCGGGCTTTCACATGGCCGCGCCACAGCCACTGGCGGAGGATGACCTGCGCGCGTATCCGACAACGTGGGCCAAGCGGCTCGCCTTTGGACGCGACCCGCGCGCGCTCTATCTGGCTGGACGCTATTGCTATCATTCCGAAGAAAGCGAAGAGAGGACGAACATATCATGGCACGCACACTCTCGATAAAGGATGCAGCCGAGCAGCTGGACAAGCTGCCAGCGCTGTTAGCGCACGAAGGCGCTGCGCCGGTGGTGGCGGTCACCCGGCGCGGAATGCCCGTGCTGGCGGTACTGCCGTGGGATCTCTATCTTGGCTTGCTCCAGACGCTCGCCAATCTGCCGGAGGAGTTTGCCAGCACGCAACTCGATGGCATCCACGCCCTGCTGGCTGACGCCGATGCCATGTCGCCCGCCGACCCATCGGCTGGCGCATCTTCCGCGACAATACAGCGCAGACCTCCGCATCGGCGACGGCCCGGCCGCTAGACCCGATGAGGAGTATGACCGAGGTAGTTGAGGTTCGCGGCACAATGAACTTTTACATGTTAGTCCGAACACTTGGGTGAACCGGGAGCACGATGGGAATTACCCGCGGCCTTCAGGCCGCGAACCGCCCCCAGCACGCTGTTCGAGGTTAATTCTTAAAGTTCATCATGCCGCGGCTCATCATGTAGGGGTAACGAAAAATGCTTCCTTTAGACCGGTTGCCAGACGAGGTGCGACCCATCCTCGCGCTGTTGCTGAGCGACATCCAGGATGTTCTCGGCGACCAGCTTGTCGGCCTCTATCTCTACGGCTCGCTCTCGTCGGGCGACTTCGATCCGGCATCGAGCGATGTCGACTTTCTCGCGGTGACGCGCGGAGCCATTGCCGAGGATGACCCCACGTTCGAGCAACTTCGTGCGATGCATGAGCGTATCGCCGCGAGTGGGTTGCCGTTCGCAGACCACCTCGAAGGCTCATATATCCCAGAGGACGCGCTGCGCTGCTATGATCCGGCGACGGCGTGGCATCCAAACTGGCATCTGATCATCGGTAGCGACCGGCCATTTACATTGGGCTTCCACGACGCCAACTGGGTGATCGAGCGGGCGATTGTACGCGACCGCGGCGTCGTCCTCTACGGCCCGCCGCCAGAGACGCTGATCGATCCCGTCTCGCCCCAGCAGCTACGCGAGGCGACCTGCCAGCAGCTTACCGACGTCTGGCAGCCGCGCATCGATGACGAGTACGACCACTGGCCGCGCCCACGAGAATTTCCCGCGTTCTCCGTGCTGACGCTCTGCCGCGCGCTCTACACGCTCCAGCACGGCGCGTTCTGCTCCAAGCCTGTGGCCGCCGCCTGGGCCGCGCAGAAACATCCCGAGTGGGAGCCGCAGATCACATGGGCGCAGGCGCATCGCGCGGACTACGAGGAGACTACCCCGGCCGAGTTTGCCGAGGTACTCGCGATGTTGCGCGAAGTAATTACCGAGACGAAATCTCGCTGCGGGCAATGAAAGCCCCCTCTCCTATTAGGAGAGGGGGTTGGGAGTGAGGTGAGCAGCTACCCCTCAGTGCTCTCGTACTGCTCCTTGATCTGCGCCACAATCGCCGGATCGAGCAGGGTCGAGGTGTCGCCCAGGACACGCCCCTCGGCGATATCGCGCAACAGTCGCCGCATGATCTTCGCGCTACGGGTCTTGGGCAGCTCGGTCGTGTAATAGATCTTCTTGGGCCGCGCCAGCGCGCCGATATGGCGCACGACGTGCTCTTTCAGCTCGGCGGTAAGTCCCTCGTTGGGGGTGTAGCCGCCGCGCGGTGTGACGAACGCGACGATAGCCTGGCCCGTCACCGGGTCGGTTGCCCCGATGACCGCCGCCTCCGCCACCGCCGGATGGCTGACCAGCGCGCTCTCGATCTCCATCGTGCCGATGCGGTGACCCGAGACATTCAGCACGTCGTCTACACGTCCCAGCAGCCAGTAGTAGCCGTCGTCGTCGCGGCGCGCGCCATCGCCCGTGAGATACTTGCCTTCATACTTGGCCCAGTAGGTCGCGACATAGCGGTCGGGGTCGCCCCAGATCGTGCGCGACATCGCGGGCCACGGACGGGTAATCACCAGGTTGCCGCCGGTGTTATTTGGCACCGGATTGGCCCCCTCGTCGAGGATGACCGGCTCGATGCCGGGGAACGGGCGGGTCGCGGAGCCGGGCTTGGTGGCCACGATGCCGGGCAGCGGCGTAATCATAATCATGCCCGTCTCCGTCTGCCACCAGGTATCGACAATCGGACAGTTGTTGTGGCCAATGTGCTCCGAGTACCACATCCACGCCTCAGGGTTGATCGGCTCGCCGACGGTGCCCAGCAGGCGCAGGCTGGAGAGATCGCGCCGGGCGGGATACTCCGTGCCCCAGCGCATGAAGGTGCGGATCGAGGTCGGCGCGGTATACATGATGGTGATGCCATATTTCTCGATCAGCGCCCAGAAGCGGTCTTTATCGGGATAGTCGGGCGCGCCCTCATACATGACGACGCTCGCGCCGTTCGAGAGCGGCCCATAGACGATATAGCTGTGGCCCGTCACCCAGCCGATATCGGCGGTGCACCAGTAGACATCTTCTTCTTTGAGGTCGAAGATCCACTCGTGCGTCAGCGAGACGCCAGTGAGGTAGCCGCCGGTCGTGTGGAGCTGGCCCTTGGGCTTGCCAGTTGTGCCGGAGGTATACATGATGTAGAGCGGATGCTCGCTATCCATCGGCTCCGGATCCACGATCCGCCGCGACTCCCGGTTGACTGCCTCGTGATACCAGACGTCGCGCCCCTCTTTCATCGTCACCTGGCGCACGTCCGGCCCCACCCGCTGAATCACCAGCACATGCTCGATGCTGGGCGCTTCGGCCACTGCGGCGTCGGTCGTGTCTTTGAGAGGCACGATATTGCCACGTCGCCATCCGCCATCCGCCGTGACGCAGAGCTTGGCCTGCGAGTCGATGATGCGGTCGCGGAGCGCCTCGGCGCTGAATCCACCGAAGATGACCGTGTGCGGCGCGCCGATGCGGGCGCACGCCAGCAGCCCAATCGCCAGCTCTGGAATCATCGGCATGTAGAAGGCGACGCGGTCGCCCTTCTTCACCCCGAGATCGAGCAGCACCGCGGCGAAGTTATTGACCTCCCGGTAGAGATCGCGATAGGTCAGCACGCGCGTGTCGCCTGGCTCGCCCTCCCAGATAATGGCCGCCTTGTTGCGTCGCGCGGTGGCGATGTGGCGATCCACGCAGTTGTACGATGCGTTGAGCTGACCGCCCACGAACCACTTTGCCCAGGGCGCGTTCCACTCCAGCACGGTGTCCCAGCGCTTGGACCAGTCGAGCCGGTTGGCTGCCTCTGCCCAAAATCCCTCGGGATCATCGTGCGCGCGCTGATACACAGACTCGTCGCGCACGTTCGCTTGCGCCGCGAACTCGGCTGACGGTGGAAAGCGCCGCGTCTCCTGGAGTAATGCGTCAATGGTTGTGGAAGCGCCGGAGGAGTCTTGTGGTGCTGACATGCAGGCCCCCTTGACCGAATGAACGTTCGGAACGAACATAGCCGCGTCGGGCGGGCGCGAGCGGTGGTTGCCCCGGTGAGTCGCGCGATTTCCCGCGTTTTGCGCCACCACGACACACACCTTGTAGACGCTCGTCAATACCATGATACCAGATTTTCGATAACATAACAGCGCGATATATTCGCAATACTCCAAAAAAGTGAGTGATCGTATAGGGCTTTAACCCGGCGCATGCCGCCGGGTTTCAACTTGTGTGGTTAGGCGCTCTCAGGCGTGAGCCGGAAGTGCCGGCGCCTTGAAATGCAACTGCTTTAGTCGTATAATGGTTGTATGGACGAGAAACCAGCCATCACCAACATTACCATTCGCCTTCCATCAGAGATTGCCGAGGCATTGCGCCGCCTCGCCAAGCAGCATGATCGTTCGCTCAATGGTGAGATCGTGCGGGCGCTGCGTGAGTATGCCGAGAAGTACATCAGAGAGAAATAACCATGAACGAGAGCCTGCAAGGCTTGCGTAAGACGCTCAAGTACAAACTCAAGCCCACTGCCGAACAGGAATGGGAACTTGAGCGCGTCTTGATGCTCTGCCGCAGGCTCTACAATACGGCGTTGGAGCAACGGATCACCCTCTACCGTCAACGCGGCGTCTCGCTCACGCGCTATGGTCAGGAAGCAGAATTGAAGGATCTCCGGGCAGCGTTCCCGGACTACGCCGCCATCCATAGCCATGTCTTGCAGGATGTGCTTGCGCGGTTGGAGAAAACCTATCAAGCCTTTTTTCGGCGTATGCAGGAAGGACGGACGCCGGGCTTCCCCCGCTTTCGGGGCAGGGGCCGTTTCAACAGCTTCACCTACAAGGAATATGGCAACGGCGCACGACTGGATAACGGATTCCTGGTGCTCAGCAAGATTGGCCACGTGGCGCTGCGTTGGAGTCGCCCGCTGGAAGGTACGGCCAAGACTGTCACCCTCTCTCGCGAGGCAGACGGCTGGTATGTCTGCATCTCCTGTGTGGACGTAGCTGCGGAACCGCTGCCGCTCACTGGACGAGAAACGGGCATTGATCTTGGCTTGGAATCGTTTGCCACACTTGCCAATGGCACGATGATCCACAATCCACGCTGCTATCGTCGTGCTGAGCGCCGACTGAAAACAGCACAACGCCGGGTAGCACGCCGCAAAAGGGGCAGCAACCGACGCCGGAAAGCCGTGAGACTGCTGGCTAAAGCACACCAGACGGTGAAGCGCCAACGCCACGTCTTCCACCACAAGACGGCGCTGCACCTGGTGCGTGAGTACGATACGATCTATCACGAAGATTTGCAGGTCGCCAACATGCTCAAGAACCATCGCCTCGCCAAGAGTATCTCCGATGCGGCGTGGAGTGCGTTCTTATGGCATCCTTGCTTTCAAGGCAGTGTGCGCCGGGAAGCAAGTAATCGCGGTGCATCCAGCCTACACCAGTCAGATGTGTTCAGGCTGTGGTGTCATCGTCGCAAAAGGCTTATCCGTCCGTTGGCACGCCTGCCCGGACTGCGGAACCAGCCTGCATCGCGACCACAACGCCGCGAAGAACATAGAGCGGGCCGGGCAGGCCCGTCGGGGAGAGGTGGCGTAGGCTGCCCTGCAGAACCGAGAATCCGTCGGGCTTCAGCCCGTGCGGAGTGTCAATATGTTACACTGGTGATGAAGAATCGCTGCGTGATAGTGCTGAGGCACTACGATGCACAGTTGAAAGGAGGCAAAAAGGCCAGGCGGCATCGCGAGAAGATGGCCGCATACCGGAAGAGTCATCGCAAGATTAGGCAGTTTTTTACCATGGTCGCGTCTCGGTCACCAGCACGTTCTGGTGTTGGCGACTCATCTTCCGGGTGAGAACGCATCGTTCTCCGTAGAGGAGAGGAGTTTGACTCGTGGCAGACAGTAAAGCGCCCCTGCTTGCAGATCCCGCTCCCCTGGGGCTGATGGGCTTCGGGCTGACGACGTTCATCTTGAGCCTCGTCAACGCGGGCGTCCTCAAAGGGGCGGGTGACGTCAAGGTTGTCATTGGCCTCGCGGTATTTTATGGTGGTCTTGCCCAGTTGCTGGCGGGCATGTGGGAGTTCCGCAACGGCAACACCTTCGGCGCAGTCGCCTTCAGTTCTTACGGAGCTTTCTGGCTCTCGTTCGCGGCGCTCCTCATCCCTGGCTTCGGTATTAACTTCGGCGCCACCACTGGTGGCCCCCCAACAGGCACTGCGGTTGGCTGGTACCTCATCGGTTGGGCCATCATCACCGGCATGCTGACACTTGGCACCTTCCGCCTCAATGGCGGGCTGGTCGTCGTCTTTGTACTGCTGTTCATCACCTACATTCTGCTCGCCGTTGGCTTTTTCAACGGTAGTGGTTTTGGTGTCGGCATTACCGCCGTGGGCGGCTGGCTTGGTGTTCTCACGGCAATCGCTGCCTGGTATGTCGCCCTGGCAGGCGTTCTGCGCGCTGTCTCCGGCGGCAAGATCGCGCTTCCCATCATGCCCATGTCGTAGTCGTATATCGGCTGAGTAAATCGGCATCCATACAAACGCCGGGGAGCTGTTCCGCTCCCCGGCATATTGGGTAGTATATCGACTTCGCGGCACACTGAGAGATGCATCAACTTCGCGGCATGAATGCCGCGGCTAATTCTTCAGGCGCGGTTTGTACCGCCAGCCTTCTATCCTACCCGCGCGCCTTGATCTGCTGCGCAACGTGATAGGCCAGCGCCATCGTCGAAAGCATCGGATTGACGCCGGACGCCGTTGGGAAGCCGCTGGCATCGCCAATGTACAGCCCTTCGACGCCATAGACATGTCCGTCGGGTCGGGCGACTGCCGTCTTCGCGCTGCCGCCCAGCCGACACGTGCCCATCTGGTGCGCCGTGCCGACGACGACCCGATTTGGCGCAATCCCCCGGCGCTCGATTTCCCCCAGATAGCGCTTCATCGTGCCATCAGCGACCGCGCCTGGCCTGTCCCCTTCGCTCTGGAGCGAGAGCAGCGGCGAGAAGTTGTGGTTGACGGTTGTCGCACCCCCGGCGAATCCGATGCGCGTCAACTCCTGCATCCCGCGCACGAGATGCCCGCGGTCCACCGCATTCGGCCAGTAATGCAGCACGGGATCACCCTGCTTATCGAGCGTGATATACCCCTCGCCAGTGTCGCGCGTGAGCACGATGTAAACTGCCTGGTGGCGAATCCGCGTCATCAGCTGCTTGAGCTCCTGGCCGCTATTCCAGGGGGTCGCCAGCCCCAGCAGGCCCGGATGCGCGGGCATCACCTCGATGCGGAAGCCATACTCGCCCCGAATACGCGCGAAGTGATCGGTGTAGACAGTTTGCAAGCTGCCACTCCACGTCTCGATGGGGTCGGGATAAAGCGCGCCAGACGCCGTCACCGGATGCAGCCGCAGATGACGGCCAATGTTGGGGTTCTCCAGCCCGGACCGCAGCAGCAGCGCCGGAGACTCCACCGAGCCGCCCGCCACGACGACGATGGGCGCGCGCGCAACCACCCGCCGCCGCTCGCCCGTCGCGCTATCGGGCGCCCAGCCCTCCACGCCGGTCGCCTTGCCGCGCTCGATCAGCACGCGTTCGACATTGCAGCGCACCAGGATACGCGCGCCCCGGTCGTGCGCATCTTGCAAATAGGTGAGCATCGTGGACTGCTTGCGTCCGTGCGGGCAGCCGAAGCCACAATAGCCACAGCGCTGCTCGCAGCCCGAGGCATTGCGTGGGATGCTCGACCAGCTATAGCCAAGCGCCTCGCAGCCGCGCTGGAGCGCCGCGTTGTTGCGGTTGGGCGCGCTGTCGTCGGTGTTGACGCCGAGGCGCTGCTCCACCGCGTCGAAGCCACGCGCGTACTCCGGTGAGGTCGCGCCCGCGAAGCCATAGTCGCGCTCCCACTCCGATAGTACCTCCGGTGGGGTGCGCAGCGACGTGCTCCAGTTGACGAGCGTGCCGCCGCCCAGACACGAGCCAGCCTGGACGACCACCGAGAGGTCGGCGGTGGAGAGCATGCCGCGCCGCAGATACAGCTCAGGCATCATCTGCGCCTCGACGCCCGTGAAGTCCGACTCGCTGAAGTAGCCGCCTTTTTCCAGCACGACCACATCTTTGCCCGCCGCCGTCAGCTCGCCCGCCAGCACGCCGCCACCCGCGCCCGAGCCGACAATCACGACATCGGCGGTGAGCGTCTGGTCGCCATGGACCTCCAGCGGGCGGATGCGTTTCGGGAAGACGGACTCAGACGGCGGCGCTGGGGGAGTGGGATAGCTAAGCGTCGGCCAATTCGGATTTGGCCCGTCGGCGATGGGCGCGCCAAAGTAGACAAACCCCGTCAGCCGCTTCAATCCCTGGAATCCCTGCCGGAGCGCGGGCAGCGAGCTATCGCGCATCTTGCGCAGCGCCGAGGCGCGGGCAGCAAGCGACATCCGGTCGAAGCGCCGTGGCCGCCCTATGACCAGCATCCCAAAGAGCGGTCTGCCCATCAGGCCGAGCAGCTGCTTGAACTGTGCGCGTGTCTCAGGTGACTGCTGGCTGAGCGCCTCGGCGATCAATGTGGCAACGCCAAGATCAGTCGCGGAGCGCGCGTAGTAGCCATCGGGATCGCTCTCGCCCGCAGGTGGCGGCGTTGGCGGGAGCAGGGCTTCGCAGACCGCTTCGAGGGTGCGCAGCTCGGCGGGCGAGAGCCAGTCGGTTGTCGTCGCGGACGATACGGGGAACTGCGTCGTTGCCATGGCATCGTCTCCTTGCTCTTCAGGGCCATTGCGGGGCGCATTCGACAGCCGCATTGTACACCGCTCTGGATAGCCGCGCTGCTGATCTGTCGCCTCAAGAAGATTCGTCCGTGGGTTTCAATGACCACGCGGGCGAGGTCAGGCCCAGTTCCTGGAATATCCGCTGCGCCTCATCTGGCGTGCGCCCGCGAAAATCAGGGCGCAGGCGGTCGTGATACCAGCGTTGCGAGAGCTCCCAGGTCTGGGCAAGCGTCAGCGTCTCGCCGCGTGGTTGGCCAGTGCGCTGGCGCCAGGCAGTGATCTCCTCTTCCGACCGGAAGAGCAGGATATTCGCTCAGGTTCGTACGAGGTCGTCATACCAATGTTGGAAGGGGAGCGGGAAGTGGATGACGCCAACTGAGCCACCGTCGTGGCTATAGACCTGGCCGCCACGAACAGTGAGCGTCACGGGAGTATTCGCGGCATCGGCATAGTGCGCCTCGATCTCGGCGTCGGCATGCAGCGCGGCGGGAATCCCCAGCATATCCCACGCGCAGTTGGCGAAGTAGACGCGTCCGTTTGCCCGCACCTTGAACGCGGTCGGGATGCCGGAAAATGGGTGCGCCATGCGGATAGTGAGCGTTCCCGGCTCCAGGAAGAGCGCGTGGCGCTGGTTGAGGCGCTGATAGGCAAGGGCGGCCCGTTCGTGTGTCACGCCCAGGAGAGCAGCCGCCTCGTCAACAGTAGGAGGCCGCGTCTGCTCGGCGATGAACGCATAGATCGCCGTTCGCCCCGCCCAATCCAGATCGTCGATGCGGTTAATGTCGTCGGTTGCGCTCATAGTCGTCGTTCGCCTCTCGCTGGTCTGAGTCTGGCAGGCATTGGGGGATAGCGATATACTCTTTTGCGTGCCTGCGTGCATCGTATCACGTTGCTTCGAGCGCGATGACAGCACGACGAAAGGATGGGCAGAGAAATGACAGCGGTATCGGTCAGGGAGAGGCTCACGCAGGGATTGCGGCAATCGTCGGCCTCCCGCGCGAGT
Organism: Ktedonobacterales bacterium; assembly: GCA_036557205.1. Lineage (GTDB taxonomy): Bacteria > Chloroflexota > Ktedonobacteria > Ktedonobacterales > JADMIN01 > DAHUXT01. The sequence continues at coordinate 19,479 of DATBIB010000080.1, read as the reverse complement.
GTCAGCAGCCGAGGCAGCTTCCTGAGCGCCTTGAGTCTTTATAGCGTCATTAGTATGCTCAGTTTTGCCAGCGCGGGGAGCGTGCTGAGCATCGGCAGCGCCGGAAGTGTCCTGTCTATCGGGAGTTCGGGCAGCATTCTGTCTATAGGGAGCACTGGCAGCATCCTCAGCATTGGAGCCGCTGGCGGCATCCTGCGCATCGGTGGGCGTGACCGCCGCTCTCGCACGCGCGCGTAATGCCGTCCCTCGCATCGCTTCAGGCTGCTCGTCACATCGGTCGTGTCCCATCCGTCACTCCTATGACGGACCATCAAGAAGGGATTTTGACGATGGGCGAACATGGCGAACATGGAGATAAAGACGAGCGCGAATGGCTGGCGGAGCAGTTCGAGGCGCAGCGAGCGCACCTGCGGTCGGTGGCCTACCGGCTCCTGGGATCTTCGAGCGAGGCGGAGGACGCCGTGCAGGAGTCCTGGCTCCGGCTCAGCCGCTCTGACGCCAGCAGCATCGAGAACCTTGGCGGCTGGCTGACGACGGTGGTGGCGCGGGTCTGCCTCGACATGCTGCGTTCGCGCGCGATGCGCCGCGAGGAGCCACTGAACGTGAACGGCGCGGATGGCGAGTCGCTACCTGACCCAATCCTGAGTCGCGAGGGCGGCATCAACCCCGAAGATGAGGCGCTGCTGGCCGACTCGGTTGGGCTGGCGCTGCTGGTGGTCCTCGAGACGCTGGCTCCCGCCGAACGGCTTGCCTTCGTGATGCACGACGTCTTCTCCGTCCCCTTCGATGAGATCGCCCCCATCGTCGGGCGGTCGCCGACCGCGGCCCGGCAGCTTGCGAGCCGCGCGCGTCGACGGGTGCAGGGCGCGGCCACGATGCCCGACGCCGATTTCACCCGTCAGCGCGCCATAGTCGATGCTTTCCTCACCGCCTCGCGTGGTGGCGACTTCAGCGCGCTGCTGGCGCTGCTCGATCCAGATGTCGTGCTGCGTCCCGACGCGGCGGTCATGGCAATAGGCTCGCCGGGCGAGGTCCGTGGCGCGGAGGCGGTGGCTGGGCAGTTCGCGGGGCGCGCTCAGGTCGCGCAACTGGCGCTCATCGGTGGCGCCGTGGGCGCCGTCTGGGCGCCGCACGGAGAGCCGCGTGTCATCTTCAGCTTCACGCTATCGCATGGGAGGATCGCCGCCATCGACCTGATTGCCGATCCCACGCGGCTTCGTCAGCTCGCCCCGGCAATCCTCGATGGCTGAAACGATCTTCGCACACCTACTGGATGAGGCGCGGACAGACCCGCGCCGCCAGGGGCGCCGAACCCCACCCTACGTGCCCTATGTGCTCCGTTCGACCTCGGCGCGCAGGGCGACCATATGCTCGATGCGCAGGGTGCGGCCACTGTGAGTGACGAGCCCCTTACGGTACAACGTGGCCAAGGCAGTGCCGACCGTCTCGCGTGAGAGGCCAGTCAAGTCGGCCACCTCCCGCTGTGTCAGCGGGTAAGTCAGCGTCATGCCCCCTTCGCCCGCGCCACCTGAGCCACCTGGCCCGCCTTCCGACTCCCCGGCCTGTACGCACAAGCAGAGGAGCATCGCGGCAACCCGCTGGGTGGCGTCGCCCAGCTTCGCCGCCCAGAGTTGGTCGTAGAGGTCGCTGATACGGCGCAGGTGATCCTCCACGAGCGCGCGATAGACGTTGGGGTGGTGCGCCGCGAACGCCAGGAAGGCGGCGTGCGGCGCGTGATGGGCCTCGACGCGCGTGACCGCTGCGACGGTATACCGGCGCAGGAAGGGCGCCATCCCGAACACCATCATCTTGTACCGCTCCGCGACGAGGTGGCACACGGCGATATCGCGCCCGCCGCGCGCGGGCGCGCTCACACGCAGCACCCCCGAGCGCACCCACGCTATCCCGCCAGTCGCGAGCTCCCAGCGGCGGACGACGCACTCGCCGGGCGCATAGACTTCCAGCGGATAGGCCGCAAAGAAGTCGTTGAGGTCGTCGGTCTCCTTGGACTCGTTGGTCTCCTCGCCCATCGTGAAGCTCCCTGCTCACACACGTACACGCCTTACACGCTTGTTACATACACATATATGCTCGTGCTCTCGGCGCCCTGACTGCACGGAGCGCGCCAGTCACGTGTGAAATATCTTACCATATGTCGGAGAAATATTTCGTAGACATCTTTCACACCTCATGCCATACTAGCGGTATTGGTAGTACCGGGAACGTTACCGGGAATGAGTTATCGCCATCACTTCTGGATCATTCTGATGAGCCCATGTTGCCCCCTATTGCCTGTATTGCCCGGACCATCGGATGGCCGAAAACTCGAGGAGACAGAGAGGATAGTGGGCACACGTAGAGGCCGATGCCCCGGAGGGAAGCATCGACGCAAGACGCGAGCATGAAGACACCCCGGCCCGGACGACGCGCCCGGAATCGAGGTGACGCGGCAGGCAGGCCACAGACTGGCCGCGCAGAGGTATGCGAGAGCAGCGAGAGCAGCGAGAGCAGCGAAAGCAGCGAAAGCAGCGAGAGCAGCGAAAGCAGCGAGAGCAGCGGAGGGTGGCCTGAAGCCGCGTGTCCTGGTCGTCGATGACTATGCCAGCTTTCGGAAGATACTCCGCGCGCTGCTGGAGGAGGAAGGCGGGTACGTCGTGGAGGAAGCTGCGGACGGGCACGAGGCGCTGACGCGCATCCGCCGCGCGGCAGCTGCGGACGAGAGTCCGCTCGTTGTGTTGTTGGACTACCACCTGCCTAGGCTTACCGGTGGGCAGGTTCTCGACGCGCTGGTCGCCGATGTGGGAGAGACGGGAGAGACGGGAGAGACGACAGCCGGATCTCGCCGCATCCGCGGGTGCATCCTGATGAGTTTTCAGCCTGAGGTGGCAGCGGCGGCGGCGATGCGGCATCAGGTGCCGCTGCTGGCGAAGCCGTTCACGCCAGAGGAGGTGCTTCAGGCGGTGGCACAGGCGGGATACGACGCCGCGCAGGCGCTGGGCTGACATGCTGAAACCATGCTAAGACCCAGAAGCGGGGAAGCCGCGCACCAGTGGCACTGGTGGCGAGGGAGATGCGGTCTCCCGAGGGGGATGTTTGCGACAGGACGCCCACCGCGTGGAGCAAGGCGGCTCTCCTGATGGTATGGGCGGAGACAGGGAGCGGCACAGCATGGACATGGACAGCCATCTGTGGGATGAGGCCGAGCACAACCTGGCTCTGCGTGGACTGCACCGTCCCGAGCACCGCCAGCACTCGCGGCAGGGGAGTCATGGCTGCACGCCAGGCGACCTGGAGGACTGCATCGCCTGTACCGCAAACGCGCGGGCACGTGATGAGTACCGCATGGCGCTCTTTGCCGAAATCGCGCGACTCCAGCAGATGGACAACGGGGAGGGGGTCACGTGAGGTGACATGGCCCGCACGACGCATATTCACGACGCATGTTGAGGCAGCAGCGGGAAGAGGTTCGGGACGACTCCCCCGAATCCGAACCCGCACACCTGGCATGCCAATGTGCCAGTGAGCTAGGCATCTTGATGCCCTCGCAGGCGCCCCAGTCATCTGGATGTCAGCGATCGGCGTAGCCTCGGCTGCACGCACTGCGACGCAGCATGCACGGCGCGGTACAGGCGGTCCTACTGGATGAGGCGCGGATAGAGCCGCACCGCCAGCGCGATCAGGATGCTGGTGATGACCGCTATCACGGCGAAATCCAGGCCGATGGCGTTGACATGCTCACCGCCGACCACCATCAGGCCGCGTAGCGCATCCACCTCATAGCTCAGCGGATTGATTCTGGCGACGAACTGGAGCCAGACTGGCATGATCGCGATGGGATAGATCGCATTGCTAGCGAAAAACAGCGGCATCGTCAGCAACTGGCCGATGCCCATCACGCGCTCGCGCGTGCGCAACAGGCACGCGATAATCACCGAGAAGGTCGAGAAGCAGGCCGCGCCAAGCATCACCATCACCGCGACACCCAGCAGCGCCAGCGGATTCCAGTTCATTTGGACGCCCAGCAGCAGCGCAAGAATGTAGATGATGACCGCCTGGGAGAGTCCGCGCACGCCCGCGGAGAGCGCCTTGCCGACGACAATCGCCGTACGCGGGGAGGGGCTTGCCAGAAACTTGTGGATCACACCCAGGTCGCGCTCCCAGATCACCGCGATGCCGTAGAAGATAGCGATGAAAAGGATGCTCTGCGCCAGAATCCCCGGCGCCATGAACTGCAGATAGCTCTCGCTGCCGGTATTGATGGCGTGAATGTGCGTAAACGTCTCGCCAAAGACCAGCAGCCAGAGCGCAGGCTGGACGGCACGCGTCAGCAGATCGGTGGGGTCATGGCGGAGCTTGCGCACCTCCCACTCGGCGATGGTGAGCGTCTTGCGCACAAAGGTGGCCATTTTGCCCAGCAGCGACGGCTGCTTCAGGCTGAGCGGCACGAAGGCAAGCATGGCCTGATCATTGCTCTCGGTAGCTGGAGTATGTAGCGTCATCGAGATGGTTCTCCGTGGCGGTAGCCTGGTGTGACGTGACGATTGACTAGCCGAGTCGGCGGGCGGCGCGGCGGGCGCGTGTGACATCACGATACGAGCCACCCGCGTCGAGGTCGTGGCCAGTATAAAAGGCGAAGACATCGTCCAGGGTTGCTCCGGGCTGGTCGATGCTGGCCTTGAGCTCATCTGGCGTGCCGATGGTTGCGATCTTGCCTCGGTGCATGATGGCGACGCGCTGGCAGAGACTGTCGGCCTCTTCCATGTAGTGCGTCGTGAGGAAGATAGTCATGCCGATCTGCTCACGCAGGGCGCTCAGGCTATCCCAGACTGCCTTACGGGCGACCGGATCGAGTCCCACGGTTGGCTCGTCGAGAAAGAGCACGAGTGGGCCGTGGAGGAGCGCCTGGGCGACCTCCAACCGGCGAATCATGCCGCCGGAATAGGTGCGCACCAGTTTATCGCCCGCCTCGGTCAGCTCCATCACCGCGAGCGCATGGGCGATGCGCTCCTGGCGGATGGCGCGCGGCACGTCGTAGAGTTTCGCGAAAATAAGCAGGTTTTCGTAGCCAGTGAGCGTGCCATCGGCGGAAAGCGCCTGCGGCACGTAGCCGATAACCCGGCGGACCAGCGCCTGCTGTCGCACGATATCGTAGCCAGCAATCGTGGCGGTTCCGGCTGTCGGCGGCAAGAGCGTTGTCAGCATCTTGATCGACGTCGACTTGCCCGCGCCGTTTGGCCCCAGCAGGCCAAAGACCTCACCGGGGGCGATCTCCAGATTGAGATCGTCAACCGCTTTCATCTCGCCAAAGACACGAGTTAGATGCGAAGTTATGAGAATAGGCGAAGTCACGATGGTATTCCTCGTTTGGTTTAGAGCATCCTAAATAGCGTGATGGCTCAATGGGCTACTCCGACGGAGGCGGCTCGCCCGTCGGCGCCATGGCCTCACCCGATAGCGATGACTCGTTGCTGAAGAGATCGCGCAGGACTGGCAGCGCTCTGGCGATGGCGTCGCGTTCGGCGGGTGTGAGGCGCTGGAACATGGCGTCGAGCCGCTGGCGCGTGCGCTGGCGCACCCGGGCGCGCAGCTCTTCGCCAGCGGGCAGCAGACTCAGAACAACCTTGCGGCGGTCCTTGGTGGCGGTTGTCCGGGCTACCAGTTCGTCCCCAACCAGCTTATCGATCAGGCGCGAGGCTCCAGAAAGCGGAATCCCGAGATGACCGGCTACGTCGCTCAACGACACGTCGAGATGCCGCTCGATGAAACCAAGCGCACGGAGTTGTGGTATTGTCAGGCTCTGATCGCCTTCCGCTTCGGCACGCATCATTTTGCGGATCGTGCGCATCGCCGTCGGGATCGTTTCGAGCGCGAGCGTCGCCAATGCGTCGGGTGGTGTTTCCGGAGTTTCCAGCGGTACGCCCCTAAAAATTAGTTGTCCTTGACATTTGTTGCATATGGTAAGTATATATCTGTGCAGCAGCCTGACGCAAGAGGAGATAGCACGACTTGCCGGACCAGGTGATGGTGAGCCGCCATGGAGTCATGTCTGAGACATGAAAGGAATTGCAGTTCGGCTACGCCGCTTCCATTGTTGGTGGTGTTTGCCACACTGGACAATGCGCCGATCGCATCCCAGAGGTCACTTGCTTTATGTTTCGCTCGGTGTTGCTCAATAGATGGCATTTCCTTCACGGATACAGTCGCATGTAAGGTCGTCTGTCAGCGTTAGTCTCCGCAACAATCGGTCGCTGACGGGGCTATAGTGGGAGAATATCCGTACAATTGCGCAGATGGCACCCAGGAAGTATCTTGGGTGCATCGTAACAAGATAAATGCCCTCTAGTATTTATGGTAGTACCCTTGACATCCCTATGTGTCGGGGTAGTACAATTGCAACTGTGTGCGAGATGTACCACTCACGTACGTCCAGTTCGCCCACGGTCTTGTATATTCGCATAGCCCCCGTTTTTAAGAAATCAGGGAAAGAGACTGTGAACAACAAAGTAGACTTGAAGACCCGGCTGCGATTCCGAGACTGGCTTCGTAACGAGCTGCGCGACCTCGACTTTTACCAGCGACGCGGCGATCATTATCTGATCCGCGAGTTCGCGAAGTTCTGCGTCGAGCATCGAGCGCCGATTGACGAGGCATCGCTTGGGCGCTATCTGCGAGACGACGAGCCGGTATTGCCGACACCAGAGCGGTGCCGGGCGCTGGCGCGGGTCTTCGAGTATGCGCCGGTAAAGGTGCTGATCGAGGCAGGCTATCTTGAAGGCAACGACCTCTTCCCGGCGCTGCCCAAAGAAGAAGCCGCCGCGAAGTCCGGCGAGCGCCGCGAGGTTGTCGCGGAGGCCGCCCGGCAGGCTGGCAACGTCGAGCCGCTGAAGATCGTCATCGATCTGATGGAGCAAGCGTATCCCTCAAAGCAAGCTCCTGTTCGCGCCAGGCAGCAGGAAAAGGTGAAGACCGGCAAGTAGCATACAGGCGTTGACGAGTCTGGCGGCATGGCTGGACTCGCCTAGACGTGTGCCTGTTTCACGGTCGTTTATAGGCTCTGACCTGATACAGCCCTTGCTTCCTATGCTTTTGACTTTCGCGATGGGGCGCGGTACAATGGTCGCGAGGTCGTGCTAGGTGGGGAGCCAGGGCTGCCCTGTACCCGAAACGCTCTTGATGCGGGGCTGAATTCCCGCTCGCGGTCGTACGCCTGCCGATTCTGGCGCTTGGATGGTTATGAGGGTTTAGACCCCACGCGGCGGATGTTTGCGAACCCCGTCAGGTCCGGAAGGAAGCAGCGGTAAGTGGACCTCTCCGGGCGCCGTGGGAGCACTGGGCCTGAGCTGGAAGAGTGACGGGGTCTAATGGCGCGGATCAACAGTGGGTGCACGACCCACTTTTTCTTTCCCCTCGCTACCTGCTATTCCTAACACCAACTGGTACCTTTCTCTATCATACTCCTTCCCCAATTCTCGGCGTCTAAGCGGGCCATCTTTTCCGCAATAACCCGCCTTCACAGCCTCAGCGATGGCCGGATGGGCCAGCGGTGAACGGCGCATCCCTCCTCTTCGTTCTAGGATATAATTAGAGTGCGTGAAGCGCGTGTTCCGCCTCGCTAGTGCTGTGCGCGCTGAATACGCAACATGTGCAACGGTTTGCGGCAGATCAGACTTGACACGCAATTATCACACACGAAATTGACACGAACGTGGGGCATCGCATGGCGTCGCAATCCCTTTATCGCAAATGGAGATCACAGACCTTCGCCGACCTCGTCGGACAGGAAGAGGTCGTCCGCACGCTGCTCAACGCGGTGCGCGACGGGCGGCTGGCGCATGCCTATCTCTTCTGTGGCCCACGCGGAATAGGGAAAACCAGCGTCGCCCGGCTGCTGGCCAAAGCGATCAACTGCCAGAATCCTCGCAATGGCGAGCCATGCAACGAGTGCATCTCGTGCCAGGAAATCACCAGTGGACGCTCGCCCGATGTGATCGAGATCGATGCCGCCTCGAATACCGGCGTCGACAATATCCGCGACCTGCGCGAGAACGTCAATCTGCTCGGCAGCGGCGGCCATCATCGAGTGTTCATTGTGGACGAGTGCCATATGCTCTCGACGGCGGCCTTCAATGCGCTCTTGAAGACGCTGGAAGAGCCGCCTCCGCACGTCATCTTTGTGCTGGCGACCACCGAGGCGCACAAGGTGCTGCCCACGATTATCTCGCGCTGCCAGCGGTTCGACTTCCGCCGCCATCGCGTGCGCGATATCGTGTCTCACCTCCATCATGTCGCCGACGGCGAGGGATTAACTCTGGAGCCAGCCGCCGCCGAGATGATTGCGCGCGCGGCCCAGGGTGGCATGCGCGATGCGCTCAGCCTGCTCGACCAGGCGATCACCTTCTGCGGGACGAAGATCGACGCGCAAAGCGTTCGTGGGATGCTTGGCCTGGCCGACCCCGCCGCCCTGCGCGCGCTGATCGAGGCGGTCGCCGACCAGAATACCGCTGAGGGGCTGGAGCGCATCCATATGCTGGTCTCCAGCGGCGCCGACCCACGGCAGCTTGCCGCGCAATATGCGGAGGAGTGGCGCGCGCTCATGCTGGCGCGTGCGGGCGCGGATGTCGCCGCGATTATGGACCGCACTGCCGAAGAAGCCCTGGCAACTGTAGATCTTGCTGGACGCTTCAGCCTCGAAGAGCTGACCGCCTGTGCGCGTGTCTTTGCGCGCAATGAGCAGCCAGCTCGCGGTCTGCCGGTGCCGCAGCTCGCGCTAGAGCTTGCCTTCCTCGAATGCGTCGGCGTCTGCGCCCACAGCGGTGTAGCCAATAACTACGCGCCCGCTGAGAGGCAGTCACTGCCCGCGACGCCTGCCCGTGCTCCGCGTTCGTCGCGGCCAGCGTCACCGCCGCCGATGGACCAGTCAGCGCCCGCTGCTGACTCGTCACCCTACACTGAGAATGCCCTGGAGGCTGTGAATGATGCGCCATCGGAGGCATTGGCGCCAACGGAAGCTGGTACGCTGGAGGCCGAGGTGGTAGCGCCATCGGCGCCGACGCCATTGCCAGCCCCACCAGTCCCGCCAGAGCCGCCTCAGATGGAGGCAGGACAGGACGCCGCGCTGATGAACATGTTGCGCGATATTCAGCGCCGCTGGACGATGATCAAGAAGGTCTGCAAACAGAAAAGCTCGATGGTCTCAGGCTTGCTGAGCGACGCGCAGCCGGTGCGGCTGGACGCTGGCAGCCCGCTCTCGCTGACGGTTGCGGTGAAGTGGCCCTTCCATCTGGAGAAGTTGCGCGAGCCATCCAAGCGCGAGGCAGTTGAATGGGCGCTGGAGCAGGTGCTGGAGCGGTCGATGCGGGTGCGTTTGGTGCTTGCCGGGGAGGGTGGCTCAGGCCAGCCAGCCACACAACAGCCGCCGCGGCCATCCTCTCCGCCCGCGCCATCGGGCCAGCCGGATGCAGATGCATCGGCGCCCAACAACATCGTGCCCTTCCCAACGTCACAGGCCGCTGGGCCGTCACGCCCGACACACACGACGCACACGACACAGGCGAAGGGTGTAGCCGCTCAGCCGCCGAGCGCTTCGATCCCCCCGTCTGCCGATGCCGCGACCTCGGAGGGGAAGCATCTGCCTGATGTCGACGCCCTCGAGCGTGAAGTGCGCGCCGACCCCGTCATTCAGGAGCTGATACGCATGGGCGGCACGGAACTGGCTGAGGTGCGGGCGCTCGACGACGGCGACGGCACATGAGCAGTCTCACGGCGCGTAACCTCGAACGCTTGCGCGCGGGAGAGCGCCCAGCCGTCCGCAATGAGACCCCAGATGCGCGCCAGCAAGACGCCGCATGGCGCGCCGCCGTCACCGCGGCGTTGCTGGCTGACCTGCGGCCGGGTGACCGTGCGCTGGCCATCTGGCTGCTCCAGCGCGAGATCGCTGCTCTTGGCGTGGCGGGCGCTGGCGCAATGGCAACTGAGACACTCTATCGCCTGATTGCCGCGGTGGCGCGCTTCGCGCGTCCCGATGATTCCCTGCTTATCTGGCGCGCGGCGCAGGCAACCCCCGAAACGCGCGTCGGCGTTGATGTGGAGCAGGCGTTGCGCGCTGGCCCAGAGGCGGTTCTGCGCGCGCTTGGCCGACGAGCGTCAGCGCGTGGCGGGGCTGATGCGGACGATGCCGCTGCCGCGCTGGCATGGGTGCGGGCTGGCCTCGCTGCTGGCGCGGCGGATGATCTGCCCGCGTATTTTGCCTGGTCGGATGAACGCTTTGGCCTGCACGTCTCCGGCCCCACCTGACGTATCGCTGGTCCAGCGCCGCGTGACGACGCCTGCGATACGCCGTGAGACTATATCCCGATTCGAATGTCGCTGGTCTAACTTCTCACCACATAGTCATATTTCTCTTTATTGACAAGCGAGGGGCAGCCACCTATACTTGATGCACATCATGTTTCGACGCCCCCAAGATATCTAACCGATTATCTGTGCATCTAGAGCGTTGGAAGGATAGGCAATATGCCGCGTTCAATAGATGACTCGGGCATTGTGGAGCAGCCCCCGTCCTTCTTGAAGAGGTGGATTCTGCGTCCGGTCGTCGTGGTGCTAGATCGCGTTTGGGATGTACTAGCCTTCATTTTAGGCGCAGTTATTATCGGCGGCATTCTGGTCAATGTCCTGATTTCCTTGATCACAACTGGCACTCCTGGAGTCGCCGACCCACGAACTTGGGTGATCATCCGCTCCCTGCTCGTGCAACCTGTCTACAGTGCGATTGGCTTAGGGATCTTTCTGATCCTCGTCTTATCTTCTTACCTGTGTCATCGAGTGATCAAACGGGATGATGATTCCAAGCCCTTAATTTCAGACAAGGAACTTAAAGAGATCTATGGCTTGGCACCGGCGGCAAGCGCAGTGCCTTCCAACGCGTTGATCCCGTCCTTCAATCCACATGTCTACATTCCACGGCGTACGACGGATAAACATGAAAGTGCTGATGATCGTGCTCGTGTGGCACTGCTAAATGCCATGACTCGGAGCGACCTGACTTCGCACGAAACCAGCTATGGTTTCTGCGTCTACGGACGAAAGCTGCTAGGAACTTCACGTCTTGCCTGGCAGACACTAAAGCACGATGTAAATGGCATCCGAGGCCATGGTAGATGGACATTAGTGCGATGGCCACTCGAACCGAGACGTCACAGTGATTTGATTCGCGCCTTGGCAAATAGACATGCTCAAGTGATCGTATGGTTGGAAAATCTTCCCGACCTTGCTGCTACTAAGCAATACCAGCTTATCAACAGCCTTCCTCTTGATTTGGCGGACTCCAAGATTCCGTTTGTAGTGATCGCTACTTGTCATGATGGATTCAGCGAAAAAGCTGCGCGCAAGGCTTTCGGCGACCTTATGAAGAATCTTACACCTATTCCACTAGCAGATATTTCTCGCGACGAGGCGGGTCATCTCATGGATGAACTCGGTATAGCCGGAGACGGCGATCACCGTAGGGATGAATATGATGGCACCCCTGGCTCGATAGTCTTGGGGGTAACAAGAATGCGCTATGACGTCTATCCGAACCTGCCCGAACTTGCACAATATATGCTGCGAGCAATCAAGCTTCTGCGCTCTGCAGGTATTCGAGATTATCCAATCAAGCGGGTGAATGCGGTAGTTCGTGATGTCTTTAATGCCAGTGGCTCAGCCACTGAATTGGACCATGCAATCCTTGCGTTGAAGGACGCGGATTTTGTAACAGTTCAGGTGGTGAATTCTATTCTCACCATGACGAATGACGTGTATCTAGATTTGGCTGTACCGCCTGATACGGGAGCACATTCGCATGCCGCCGATGAGTGGTCGCGACTAAAAGCAAGCTTCGAGCAAGAAGAGGATTGGCAAGCGCTCGCCCGCTTAGGTGATGCATTCCGTCGACGAGGGGATGTGCAGCAGGCAGAGATCTCTTATCGATCGGCATTACGAGGACTCAGGAAGGACACCGCGTCAGATGACTGGGCACTCGCGCAATTTGGGTTAGGTTCGCTTCTGCTTGAACAGATTGATACAAGTGCTGAAGGCCAGCGTGCCCTTCTCCTCAACGAGGCAAAACGAGCGCTCGAAAGTGCCTTATCTGTCGTGACGGCAGAGTCGGACCCTATTATTTGGGCAGAGGCATCGAATGGGTTGGCAACGGTCTTTCGTACTGAGGCGGCTACTGGCCTCGACGCATTGCTCAGACAAGGTGGCCCCACCACACGTCAAAAGAAGATTCGAGGGCAAGCCCTTGAGTCCGCTCTTATCAAGAGCCGCGATGCGCTCAAAGAGTTGAAGAAAGAAACTGCGCCAGATGAGTGGGCAGAAGCAGAATATCAGCTTGGCTTGGTACATTATGTCACTGCGCAACTTTCTGGAGAGCCGCGTGATCGGCGAACCAAACTTGATATAGCAATTGAAGCTCATCAACGCGCATTGACTGTATTTACGGAGAGTGAGAATCCAACCAAGGTAGCACGGACCGAACGAGCCCTTGGTGATGCTTGCAAGTTACGAGCAGATGTATCAATTCGGCCGAGAAAAGATGAAATGCTGCAACTCGCAATAGGCGCCTATAATCATGCGATCGGCATCTCTACTGCGAGACACCTGTGGTCCGGGGATGAGCTAGGCTCGATTCAATCGAATTTGGCGTCATGTTTACGAAGTCTTGCACTTCTAAGTGAGGAACCCCGCCGCTCGGAGTTACTAGAAAGTGCTGCTGACGCCTGGCGCGCAGCTTCGCACAATTTCGATCCGGAGGCATCGACTACCTTTAGAGCTGAAGCATTGCGAGATCTCGGAGGTGTCCTCCTTACATTGGCATCTTTGAGTGAATCTCAAAGGCAGTCGGAGCTTGCGAATGAAAGCCTTGTAGTCTTCACAGATGCCTTCAAGACATTGGGTGGGAGGGGAACGAGATCATTACGGGCTCAACTACACTTGGGGCTTGCGTCGGTCCACTGGCAGCGCGCAACTAGTACTACTCCATCACCTACTATGGATGTAGTACAAGCATTTGGGAATGCAGAGCGGGCGCTGCATACATTCCCTCCAGATGAACATACCGCAGAGTTGAATCAAGCCCGAAAGATTGCACGGGATGCCGAACGCAAAGCCAAAGAACTGAACATTTCACTTCCAACGCAAGGCGATTCGTCGTCTGGACGTAACCAACGGGAGGTCTCATAGCGAATCACGAGCACCGTCAACTAGAACACGGAAGCCCCCAGTCTAACGCATGAGGATGAAGGCCGCCGCGAGCCATGATATCGCTGGCCGCTGCCAGGCAAGCAGAATAAATCAATCCACCGCTATCGTGATAGTGTGGCAGACTTTTCAACGTGCTAAGTGGGCACGGAGTGCTTTCAAATCCTGCTATCGTGGTTCGAGATACAGCGGCGAATAGCTCACCTCGCCAAAGCACGAATACACCCCGCCCGCCTGATCACTGACGATGGCGACCAGCTGATTGACGCCCGCCGTGTTATTCGCCCCCACCTGCGCCGGATCGACCGTCAGGCACGGGTCCGCCCCGCTATTCACATTGATCGCCCCGCTCGATGACGTTCCGCTCCCGCCCGCCCCCGCCGCCGGATTCGGCTGCGCCTTGCCCTCCACCGAGTACGTCCACGCGGGCCCATCTGCTGCGGATGAGCGATTCAGCAGCAGCCCATCCGCATACGTCCACAGCCAGCTAGCAGTCACCGCCCCAGCCGAGTTCGACGGATTGTTCACCGTCGCCACCAGCAGCGACCCATCAATCGGCAAAAGCGCCTGCCAGTTGGCGTAGCCATTCTGCGGCGAGCCGCTCGTATCCTGCCACTGCGATCTCGGGATGAGATACAGCTGGCTGGGATCGGTCAAAGCGCCCTGTGGGAAGGGCGGCAGATTACACTGCCCCGCGTCGGCGATGGTCCAGGCGTTCTGCTGTGAGAAGGGCGTCACATAGCCCCCCGTCCACTGCCCGACGATATCCGCACCCCCCACCTGATTGAACCACGGGTCCGTCTGCTGCGCCGTCGCCACTCGCAGCGTCATGAGCGGCAGATTCCCCACCACCTGCGCCGTCTTCACGCGCGAGAGCAGGTGATAGACCCCCGCCGCATCGCTCGCCAGCAGCGAGAGCGCCTTCGGGTTCCAGCCGCTCGCGCCGACTGAGGCAAAGCTATCGAACCCGCCATAGCTGCTACTATCGAGTTGGGCGAAGCCCTGTGGGCTGAAGGCCGCCGAGAACGCGCCGAACGACGCCCCCACCAGCTGCGCCCGCGGGCTCGTCACCGCCTTCCGCCCCACGTAGAGGCTGAGCGCGCCGCCTGTGGGTAGATTCGCAACGTACGTCCCCAACGCGAGATAGCACGGCGCGGGCAAATCGCCGACGAGTCCTGAGACCACCAGCATCGCCGGCGAGACGACGGCGCGGAGATCGCACCACGGCATACTGCCAATAGTCGCCAGTTGGCTCTTATTCCACACCTGCGCGTTGTCAAACCAGACCGTTGCATTGGCGGATGCCCCCGGCGCGCTCGTATCGGTGGCGCGGCACCCCACATCCAGATAAGCGCAGCTGGCCCCGGTCACATAGTCTCACCCCACCTGCGTCCAACTCGCCTGTGGCCCCGTCAGCGTCGCCCCCGCCTGCCCCGTCCGCAGCAACGAGCCGCTCGCGTCATACTCGCGGATGAAGAGGCTAATCGTCGCGCTGCCAGAGAGCCCGCTGCTCTTGGTCCACGCCGTCACACGCAGCGTATCCCCCGCCGTCCGCACCGGGATGGCCCACGTGCCTGTGGGTGTCCCGCCGGTATAGAGCCGCCAGTTATCGTCCCACGTCCCCGCCGGGGGCGCGTCGAGTCTGGCCGCCCCAAAGCTGCTCACCGGCCCACCCGGATAGCTGGTCGTCGGGAACGGCGCGCCACCGAGCGTCTGCTGCTCCCAGGCCCCGCTCGCGGTCCCCGTCCCGCCAATGCTGGCGAAGACCCAGCCTCCCGGCCCAAACAGGCTCACCGTATGGACGTTGGCGAATGCCCCTCCCAGTTTCAGCGCGGCTCCACTGGCTTCCATCTGTGGCTGCCCGCTCATCGCCACGTTGGAATCCGCCGTCGGCGCCGGTCCCACCGCGCCACTCGCCACCGCGCCGCCGATGCTCCCCGCCGCATCGTTGAAGAGCGCCACCTGCACGTCGGCGACCTCAAAGGGCGCGCTGGGGAACTGCGTGATCTGCAACCAATAGAAGTTCGTAGTGGTCAGCGCAGGCGCGGAACTGCCGAGCGTACTGGTCACCCCTGCCACTTTGTGGGCCAGCGTCAGCGCCCCATTGCCAATGGAGACGCGCAGCCAGTTGTTGTTGTCGACGTAATGCAAATAGAAGATCGCCGTCAGCCCACTCACCCACTGCCAGCGCACCTGCCACAGCGCCACGCTCCCCCAGATCGGGCTGCCAAAGCTCACTCTGGCCCCACTCGGGATCGTCAGGACGTTCGCGGCGACCGTTGGCGCGCTCCCCGCCTGGCTCGCATAGGCGTTCGCCGTGGCGAAGCTATCGTTGAAGACAGTGACGGCTGGGCCACCAGTCGGCTGCTCGAATCCCGCATTGGCGACGAGATTTTGCAGGGTCACGCGCGCATCGCGCAGTCCCGGCCGGGTGATGAAGCTGATGGTCAGCGGCTCGAACTGCCCGCGCAGCCATTGCCCTTCATCCGCCGGGAGGTTATGCGACGCCCCCACCACATCGAGATAGAGCGGCGTCGAGGCGTTGAACGGCTGATATTGCAGGGTGATCGGCAGCTGCGGCGGGGCGGCCAGCCAGAGCAGCAGGTTCCTGATAGCAGCTATCAGGGCGGCGGAGGAGGCAGCTGGCCCGACGATGAGGCGAGCCGTGACGGTGCGGTTATGGCGGACGATGGCGCGGGTCGCGATCTCCCCCTGCGTCCGGATGTTCCCGGCCAGCAGCAGCGACCGAGGCGGCGCGGATAGCTCCAGCCCCGCCGGTGAGGCCAGGGTAAAGGAGACACCATCGTTGAGGTCGATCACCGACCCCAGGAGCGGATGCGCCCCAAACGTATCGGTCAAGGGGTTGGTATACCCCAATTTCACGATTGTCCCCGCCATCGCTTCTCACTCCCTACTCTATATGACATGCAAAAAGCGCCGCCCTCACCCCCGTACAACGACAGGAGTGAGAGTGGCGCCTTGACTCTGGCTCACCACACGACGCGCACTAACGCGCAAGAATCACTATAAAACAAAAGTTCTATTAATACAAGCCAGGTGGCGAGTAATGCCAAAGCGCCTGGGGCACATGATTGTCTTCTGGCGCATCTGTCCGCCTGTGCTCCATCGGTGTGGCGCCTCTTGACATGTAGCGGGCGAGATGGTAGCCTGCCGCCATGATGATGCATGCGCCTGTCCGCCTCGACATCGAGAACACCAATCGAGGCTGGACGATTCACCGCAATCGGAACCGCAACACAAGCACCCTCGCCGCGTAAGCCCGGCGCCGATACGCTTACGCGGCTGAGAAGATGTCGGCCTGTGTCACCTACGCGTGCCTGCGTATAGCGCTGGCGCGCCTGCTGGCATAGCCCTTCCATCACCTCCTCTGCCCCACACATGAGCGCCTCTTCAGCTTCTGCCGGGCCAAGACCCCTACCGTCTCTCCGTGCGTCCTGTGCCATGTCGCGCAGGCTGCTATGAATTCGCAAAGCAGGCAGAACATGACCATATCCCCCGTAGATACGTCCGAGACGCCGCCCCCAGACCAGCGCCCGCGCTCGCTCTGGCGCAACCGTGACTTTGTGCTGCTCTGGAGCGGCCAGCTCATCTCAACCGCTGGCACGCAGGTGACCAGCCTGGCGCTGCCTCTGTTGATTCTGGCGGTCACCAACTCGCCCGCGCAGGCGGGAATCGTCGCCGCCTGTAGCTCGCTGCCCCGCTTCCTCCTGGCGCTGCCAGCGGGCGCCCTCGTCGATCGCTGGGATCGCAAGCGCGTGATGATCGTCTGTGACAGCGTGCAGGTGGTGGCAATGGGCAGTATTCCGATTGCGCTGGCGCTCGGTCATCTGAGCATGATCCAGCTTTATCTGGTCGCGCTCTCGCAGGGCACGTGCTTCGTCTTCTTCTGGCTGGCGCGTCTCGCGGCCCTCCCGCGTGTGGTCTCCAGGGAGCAGTTGCCCGCCGCCGTCGCGCAGAACGAGGTTGCCGAGAGCACCGTTACCCTGCTCAGCCCACCCCTGGGGGGCGTCATCTTCAGCCTGGGACGCGCGCTGCCGTTCCTTGGCGACGCCATCTCCTACGCCGTCTCGGTGATCTCGCTCTGCTTCATTCGCGTGCCATTCCAGGCCGAGCGCAAGCCAAAGACGGAGAAGGAGGGGACGCCACGCCATCTGGTCGCGGAGATGCTTGTGGGGATGCGCTGGCTCTGGCGCTCGCCGCTCATCCGCTTCATGTCGTTCGTCTACGCTGGCTTTGCGCTGGCTGGCGGCTACGAGCTAGGCGTGATCGTGCTGGCGACGGCGCGTGGCGCCACGCCGCTGGTCATCGGGCTGATCTTCGCGGCGGGCGGTGTTGGCGGTCTGCTGGGCGCGCTGATCGCTCCGCGCATTCAGCGCAGCTATCGCTTCGGCCAGATTATCCCGGCGCTCCAGTGGGGCTATCCGCTCGCCAATATCCTCTTCGTGCTCGCGCCCAATCCGTTGCTGATGGCGCTGGTGGAGGCGTATTCGATGGCGGTGGATCAGGTCTACGACGTTGTCTGGCCCAGCTACCGGATGGCGCTCATCCCCGACGAGCTTCAGGGACGAGTGACGAGCGCCTATCGCATGATCTTCTCAAGCGTGGGACCGATAGGCGCGGCGCTCTCGGGCATCCTGATCCAGCGGCTGGGCGCGGCGCCAGAGCTGCTGCTGGCGGCGGGCTTCCTCGTCATAGTGAGCGTCGTCGTCATGCTCAACCCACATGTGCGCCACGCGCCGCCCATCGAGAAATTAGGAGGTGAAGCGGAATAGATTCACGGCAGGCGGGTCCGCGCATCCGTTGTGGTGTTGGTGAGGACGGTGAGGGAGTCGGTGAGGGCGTCGGCCAGATCGGCGGCGCTCACATCGGCGCCATGCAGGTTCGCCCCGCTGAGATTGGTTCCGGTAAATGTGGCGTAGCTGGCGTCGGCATGGTTCAGCTGCGCCTCGGCCATCGTCGCTCCGTCGAAGCACGCGCCGCTCACGTCGGCATGGGCGAAGGTGGCCCCGGTCAGATTCGCGCCGTCGAAGTGGGCATCACTCACGTCGGCCTCGACAAAGCGCGCCTGGCGTAGATCCGCGCCGCGAAAGTCACTGCCACTGAGGCTCACGCGCGAGAAATCAGCCCCCGCCAGTTGCGCGCCGCGAAAGTCGACGACCAGCAGATGGAGTACGGAGAGGTCCAGCCCGGCAAGGTCTGCGCCGCGCAGGTCCAGCGGCGTGTTGATGCCGTCACTCGGACCAGGCGCGCGCCCCAGCTGCCGGAAGAGATCATCCAGCGAGGTGAGCGCAGACGGTCGCTGCTGGACCTCCTCATCCGCCATGCCTCTCACCTCTCCTTACCAGCCTCTCGCCAGCCGCTGCCTGCTCTAGCCATCACCACGAGCATAGCACATGCGCCGGAAAAATCAGAACCGCGACGAATAGTGTACCAATCGACACACTATCCATCGCGGGAGCCGACTCCCCCTCTCCTTGGAGAGGGGGTAGGGGGTGAGGTCTACCAGCGATTGCCGCCGCCCGAGCCACGGTTGCCGCCGGGACCACCGCGTCCGCCGGGACCACCGCGTCCGCCGCCATAGCCACCGCCGCCCGGTCGCGGGCCACGGTCGCCATAGCCGCCTGGGCGTGGCCGTGGGCGTGGCCGGTCGGCCTCAAGCTCTTCGGCGGAGGGCATCTCGCCACTGAGCGCGGCGCGGCGCGAGAGATTGATGCGCCCCTGCGGGTCCACCTCGATCACCATCACCGTGATCTCGTCGCCCACCGCGACGACATCCTCTGCCCGGTTGATGTGGTAGTCCGCCAGTTGCGAGAGGCGCACCAGCCCCTCCTTGCCCGGCAGAATCTCGACGAATGCGCCGAAATCCACGATGCGTCGCACGGTGCCCGTGTAGATCTTGCCAACCTCTACCTCTTCGGTCAGTGCGCGGATCGCGTCCATCGCGCGATTCATGCCCTCCTCGGAGGCCGAGGAGATATGCACGAGGCCATCGTCTTCGATCTCTACGGTCGCGCCCGTCTCCTCCTGGATACGACGCACCATCTTGCCGCCTGGGCCGATGACCGTTCCGATCTTGTCGGGGTTGATCTTGATGGAGACGATGCGCGGCGCATAGTGCGACAGGTTCTCGCGTGGCTCTGGCAGCGCCTCGAGCATGCGGTCCATGATGAACATGCGCCCCTCTTTGGCCTGCGCCATCGCCTGCGCCAGCAGCTCCGT
>DATBIB010000079.1:0-53839 GCA_036557205.1 Ktedonobacterales bacterium | reverse complement strand
GGAGACATGCGCGCCCACATGCTGGGCAAACGGCACCTGCGCGAAGAGAGTCCGGTCAATCGCCGCCGCATCCATCGGAGCCGCTCCTTCCATCTCGCCTCGTACTGGATTGCTACCCTCGCCCCCAGCCCCGGCCTTCGGACCGCTGTGGCTCCGCGCGCTCGTCGCGCGCTTCTCGCCTAACGGCTCGCGCGTCAGCCCCCTAAAGGGAGGGGAGCCAGAGCCGTCGCCATCTGGCACGATGGTTGCCCTGGCCCTCTCCCGTCAGGGGGAGGGTGGCCGAAGGCCGGGAGGGAGCCGCCCCTTACAGCGGATACGCGCCCTTCTCGGTGACGATGCCAGCCAGCTCGCGCTGCAGCGGCACGATGTCCACCGAGGGATCACCCAGGTAGCGGCGAACCTTTGCCAGCTCTTCGCGGCGCTCGTCGCCCTCGAACGTCATCGTCAGCGCGCCCTCCATCGCCGCCCGCGCCTCCGGCAACAGCCGCAGCACCGCCATCTGCGCCAGCAGCGCGTGCGTGTGCGCATCCACGCCGCCCGCCTGCACCGCTTCGAGCGCGCGCCCGACGGCGCTATCCATCGCGTAGAGCGCGATCATCTGGTTGGCGGCGAATTCGAGGAACTCCTGCTCCTCCTCCATCGTTGACATGAACTTCATCGCGCCCTTCATGACCGAGTAGATCGCGGCGCGTTTGGCGCGCTCCACCAGGTTGACGCTCTCGCGCAGCGCGTCGGGCGTCTGCACGTCGGCAAAGTCGGCTGCCTGCCCGCTCGCAACCTGCGCCTCGACATCTGGGAAGACCGAGAAAATGTCAATCTTGTTCGCCATCGCTCGGCGAAAGAGCGTCCCCGCCGTCACCAGGCGGTTGACCTCGTTTGTCCCCTCGAAAATGCGGTTGATGCGGTTGTCGCGGTAGACATGCGAGATCGGGTACTCGTCCATGAAGCCATAGCCACCGAAGACCTGGACGCCCTCATCGGCGCAGCGGGCCAGCGCCTCCGTCCCGAAGACCTTCGCGATGGAGCACTCGATGGCGTACTCCTCAATAGCGGCCAACTGCGCCTGCCGATCCTCGCCCGCGGCCACACGCGCATCTTCCACCAGGCCCACGGTGCGTAGCGCCAGCGTCTCCGCCGCGTAGGTATCGGCGGCCATGTTGGCCAGCTTCTTCTTAATCATGCCGAAGCCCGCGAGCGGCCGCCCAAACGCCTTGCGCTCGTTGGCATAGGCGGCAGCCAGGTCAAGACAGGCGCGCGCGCCGCCAGCGCTGCCCAGCCCCAGCTTCAATCGGCCAATATTCAGGATGTTGAAGGCGATCTTATAGCCCTTACCAATCTCGCCGAGCACGTTCTCGACCGGCGCCTGCACGTTGTCGAAGTAGACCGTGCGCGTGGATGAGCCTTTGATGCCGACCTTCTTCTCTTCGGCGCCGGTCGAGACCCCCGGCCAGGCCGTTTCGACGATGAAGCCGGTGTGCTTGGTGTCGTCTACCTTGGCGAAGACGACCATCACATCGGCGAAGCCCGCGTTGGAAATCCACTGCTTCGCGCCGTTGAGGATATAGTGCTTGCCATCCTCGGAAAGCGTCGCCCGTGTGCGAATGGACATGGCATCGGACCCGACGCCCGGCTCGGTCAGCGCGTAGGCGCCGATCAGCTCGCCAGTTGCGAGTTTGGGCAGGTACTGGCGCTTCTGCGCGTCCGTGCCATAGAAGACGATGGGCAGCGTGCCGATAGTGGTGTGGGCGCCGTGGGCCACGGCGAACGAGGCCTGCCGCATCTCGCTCGCTACCAAACTGCTGACGACCAGGCCAAGGTCGGCGCCGCCGTACTCTTCCGGCACGTCGATCATCAGCAGGCCCTGCTCGCCCGCCAGCTTGACCAGCGACGGCATCAGCCCCGGCTCCTGCGCGTCGATCTCATCCGACTTCGGCGTCACCTCACGCGCGACAAAGGTTGCCGCCGACTGCTGGATATCGCGCTGCTCGTCGTTCAGCTTCTCCGCCGTGAGAAAATGCGCCTCCGTCACGGGCGTCATGAGGTAACTGGCGCCCGTCTCGGCCTTCGACTCTGTTGCCATGGTCCCTGTCTCCTTTGTCGCGTTCTCGCCCCATCAATGGGTCCGCTCACTGCCTCAGTACACGCTACTCAAACGGCTCTATGTTGCCGGTTGCTCCGCCGTGGAGGTATTCATCTCGGCAATCGCCTCGTCGCGCAGAACGCGCCGTATGACCTTGCCGATGAGGCTCTTGGGCAGTTCATCGCGGAAGACGAACTGCTTCGGTACCTTGTAGATTGCCAGCCGCTCGCTGCAATAGTCGGTCAGCTCCGCGGCGGTCGCGTGCTGGCCCGGCTTCAGCACAATATAGGCGCGCACTGTCTCGCCGCGATAGGCGTCAGGCACACCAATGACCGCCGCTTCCTGCACGGCGGGATGCGCGAAGAGTACCTCCTCCACGTCGCGTGGGAAGACCTTGTAGCCGCTAGCGATGATGATGTCCTTCACCCGGTCAACAATCGTAAAATAGCCATCCTCGCTCATGATGCCGATGTCGCCGGTCCGCAGCCAGCCGTCCACCATAACCTTCGCCGTCTCGTCGGGACGCTGCCAGTAGCCCTGCATCACCTGCGGCCCGCGGACGACGATCTCCCCCGACTCCCCTGGCGCGACGAACTCGTCACGCTCGCTGTCGAAGATGGCGCTATCGGTATCCGGGATCGGCAGGCCAATCGTGCCGATGCGACGCTCGCCAAAGACGGGATTGCAGTGCGTCACGGGCGAGGCCTCGGTCAGCCCGTAGCCCTCGACGACACGCGCGCCCGAGACTGCCTCGAAGCGCGTCTGCACCTCTTTCGGCAGCGGCGCGGAGCCGCTGATGCAAACCTGGATCGAGCTGAGATCCTGCTTCATCTTCTCCACCTCACGCGCCAGCGCCAGATACATCGTCGGCACGCCGGGGAAGAGGTCGGGGCGATACTTCTTGATCGCCTTCAGTGTGTCCTTCACTGTAAAGCGCGGCAGCAGCGCCATCGTCGAGCCGCTGTAGATCGTCAGGTTCATGGCGACCGTCAGCCCGTAGACGTGGAAAAATGGCGCGACACAGAGTGAGATATGGTGCGAGCCTGCGGGCAGGTCATTCCATGCCCAGCACTGTAACGTATTCGCCAACAGATTCCGGTGCGAGAGCATCGCGCCCTTCGCCACACCTGTGGTCCCACCGGTATACTGCAGCACCGCGAGATCATCTGGCGCCGCTGGCTCCGGCAGGGCAAATACCTCGAACCCGTGACGCCCATGCGAAGACCCAATGACCTCCAGGAACGTATGGTTGCCGGGCTGGGCGCGGAAGGCATTCATATCAATCTTGGGTTTCCCGCGCTGCTCGCGGGTCTGCGAAACCCTGTAGCCGAGCGCGAGAAGCGGAGGGAAGTAGTCGGCGACGTTCGTCAGGATCACATGCTCAACTGGCGTGCGTCCTCGGATGGGGGCAAACGCGGGATAGAACTGATCGAGCATGACAATCGCCCGCGCGCCCGAGTCTTTGAGCTGATGCTCCAGCTCAGGCGGAGTATAGAGCGGGTTGGTCGGCACCACTACCGCTCCAGCCTTGAGCGCGCCATAGAATGCAATGGGGAACTGTGGTGTATTTGGCAGGCAGATCGAGATGCGGTCGCCACGCTTGATGCCCAGTCGCACCAGCGCGCGGGCGAAGCGTTCGATGAGCGAGGCAAGTTGCAGGTAGGTCAACCGCGTGCCGAAATACTCGACGGCGATATTTGCCCCATATTTGCGCGTGGCCTCGTCAATGAGCCAGGTCAGCGGCTGCTCAGGGATGCTGACCGTCGCGGGCACGCTCGCTGAATAGTGAGCCAGCCACGGACGTTTCATATACGCTGAGAGTGCGTCATCGCTCGATCCATCGCGCACTGGCGTCTCAGTATCTGCCTGATGTGCCTGGCGCTCGTCGTCCATTGCCATAACACCTCTTTGTGGGTCGGATCGCGGCGGCAATATACAGGCATTATAAAATCTGCGAGGAGTGAATGGTGTGTAGCCAGCTAACGTTTCAAATACGGTATACTAGACCCCAGCTAACATCTTTGCCGATGGCTTTCAGGAAGGCGGTGTGACCGATGCGAGTTCCACAGCCAGACCAGCTTCAATTGCCAGCGAACGCCGCGTTTGGCGATGTCGTCAGCTTCCTGCGGCGCAAGCATGGGTTGTCACAAGGGCAACTCGCACGGGCGGCGCGGCTCTCACGGACGTATATCTACCATCTGGAGACTGGCAAGCGTCTCGCGCCATCGGTACGCTCTGTCCGGGCGATTATGCGCGCGCTCGATCTGCATGGCGCGGACCGCATGATGCTGGCGCAGGCATTCGCCCACCTCACCGGGAGCTACCTGGATGAAGAAAACGATACGCTCGATCTGCTCGATCAGCGCGAACTGGCCGCGCTGCTGGTGCGGAATAGCGCGTTCCCGGCGCATAGTCTTGACCGCCTCTGGCATATCAGCGCCTGGAACACACCCGCCCATGAACTGTTCGAACTAAATCTCTCGCCTTCACCCGCCGAAAGCACACAGTTGCTCACCATCGTCTTCGACCCAAAGTACCGCGCGCGCTTTCGCCCCTGGGAGGAACTGGCACGACGGTTGTTGGCGGAGTTCAAGCACAATACGCGCTCGCTGACTTACCTGCCGGAATACCGGTCGCTCTGGCGCTCGCTCCGAATGCTGCCCGACTTTCGCCGCATCGCCGATTCGTCGGATCCCGGCTGGGGCACCGCCAGTTTCGTCTTCCAGATGCGCCACTCGCGGCTTGGCCCGCTGACGCTGCGGACATCCGTTACCGTCTTCAGCGGAGCCTCGGACTACTCGATTGTCACCTACGTTCCCGGCGACCAGCAGACGCTGGCCACGTTCGCGGCGAACGGCTGGCAGGCGCATTAGCCTGTGACATGAGCGCGTAAGTTTGTCGTATGCTCAATCGTCGGAAGGAAGATCAGCCAAAGGTTTTTGGCTATCCCGCGATGGAGAGCAGACCCCATGCCACAGCAGCCAGATCAGCGGCCCCGCGCGCAGCGGAGCATTCGGCGCATTCGTCTTAGAATCACCGCCTTGTCAATACTTGCGCTCGCCGCCATGCTTGTCGCGTGTGGACCATCCCCGCGGCCCGCAGCAATGGTCAACCCACTCGCCAGCAGCCAGCGTGATTTTACCTATGTCGCTATCGGCGCTTCCGATGCCTTTGGCGTAGGCACTGATGACCCCGCCAAAGACAATTGGCCGACGGTGCTGGCGCATCTGCTTGGCTCAGATGCACACCTCATCAACCTGGGGATTCCGGGCGAGACCGTGGCGGAAGCGCGGCGGACAGAGCTGCCCGTTGCGCTCGACGCCAAACCCTCGCTAGTGACCGTCTGGCTCGGCGTCAACGACATCGTTCAATCGGTTTCCGTCCAGGAATACGAAACGCAGCTTGAGGCGCTGCTGCGGTCGCTTCAGCAGCAGACCCACGCCCATGTTTTCGTGGGTAATATTCCTGATCTTACGCTGCTCTCCTTCTTCGCAGGCTACGACCAGACAACACTCCAGGCGACGATATCCCGCTGGAATGCCGCCATCGCGCAGGCAGTGGCCGCGTCGGGCGCATCGCTGGTGGACCTCTACGCCGACTGGAATGAACTGGCCACCCATCCAGAGTACATCGCTGGCGACGGGCTCCATCCCTCCACCGAAGGGGCGAAACGCCTGGCAGAAGTCTTTTTCTCGCACATCAGGCCGCTGCTCGCAACGATCCGGTCCGCGGCGGGGTCGCCATGAACAGTGTCTTCGAGTTCTCCCCAGACTCCATTGCCAAACCGTTGGCCGTTGCGACGGCGCTCGTCGCATTGATGCTGATCTGGCAGGCGACTCGCACACCCCACCTGCTCCGCATCGGGCTTCGCAATGTGCCACGCCGCAAACTGCGCACCGCGCTGGTCGTCTTCGGCCTGATGCTGGCGACTACCTTTATCGCCTCAGCCATTGCCATTGACGATACGATTGTGCTCGCCGTCAAGAGCGTTGCCGTCTACAACCTTGGCCGCATCGACGAGCAGGTTGCCCGCCGAGGCTCGACGGCTCCGTTTTCAGCTGGATTTGGCGACGAGGTACGTGATGCGCTCGCCAGCAATGGCCATGTAGCCGGGATTGCGCCCGCGCTAACGCTGTCCAATGTGCTGGTCGCCGACTCGTCGGCGCGCCAGGTGCGTGGTGGAGTCACGGCGCTGGCCATCGATGACGTCGGCGCTGGCCCACTGACATCATTCAGCGATACCGGCGCCGGCTCAACGGTTCCGCTTACCACCCTGCGCGATAATGAAGTCTTGCTCAACCGCAGCACGGCGCAACTACTCAACGCGCGCGCAGGTGACACCATCTATCTCTACTCGGATCGCTGGCCTGGAAGCCGCTATACCTTCACCGTCGCTGGCAGTGTGTCAGGTGGCCTGCTCGGTGATACGCCAACCATTCTGCTGACGATGCCCGCTCTCTCACATGTGATGCAGGTGAGCAATGCCGTGAATGTCATCTACATTGCCAACACCGGCAATGGGCTGAGTGGCGTAGGTTTCAGCGATGGCATTGCCGATACGCTCCGTTACACGCTTCCTGGCTTCCTGGCGGTGCATACCGTGAAGGCCGACGGCGTCGCGCTCTCGCTACGCGCACAGGATATCTTCGGGCGTATCCTGACGCTGTTCACGCTGTTCGCCTTCGCCATTGGTCTGCTACTTATCTTTCTCATCTTCTCCCTGCTGGCCGCTGAGCGCCGCGCGGAGCTGGGCATGGCGCGCGCTGTGGGAATGCGGCGCTCGCATGTGGTCATCATGCTGCTCTTCGAGGGCGCGGCCTACGATGTCACCGCCGCTCTGCTGGGCATTGCCTCAGGGCTTGGCCTGGGCATTCTGATCGTGGCGCTGGTCAGTCCTATCATCGCCCGACTGGGCTTTCCACTTCAGTTCGACATACAGCCCAGCGGAATGGTGACCGCATTCTGTCTGGGCGCGCTCTTCACCCTGGCGACGATTCTGCTCGCCGCGTGGAACATCAGCAGGATGACTGTCGCATCGGCCCTACGCGACCTGCCAGAGCCGTCAGCGCCCCAACCAGGCCTCATCACCTTGGCGCGAGAGGCCCTGGCGAGTTTCACACCCTCACGCGCTCCACATGGCAATCCACTGCGCGCCTGGGGCAAGCTACTGGAAAGCCTGCTCACAACCGGCATTATGCCGTTCATCGCAGGTATCTTGCTGCTCCGCTCCGCCGTCGGCAACTTCGACGGGCTGCTCTTCGCCATTGGCCTCTCAGTCACGGCGACTGGTCTGGTGTTGCTCCTACGCTGGATCATCCTGGCAATGATCGCTCTGCTGGCTCGGTGGCGCGCGCCAGTCACGGCAGCGCGCACGATAAGCCGCGCTACTGAGCGGTCGGACCGGCTGGCGGCGCTGGCGCTTGGGGGTGGACTGGCGCTCTACTGGTCGCTGCCGTTCGATGCACTGCAAAGCCTGGGTGTGCCGCGCTTTACCGGCGGGATTCCGCTTGTCTTCGTCGCTGGTATGCTGATGGTTTTCGGCGCGGTCATCGCGCTGGCGCCCAACCTCGATCTGCTGCTCAAGCCTGTCTCCTGGCTGCTCACCCTGGTTGGACGGCTGCGGCATGTGACCTCAGTCGCGCTGCTCTATCCTGCGTTTCATCGCTTTCGCACCGGAATAGGGCTTGCGCTGTTTTCACTCGTCTGCTTCACCATGATCGTGATGGCCTGTATTGCCGCCTCAAGCACCAAGAATTACGATGACGTTCCACAACTGGCCTCAGGCTATGATATTGCCGGGCAGCCGCTCTTCCAACCAATTGGCGGCATCAACGCGCTCTCGCGAGACCTGCGCGCCAACGCGCCCGCTGCCTTCGATGCGATGGACGCGATCAGCTCGGCGACGCCTGTGCCGCTGGGGGTGATTCAGCCTGGCGCCGCTGACGCGGGTTGGCGTGTCTATCCCGCATCGCAGATCGACGGCGCCTTTCTCGATGGCACAGGGCTACCCTTGGCCGCACGCGCGGACGGATACGCCTCAGACGCCGATATCTGGCAAGCCGTCAAAACTCATCCCGGCGACGTGGTCATCGATGCCAGCGCGCTCAGTTCTCGCGACCTTGCCACGCTGGGACTTGGCGCACCCGCGCCGGTGAGCGCATCGCAGTTTCTCGGTCCTCCCCTCGCCGCGGGGCTACCGGGCCTTTCGAGCCTTGAGGCGCTGAACCAGCCCACAACGAGCGCCTCCGACGAGGGAGGGTTTTCCGCCATTGCCCTGCTCGCCAGCGATCCGACGCTGGTCAGCCAATATCACGTGCAACTGAGTGACATCGCGATGGGGCCAGGGATCATCGCTCCGACCACGCTCTGGGTAGGCGACCTGCGCGGACAGTCAATTACCAAGGTCCGAGTCATCGGCGTGGTCAACAACATCCATGCCCAGATCTACGGGCTGCTCGGCTCGCCTGCCACTTTCGCGCCCATCGAGCGCGGCTTGCAACCCTTTGGGAATGAGTACTTCTATTTTGGCGTTCGTCCCGGCGTGGATGCCCATAGTGAAGCGCTTGCGCTGGGGTCCGCGCTGCTTGAAAACGGCTTCGAGACAACCGTGCTCCAGGATGTGCTATTGAATGTGAATGGCCCGCAGGTCTTCATTAGCCGCGTGCTCGTCGGGCTGGTCGGATTGACGTTGCTCGTCGGCATGGCGGCGCTAGCCGTCACAGGCTCGCGGGCCGTGGTCGAGCGCCGTCAGCAGATCGGCATGCTGCGCGCGCTGGGATTCAGGCGCTCGCATGTGCAGGTGATGTTCTTTATCGAGTCGCTGCTCATCGGGGTCGTGAGCGCCGGGCTGGGACTGGCGCTTGGGCTGATTCTCTGCCGCAATCTCTTTGCCGTGGACTTCTTCGCCTCAATCACCACAAACCTGACCCTGGTTGTTCCGTGGGGAGAACTGGCGCTCATCTGCGGCGCGGCTATTGCGGCTTCAGCGCTGGCGGCTCTGATGCCCGCCTGGCAGGCTGGCCGAATTGCGCCCGTCGACGCGCTACGCTATGAATGAATTAATCACCGCAAGCTAAGTTCGCTCACGGAGGTTCCCTCGTGGCTCTGCATCAACACCAACCGTCAGCATCTCTCCCAGGGATACCGCCCATAGATAGGCCGATTGCCGAAGCGCGGCGAATTAGCAAACTGTACCGAACGCATGGTGTCGAGGTTCCCGCGCTGGTAGACGTGAGCCTGGAAATTCGCCGAGGTGAAATGGTGGCGATTATGGGGCCGAGTGGCTGCGGCAAGACGACGCTGCTGAATTGCCTGGCGGGTCTGGACACGATAGACAGCGGGCAGATTGCCATCAGCGGCCATGATCTCGCAACGATGCGCGATAGCCAGCGAACCGATTTTCGGGCGAAGACCATGGGGTTCATCTTCCAGAGCTTCAATTTGCTGCCGGTCTTGACGGCGGTTGAAAACGTCGAGCTGCCGCTGCTGGTATTACGCGAACGGCCACACATCGCGCGCAGACGAGCGCGAGAGATGCTTGCGGCGGTGGGACTCTCCAACCGCGAACGCCATCGACCCGCCGAGCTTTCTGGCGGCCAGCAGCAGCGCGTGACCATTGCGCGCGCCCTGGTAAACGATCCAGCCATCGTCTGGGCCGACGAACCTACCGGGAATCTTGACAGCGAGGCAGCGCATGAGATTATGTCGCTGATGGCTGAGCTGAACCAGGCGCGCAGACAAACGTTCGTGATTGTCACTCACGCGGCCGAAATCGGCGCGCGGGCGCATCGCATCCTGGCCATGCGCGACGGTAGAATCGTTGAATAGCTCGAAGTAGACTCTCCGCCCACTCGCTATTGCCAGTGAATCCCCTATTGCCGCTGTCTTAGCATGGACATATTTGTTTGAGTTTTGCTCAGTCATCAATTAGTAAGAGGAGAGCGTTTCCTGTTTTGGCACAGAGATGTGCACTTATGTCATTGCAGACTGGTAGGTAGCCAAAGTCATCCATCTCTCAGCACAATTGGAGATAATCGGAAACATGAACAGCACGAACACTCACACATCTGGCATTTATCAGATTTTGTGCGTCCCAACCGGCAAATTCTACATCGGCAGCGCCACAGACATTCGCGCAAGATGGCACAATCACCGTCTTGCCTTGAGAGGAGGTAGACACAAAAACCCGCATCTACAGGCAGCTTGGAATCTTTATGGAGAGGATAGTTTCGCATTCACAATCCTCGAAATAGTGGGACGCCACGAGCTTCTGGCTGCTGAACAGAAGTGGCTCGACCGCACTCGGTGTACTGACAGTGCCATCGGGTTTAATACCTATCCAATCGCAGGCTCGCCAGGCGAGACCCACGTTCGAGTATGGCATGGCTTCATTGATCCCGATGGTAATGAAGTCACGATCACAAATCTCCAAGAGTATCGCCGAAAGTTTGGATTAAGCGCGACTGCAATGTACCGACTCGCTCATGGCAAGAGCAAGCTAAAATCACATAAGGGTTGGACGCATAGAAATAGTATAAGGCAGAGACCTTACGTCAAAACGTATGAAGGATTTATTAACCCTGAAGGGGTACCCGCTGGCAACATTACCAATCTCGCTTCATTCTGTCGCCAGCATAAGCTTGACACGACTCATATGGTGGCTGTCGCTAATGGAAGACTGATTAGCCATCGCGGTTGGACGTATGATAATGGAAGACAGAGAAACGTAAAGATTCATAAGGGCTTTGTCAGCCCTGCTGGAGAGCACATTGAGATCACCAACCTGGCAGTGTTCTGTCGCGAGAATAAGTTGAGTAAAGTGCATATGTTCAACGTAAAACGTGGCACACGAAAAAGCCACAAAGGCTGGACATGGAGAGCAGCAGATGAACCTGAAACATAGCGGAGAGATGGCGACGGAGCATACAAACAACCTCATCCGTGAAAATAGTCCGTACTTGCTCCAACATGCGCATAATCCTGTGGATTGGTATGCCTGGGGACAGGAGGCGTTTGAGAAGGCGCGACAGGAGGACAAGCCAATCTTACTTAGCATCGGTTATTCTGCCTGCCATTGGTGTCATCGGCTACGGGAGGAATCATTCGAGAACGAGGATACCGCGAAGCTGATGAACAGCCTCTTCGTCAGCATCAAAGTGGACCGCGAGGAGCGGCCTGATCTCGACGCGCTCTACATGGACGCGGTCCAGGCGCTGACTGGTAGTGGTGGCTGGCCGATGACCGTCTTCCTGACCCCCGATGGCGCGCCATTCTACGCAGGCACCTACTTTCCGCCCGAAGATCGTTACGGCATGCCCGGGTTTCCTACCGTGCTGCGCCGTCTTGCCTATTACTACTCGTCTCATCGCGACGAGGTCGAGCAGCAGGCGGAGGCATTTCGCGACTTCTATCGCGAGCGCGACAAGAGTCGCTTGCGTCTCCCTGATGGCGTGCTGCCCGACCAGTTCAGCATCGGCGCCGACGATCTGAGCCAGGCAACGGCCCACCTGCTGGATCGCGCTGATACCACGAACGGCGGATTCGACGGGGCGCCCAAGTTTCCACATCCCATGAACCTGGAATACCTGCTGCGCCAGGCCTCACGCGCAACCGGAGCCGACGCTGAAGCTATCCTCGCCCCAGTACGTCAGACGCTCGATGTCATGGCGGCGGGAGGCATCTATGACCAGGTTGGCGGTGGCTTCCACCGCTACGCGACCGATGCTATCTGGCTCGTGCCGCATTTCGAGAAGATGCTCTACGACAACGCGCTGCTTGCCTCCGTCTACCTCCATGCCTGGCAACTAACTGGTGAGGTGTCATACCGGCGCGTGTGCGAGGAGACGCTCGACTACGTGCTGCGTGAGATGACCGACAGCGCCGGCGGATTCTACTCCACCCAGGACGCCGATAGCGAGGGTGTTGAGGGCAAGTTCTACGTCTGGACACCCGCTGAAGTGCGTGAGACGCTGGGCGATGCCGACGCCAACATCGTTGAAAAACTCTGGGGAATCACGGATACCGGCAACTTCGAGGGACACAACATCCTGCATTGCGCGAAAGCCCCCGATGAGGTCGCCGCCGAACTGGGTCTTGACGAGGAGCAGGTGCGCGAAGCCACCGATCGCGCCCGCAATCAGCTCTCTGAGGCGCGACGACAGCGTGTGGCGCCCGCGCGGGACGATAAGGTGCTCACCGCCTGGAACGGCCTGATGCAGCGGGCATTCGCCGAGGCTGGCCGTAGCCTCGACCGCCAGGATTATCGTGACGCCGCGATCGCCAACGCCCATTTCCTGCTTGAGGCTATGCGCACCGATGGCAGCCTGATGCGAAGCTGGCGCAACGGTCACGCCCGAATTCCCGCCTATCTCGAAGACTATGCCGCCCTTGCCAACGCATTGCTTTCCACGTATGAAACGACCGGGAATGGTATGTTCTTCAGCGAGGCGCGCGCACTCGTCGATGAAGCGCTGACCCGCTTTTGGGATGAGGAGATCGAGACATTCTTCGACACCGCACCCGACCACGAGCGCTTGATTGGCCGTCCGCGCGAGCTCACCGACAACGCAACCCCTTCCGGTATGAGTCTGATGGTGGAGGCGCTGCTACGGCTGGCTGCATTCACAGGCGAGCATAGGTACCGCGACTATGCTGCCCGTGTGCTGGCGCCGCTCATCCCCGATATGCTCAAACAGCCCCTGGCTTTTGGGCATCTGCTCTGCGCCCTGGACGACTTTGTCGGTCCGATGGATGAAGTGGCGATTGTGGGTGAGCAGGACGCTGAGGGAACGCGCACCCTGCTCAATGTCACCCATCACATCTACCGCCCGCGCATGGTGCTGGCCCAGGCGGCTCCAGATAACACTGAAGCACAGGCCGCCGTACCACTCCTGGCAAATCGCCCTCTCGTGGACGATCAGCCCACGGCCTACGTTTGCCGCGGGTTCGTCTGCAATCAGCCGGTCACGCAGCCCGATGAATTGTTGCTCCAGTTGAGTGCATCATAACCACGGCTGTGCACACAAGCTGCCATGCGGTGATGTCGCCCTATGTGGTCCTCATCGCCGCTTTTTGTTGCCCTCTTAAGAACTAGAAGATGAGTATCTCGTACCACCCATACCTACCAGACAGGCGCAAACCGCCAATCCGGTATTTTATGGGCAATCAGGGGTACTAGTGACCTTTCGGAAAGCCCGGAAATGTGATAGAATTACCAGGTGGAGTACATACGGATGGAGAGTGTTGCAGTCGTGAATTCATCAAACATTCTACACAAGGTATATTGTCTGCAACCGCCTCTCAAAATCACCCTCACAACCACAACCGCTCCGCGTTGTCGCGATCTTGACCTGCCATCGCAACACACTGTCGCTGGTCGGCTCTGCCCGGCATCAGGAAGCATTGAACGCTTTATGTAAAGAAAAGACAGGTAGCTCTGGACCATGTCAGATGGCGAGACGCATACCGAGGAGGAACGGACTAGACATATGGCGACCGTCGCACAAACAGACGTTTATTCGGCGAAAGATATCGAGATTCTTGAGGGGCTCGAGCCGGTACGGAAACGGCCCGGTATGTATATCGGTAGCACCGACATTCGCGGGTTGCATCAGCTTGTCACCGAAGTAGTCGATAACAGCATCGATGAGGCGATGGCTGGCAGATGTGACATGATTCTGATCACCCTCAATGCTGATGGCTCGGTCACCGTCGAGGACAACGGCCATGGCATTCCGGTCGAGCCGCATCCCAAGCGCCCCAAGCAGTCCACACTCGAAATTGTCATGACGACACTGCATGCTGGTGGCAAGTTCGGCGGTGACGGGTATAAGCAAGGCTCCAGCGGACTGCATGGTGTCGGCGTCTCCGCCGTGAACGCGCTATCGGACTATTGCCGGGTCGAGGTCAAACGCGACAAGAAGCTGCATGTGCAGGAGTATCGCCGCGGCAAGCCGCTGACGCCCGTGCAGGTGGTCGGCACAGCCGTTGGCACGGGCACTAAGACGACGTTCAAGCCCGATCTCTCCATCATGGAGACCGGCGATTTCCAATTCGATACGCTGGCCCAACGACTGCGCGAGATGGCCTATCTCAATCGCGGTGTGACCATCAAAATCATCGATGAGCGTGAGGGCAAAGAGCAGGAGCTGACTTTCTACTTCGACGGCGGGCTGCGCTCATTTGTGCGCCACCTGAACAAGAATCGCAATGTCGTCATGGCGCGTCCGGTCTATGTTGAGCGGAAGGTCGATAAGTCGCTGATCGAGGTTGCCATCCAGTACAACGATGGCTATAGCGAGACGCTCTTTTCGTTCGCCAATGGCATCAATACCATCGATGGTGGGTCGCACGTCACGGGATTCCGCACGGCGCTCACCCGCACCCTCAATGAATATGGTCGCAAGACGGGGCAGATCAAAGAGGCTGACTCGAATCTGACCGGTGAAGATGTACGTGAAGGGCTAACGGCTGCCATCAGTGTGAAACTGCCCGAAGCGCAGTTCGAGGGGCAGACAAAAGGCAAGCTCAATAACGCCGACGTGCGCAATCAGGTTGACCTCGTCCTCTCTGAGGCGCTGGCCAAGTACCTGGAAGAGACCCCAACCGAGGGCAAACGCATTATCGAGAAGTGCCTCAACTCCGCGCGCGCCCGCGACGCCGCTCGCCGCGCCCGCGAGCTGGTGCGCCGCAAAGACGCGCTGGATACGACGCTACCCGGCAAACTGGCTGATTGTTCCGAGCGTGTGCCACAACGCTGCGAACTGTACCTGGTTGAGGGAGATAGCGCTGGTGGGAGCGCCAAACAGGGACGTGATCGCCACTTCCAGGCGATTCTGCCACTACGTGGCAAGATTCTCAATGTCGAGCGCGCCCGGCTAGATAAGATGCTGGCCAGCGAGCAAATTAAGAATATCGTCACGGCACTCGGTACCGGCATTGGTGAGACATTCTCGACCGACCGCCTGCGCTACTGGCGCATCATCCTGATGACCGACGCCGACGTGGACGGCAGCCATATTCGTACGCTGCTGCTGACATTCTTCTTCCGTCACATGGAGGAATTGATCACCAACGGCCATCTCTACATCGCGCAGCCGCCGCTGTATCGCGTCCAACTTGGCAAGCAGCGCAGCTATGTCTATAGCGACCAGGAGCTGAATGAGCTGCTGGCCAGGCTGCCAGCGGGCAAGACCCCAACCGTCAGCCGCTACAAGGGCCTTGGCGAGATGGACCCAGAGGAGCTGTGGGAGACGACGATGAATCCCGCCACCCGGACGATTCTGCAAGTCACCATCGAGGACGCGATCAAGGCCGACGAGATATTCTCCATGTTCATGGGTGATGATGTCATGCCGCGCAAGCGCTACATCGAAGCCCACGCCAAGACCGTGAAGAACCTCGATATCTAAATCGCCAATTCCACGTAGGTCGGCCCCTGAAGAGCCAGGGGCCGACCTACGTGTCTATTCTTGCCCGACTTTGCGTGCGAATACCCCTAGCGACGATCGCGTGCGGGCAATTGCCGAAATAGCGGCGTGACCAGCAGAATCGCCAGCAAGAGCGCCACAAAGCCTATCGCTCCCCAGATGAGGCGGGCCTCCGCGGCGATCAGCAGCGCCCAGCCAAGCAATGTCAGACCCATCAGCATGACCGTTCCCCCCTGAGGAAACCAGCTCGCGATGGCGGGCGTCCGCACCCAGCGGAGCGCTGGCGCCTCCAGCCGTCCCAGCGCAATGCAGAGGCCATAGACAGCGAGTGATATTCCAGCAAGGCTGACAAGCGCCATACCGATTGGAAGTGCGCCCTCCTGATCCGTGTCAAAGGCGGCCACCGCGAAGCCAGCAATCGCCAGAGCCGACAGCGCCCAGACAACCGCCAGTCCGAGGCGATTTGGCCGCCCAGCAGGGCGTTCCAGCACTGGCGCTGCGCCTCGCGCCGTCAGCGGATGCATTGGATCGTCCGAACGCACACGTGCGGTCGAAGGCACGTGCGCAAGGAGCCAGATCCCGCCACCGAGCGCGCCAAACGCGAGCAGCTGTATCAGTAAGAAAGCCCATCGGGATAATCCCCAGGATTCCAGAGGTAGAAACAACAGCAACGGCAGCGCCATGACGCCCGCGAGGCCAATACACCCCATCAGCGTGCCGCGTGTGAGGCGATTGGGGAGCGGCCCTTCGGAGTCATCTGCCAGGTATGGATGTTGTTCATCATTCACATTGCGCGCTCGCGATCTGCTGACTCTTCTCTCCAGCGACGCTTCCGCTCCGCCAACAGACGCTGGAGCAACGCCGCATAGCGATCCTGGAGCATATGGTGGCGGCGGCGCGGATCCCAGCGGCGCCCCTTCTCATTATTGCAGCGCATGTGTGCAATGCCGAGGTTTTTCAAGTCGTTTGTCCCATCGAGGCTACGTGGCAAAATATGTTCTATCGTCGCCCCATCGCCGGTCCGCCCGTCAAAGCATACCGGGCCGCCACAGATGAGACAGCGCCCAGCCCAAAGACTACCATGCTGGGCAAACGTGGCATCTGTCTCCGCAACACGTCTCATCAGGTCAGCATGTGACTGTGACACAAGCTACTCCGGTTGCATGATTTGCGAATTGGCGCAACTCAGGACTGATTACCATCACCATCACCATCACCATCACCATCACCATCACCGTCTGGCCGGTATCGTGGGTCAGACTGCTGTCGCCGCCGGTTCTCGTCGTTCTTCGCGATGTAGGCTGAATAGATCTCGCTGGCGGAGAAGCCCTGATCGAGCGCAAGTTGCACGAAAAAATGGAAAATATCGGCCATCTCGAAGAGGCGCTCCTCGCGATTTGCCGCAAGATCGCGGGAATTCTTCCACGGCTTCCAGTTCAGCTCATTATCCAGTTCGCAACATTCGTGGACGAGGGCTCGGGTCCACGTGGTGCAGCGACTCAGCGGAGGCCAGCTGTAGAAGCCATCGGGGCGCATCGTCTGATAATAGCTGGCCAGGTCTCCCTGCCGCTTAAACACATCGACCAGCATGTCCTCGCTAGTTGCCGGCTCATCAGAAGTCATGGCATTCTCCCGCACTAGCGCTTCACCATCATGTGTATGGTACTGTATTACACATCACGAGGACCGTGGCGCGTAACCTATATCCGTACCTTACCTGAGAGACTACGGGAAGTAAGAACCTTCCGGCCCACTCACATCCGGCGAAAGGCCTGCAAGACTTCCGGTATCCGAAGGGAGGATGGAGCGTGGCGCTCCACAAAGCGCGGACAGCCGAGAACATATCGATGCAGGCAGACAAGCCTCCCAATCCGAAGCAAGATTCAGAACGGCTGCGGAGCCTTTATGAAGACAACTTGCACGTCATCTATCGCTTCATCTACAGCAAGGTTGGCAATCGGGAAGAAGCGGAAGATTTGACGTCGCAGGTGTTCATCAAGGCAGTGCGTGGCATCGACAGTGCTCGAGGCTCAGCAAGCATTCAAAGCTGGCTTTTCCAGGTAGCGCGCACGACAATAGCGGACCATTGGCGTTCATTCTATCAGTTACGCGCCCACTCGCTCGATGACCTGTTAGAAGCTGGATGGGAAGGGCCTGCGGAAACTCAACCAATGCCTGCATCCGCGACACCACAAGACCGCGTTAGACGTCTGCTCGAGCAGTTGCCCGAACACTATCGTGATGTGCTGACGTATCGTTTCCTGCTGAATCTCTCGATCAAGGAAACGGCTGTTCGCATGGGCCTCTCTGAGGCGAACGTCAAGGTGTTGCAGTTTCGCGCCTTGAAAAAGGCCGGGCGCCTGGAACTAGAAGGAGTCCAGCAGGTTGCCGAGTAAGACATGCGTCTGTATCTGCAAGTCTGTATCTACAAATCGTATGCTCATGTGGCTGGCGGCAGCGCCGGTCGGCAATACCTGGAGCACTGATGGGATCACATGACGACGATGACAACTTGATACCGCCGGACGAGCCAAAAGTTCCCTCCGCGGACACCGTGGAGCAGTACCTGCGCCTGCACGAGCATATCGAGCAACTGCGCCAGGATAAGCGGCCAACACGGCCCGGCAAGCTAACACCTGAAGAAGCCCGCACCTATCAGGCAGCGGCGCTCTTCCGTGCGGCGACCCCGGGCGCGGATGAGCCTGACCCCGAATTCGTGGCGTCGTTGCGTGCCAGGCTGGAACAGGAAGTTGCCACTCCCGCAACCACCAGGGCGCTGCGCGTGGCGCGTGGGCGTGTCTCACGTCGCGGATTGCTCGCCGGTGGCATAGGAGCCGCCGCCGCCGCGGCCATAGGCGTGGCTGTTGGCTCGGCGCTCCCGCATGCGGCAAACCCGTCTGCGCCATGGACAACACTCATCAGTCAGGGCAGTGGCATCTGGCAGGCCGTGGCTACCACAGACGAGATTCCGGTTGGCGGCGTGAAGCGTTTCGTCACCGACGCGGTTGTTGGCTTCGTGCGGCGTACCAATGGAGGCTATCTCGCGCTCTCCGGCGCGTGCACTCACATGGGATGTCTGCTGAATTGGAATGCTGGAGCGCGTACCTTCGACTGTCCGTGTCATGGCGGCCGATTCACTGAGACCGGCATGTCCGCGCCCAGCTCGGCGGTTGCGTACAGTCCACTGCCAGCGATCCAGACCAAAGTCGAAGACGGCATGGTATGGGTCTATATTGTCTCTGCCCCGCCTTCTGACACTTTGCCAACGCCCGGTGGCACAAGTGGCTACCCGACCCGTTAGCGCTGAACCACTCACGCGCGCAGGCGCGACGGCAGGATGCCCAGCGACTCACGATACTTGGCCACCGTCCGACGGGCCAGATGGATGCCCATCTCGTCAAGACGCCCCGCCAGCACCTCATCGCTGAATGGCCTGGTCGCCTTTTCCTCGGCAATCAGCTCGCGCAGATAATCTTTTGCGGCGAGCGATGCATCGAAGAAGTCGTCGAAGGCGATGGTGCGCCCCTCCGGCAGCAAGACATATTTACCAGCGGTCGCGCGGCTCACGGTGGACTCGTGCAGCCCGACATGGTCCGCCAGTTGCCCGCGTGTGAGCGGTTTGAGACAGCGTACGCCGCGCTCCAGAAATTCTGCCTGAAAGTGGATGAGCGCGTTTGATATCGTCGCGAGCGTCTCCCAACGCTGACGCATGCAGGAGATGAAAAACCGGGTGCGGGTCACATACTCGCGAACATGTCGTTTGCCAGCCTCATCAAGTGCCGCGGATGAATCATGGTGAGACTTCGATTGCCGATACAGCGTTCGATACATGCCGCTCATGCTGAAATTGAACCGGCGCATTTCGACCACTTCGGCCTCGAATCCATTGGCCGTTTTGCGGATGACAACATCGGGCCTGACGACCATACTCCGCTCGGCAGGTAATGTCAGCCCCTGACCTGGCACATCGCCGGATTCAAACGCATGGGTGGGATAGGGGTTGAGATTGGAGCGAATGAATTGCCACACTCTCATCACCTCGGGAGCCGTGGCGCCGATTTCCCTGGCGATCTCGGCGAACCGCCGCTCGCCCAGCTCGCGCATATATTCCGCCACAAGCTGCGCCGCCAGCGGTGAAACATCCTCACGTGCGGCGAGGTGACGCAGTTGGATACGCAAACACTCGCCAAGGTCGCGCGCGCCGATACCCGGTGGGTCAAGCGACTGAAGCAGCGAAAGCGCCGCCTCAACGCGCTCGGACGGTACCGACAACTCCTCAGCGACTTCTTCGACTGATATCGTCAGGTATCCATGCGAATTGAGGCTGCCAATGAGAAACTCGACGATAGGATAGTCCTCATCCGAAACGGAAGCCCCGAGCTGGCGCAAGAGATACTCGTAGAGTGTTGCCCCAGAACAGACCAATTCGAGTGGATCGTAGTCGCCCTCGTCACCGACAGCAGGAGCGTTCCGCAGATCGCCGTACTCATCCCACCCGGCGACCTCACCTCGCCCATCGTCCGTGGGATCGGCGTACGGCTCGCACCTGGGGCATAGACCACCGCGCAGATTTGTGCCACATCGTTGACACTGGATGACCTCCTCGACCTCTAGTGCAGGGTTTTCCGCAAGTTCCTGCGCTATGGCTTCCTCCAGCTCCTGCGCTGAATATTGCAGCATAGTGATCGAGGCGATCAACTTTGCAGAGATATTGATGCCATGCTGCTGTGATGGCAATTGTAACTGGTCAAGGATCATTTGATACGCCCCTGCCTGTTACCACGTACCGTGGGCCACCCACACGCGACCCGACGACACGAATGCGAACGCTAACCGATACCCAGTTCCCAACGAGCGTCTTCGGTCATCTTATCAGGCGTCCACGGTGGGTCAAAGGTTAGCGTCACGTTGACACGCTCCACGCCTGACACCTGGCGCAGATGATCCTCGACATCGGCCATAACCTCAGGAGCCACAGGACATCCAATTGCTGTTAACGTCATCAGCACGTCGACGCTGTCGTCTTCGATACGAACGTTATATACCAACCCCAGATCGACGATGTTCACCGGAATCTCAGGGTCATAGACATCGCGTAGCTGCTCGAATACCTGGGCAGGTTCGATGGTTGTCTCGCCAACGATTTCGTACTTTTCAACCTCTTCGGCCATGGATATGACTCCTCAAAACGCTTCTATTGATACCCTGTGACATCCTGGGCAGCATAGTGCACCAGCGGCCAGTCGAACGCAGGTCGCATAAATTCACTATACTCCAATCTGACCTGACGATCCAAGTCTGGCAAGAAAGGCAGCAAGACTACTATCGGTCTCTCCCCCGTGCTTTCTGAGCTCGTCCATGGCAATGCGCAGGGCAGGCGTTACTGGCAAATCGCCGCGCTCGATGCCCTCCCGCACCTCATCCACAGCGAACAATCGTCCGCCATCGGTCTCGGTTGGATGAAACCGATAGGGGCCATCTGAGACGGTGGCATAGAGCGCGGTGAGTTCCGTCTCTGGCTCCGACTCGACAAGCGCTTTGCCGATATAGGTCAGCGGGGATGAAATGCCCAGCTCTTCCTCGAGCTCGCGCTCAGCGGTGGCCGCGTATTCCTCACCACGCGCGACGTGGCCAGAGGCTGAAGCGCAGTAATAACCAGGGAACAGATCCTTGCTTGCCGAACGGCGCTGCAACAGCAGTTGGCCAGCATGTGTGAAAACAAGCACCTGCACGCTACGGTGTATGAGCCCCGGGTTACGGTGCGCCTCGCCGCGGCGAACCTGCCCAATGACACGATCATCGAGATCGACGAGATCGAACATTTCGTCAGGATCATCCAGGATCTGACCAGGAACTTGAGCAAAGGCATCGTGTGGCGGCATCGGCGTAGACCCCCGCCTCATTCTATCATGCGAGAAAGTGCAGCCATTGAAGCTTATGGGGCTGATGTCACCGTAAAATTGGCGATATGCGGCCAGCCAGCGGCATCCCCATTGCCCACGGCCAACACGCCCCACGAGGCGAACGCCAGCGGCGCAACAGTGGGATCAGACGCGGCTGCGCCGGCTGCCGCGGTCGGCGTGCTGGTAGGTTGGGCCGTCGCGGTTGCATGTGGGGTGGCGGTTGGCGCCTGTGCGGCTTTCGCGGAGCCACTCAAGGTCGGTGTCCATTGCCCGATGCGCTCCCACGACGTATCGTCGTTGCTCACGAGCGCGGTAAATGTGTCACCAATGCGCTGTATGCTGAGCCAGACCTCCGCGCGTGGGTTCGTTTTGCCGGTAGTGCAGGTCTGTGCGGTCTGTTGGACTACCGGGCAGAAGCGCACCGTTCCCGCATTATCTACCGTGAGGGTGAGCCAGTCGCCGTCATCCTGGTACAATACCATGCCCACGCTGGCCGAGCGTGTGAGCGTGACTGGCCGGGCAACCTCCAGCGTCAGCGTCGAATCACCCGCGGAAGCCGCCTGCGTCAGCGCGCCCACTCCCTGATTGCCCGGGATGAGGGTCAGCCCATGCGCATCGAATGTGGCGCGAACGCTGGTATCTGAACGTGTCCAGCGGACATCGGGATGTGCTGTGGTGAACGAATCGCTGAATGTGGCAGCGGCAGGAACCGCGCCCACACGCGCCCAAAGAGCCTTACTCTGCGAACCCGTCGAGTTTTGCGCAGCCAGTGCGGGTAACAAGGCATCGGTCATCGCCTGCGAGCCACCAAGCACGACATCGTCACCAGCGGTCGCGACGAGGATGCTGTTGCCCTGCCCTAGCGCAACAGCCGCTCCTTGCGCGAACGGAGACATACCAGCGGGTGGGTCAGGTAGCGCAGTCCAGGTCGGCTTGCCAGCTGCGCTCTTTCCAGCCCCAGGCAACATGATCGTGGACATATAACTCGCCGTCCGCGAGGACGCATAGATCTGCATAGCGTCAGTGGAGACGCTCGACGTTGACGTGCTGGCCATCGGAACCGCGACAGCGCCGAGCAACGAGCTCAGCGGCGCCGGATTCCCCTCGACCTGGCTTGCGGTCCAGCCATTCGAGAGGCGCTCCGATCGGAACCACCAGAGCGCGCCGGTGTTATCCGTTGCGACGAGATTCAGAGGGCTGTCAGGCCAGAGACCGATCCAATTGTGGGCATTGGGCAACTCTGGCGCCACCATCAATGACCCCGTGATCTGATGGCCAGCGGGCTGCGCGCCGAGCGACATCCAGTCGCTCCATGATGCCGGAATCTGAGTCCCATCCGCGGCGGTCGTCGCATCGAGCCAGATACGCATGTAAATACGCCCATCAGCGCCCAGCGCAAAGACGATTGGCGTGCCTGCGCCCGGCTCCCCCGCAAGCGCCATACTGCCAGCGAGTGTCGTGGAGGATGGCTTGCCCAACGAGAGCCAGTTTCCAGGACGGTCCGCTGGCCCCGCGCGCCACCAGAGGTTGCCATCACTGCCGAGCGCCGCGATCTGCACGCCACCGGCGAAAAGACTCGCGACTGGCGAACCAGTCAGGCTCACATCTGATGGCTGGCCAAGAGCGCTCCAAAAGACGCCCAGCGAGTTGGGCGACGTGTGGGCAAGATATAGATTGCCATCCATACCGAGGACATAGATATAGCGCGCGCCGTTGCTCATGAGTACGGTCGCCGCGGATTGCCCACTGGCGAGCCGAACATTTCCAGGCGGTATCCCCAAGCTACGCACCTGAGCCTGCGGCTGATCGGCTGAGGCGGATGGAGCGAAGAAACTCTTGTTCGACCAGGTGAGGTCG
Source organism: Ktedonobacterales bacterium (assembly GCA_036557205.1). Lineage (GTDB taxonomy): Bacteria > Chloroflexota > Ktedonobacteria > Ktedonobacterales > JADMIN01 > DAHUXT01. The sequence continues at coordinate 30,572 of DATBIB010000079.1, read as the reverse complement.
GCCAGCGTGCCACTCTGTGTCACGACCGTCGCGGAAGCGAGCGATGGAAGCCCGCCGGGGAACTGCTGCTGGACGGTCTTGGAGGTAGTCGGCTTCGGTGTCGTGGAGGCCTTTGCGCTGGTGCTCGGGAAATGCCCATTGTTCTTGACGTTATGCAACCAGCCGAACGTGCCACGCGAATGGCCCATCGTGCTCAACCACCGGAACGTTGGCAGCGTCGTCGCGGGCCGCGCCGAGCCGCTCAGAATCCATCGCGAGCCGACTTTTGTCAGCGCCAGGGTATCGCTGGGATGATCTTCAGAGCCCCACATCACGTTCTGCTCAGCCGTGATGACCTTGCCGCCTTTGACTGCTGCCACCACCGCGATGTGACCGCCGTGCGAGCCATCCGGCCCGGCGGGCCACGGATGTCCGTTGGCGTCGAGGCTGCCCCAGACCAGGATATCGCCGGGCACAGGCGCTGTGCTAGAGCCGTTGGGATACATGACAAAGTCTGATGGGTGATTGACCGGTAGCCAGAGATCAGGCGCATTGCCCAGGCCCGACCGCCCCCAATCGGCGGGGTTGTCTCCAAATGCCCACGCCGAGAAGCGAACGACCAGCTCCGGGCATTGAAATGTCCAGCCGTAGCCATCGGTGGTAGGGGAACAACCTTTCGCGGTGCTATCGCAGCTCACGCTCGAGCCACTAGGCGAGACGCTGTTGTAACCGTTGGAGCACACGTCCACCCCGAACCAGCCGCCGGGCGCTCCATGTCCGGGCAATATCGTGCGGCCCCATGAGGATCCGTTCGTGATCGTGGGATCGAGTCGAGCAAGTTGGGAACAGCTCGCGGTGGGAGAAACACGCAGAGCATTGGCATTCGCCTCGGGGACAGTCGCCTGAAGCGTGAGCAGGGCGCCCAGCAACATCGCCGTGCCCAGCAGCGCCGCCAGCGTCCCGCGGACCAGATAGCCCCTTGCTCCATGCTCTGGCGCAAGGAATACGGCCTTCAGACGCCTCATCCGTTTATAGATGCCATCCCACGCCACACGCAGCACTCCCTCCCACATGCTCCGCGCCCGCACCAGCCGCGCATCCATGACGGACGCGCAGAGCCGTTGTTATTTACAACGAAGCGCCCACAGCAATGGAAACATCGCCCTCTAGAATGTCGTGTGAACTCCTGCCAATTCGCTTCCTATTTGCTGAAGCTATCGCTGAGGACGAAGAATTGCGTTCTTGGTTCCCAGCCCAGCGCATATTGCTCTATCGCCCGAGCCAGCCCATCTTCGGCGTTGCTGGTCGTCACAGCATCCGCCAGCGCGCGCACTCTCCGCGACGCCTGACCCATCGCCACACCCAGCCCGGCCATGCGCAGCATCGACACGTCATTGGGTCCATCGCCAACCGCCATCGTGTCTTCCAGTGGAATATCGAGATGACGTGCCAGAATGGCAAGAGCATTCCCCTTCGAGACAGCGGACGAGAAGAGCGTCAGCTCAGCGACGCCGTAATTGCCGAGCAGCAACAACTGGCGGCCACAGTCGGGCGACGCGAGATCGACCGCCACACGCCGCAGAATGCTCAGCGGCGCAAAGGCAGCCAGGCGAATCGGGTCAACCGCGATATCGCATAATTGAGCGACAGGACGGTAACGTGTCTGATGCTGAAAGGCGGGAAGATACGCTGCCGTCCACTCAGGGTGCGCGGCTTCCTGCGAGACGTGCAGAAAATCATTGGTGTGGTCGGAATATTGGGCGATTGGCTGAATACCATAAGCTGCCATCGCCTCAGCAGCCCGCTGCGCGATCACGCGGTCAAGCGGCGCAATATAGAGCATCTCGCCCTCTGGATAGATGCGAATCATGGCGCCATCCATGTGAATCATCGGCCCGCGGAAGTCGAACGACGACGCTGCCACGGATGCGCCGGTCCAGCGACGTCCAGTTGCGAGCGCTAACGTAACTCCAGCCTCAGCCAGCGCCTGGATCGCCTCACGAGTTCGTGGTGTAAGACAACCTCCTGGGTCGAGGAGCGTTCCATCCACATCGGTGACCACTAATCGAATGCGTCGCACATCGCCCCCCATCAGCCCCGTGAGATTGCGCTTTTGCTCGGCCCAGATCGATCAATGACGCCGCCACGAAAGCCTGCCGCTTGCCCCCACCAAGATTCCAAGCACCACAATGACGCCAGTTGCGACCGCCAGCGCGGTATCCGCGCGTCCACGCCAGAGCGTGAATGTCGCAGGGTCTGGAACTCCGCTGATGTGTTGCAAGGACTCCATACCTGAGACAAACAACTCGATGACGCCGCTACAGACAAACCACGTGCCCACGAGCATCAGTAGAAAGACGCCAGCGCGCCGCCATCGGTTCCGACCATGAACGACCAAAAATGCGCCGACCACGATCTGACCAATGCCAAACAGCAGCGAAAGGATGAGATTGATGGGTAGAGATGACTGCATTTTTCCGCCACACGCTTGCCGGTTGCCGTCTCATCTTCTCGCCTGGGCGAATACCTGTCAAGGGGATGGCTCGAACTGGCGGAGGGAGAATTGGCGAAACGATAGCCTGTCGTAGTAGCATAGGATTGTCGGAGTTCCCGCGCCACACGGGATCATATAGACAACAGCGGCTATGATGCCGCGGGAGGTTATGCCCGATGGATTTGCATGGCGCGCATATTACCTGGCTTGGTCATGGCACGTTCACATTCACCACCCCGGCAGGCAAAACTATCCTGCTCGATCCATGGGTACAGGGCAACCCAGCATGTCCCGATGACAAAAAGCAACTGGGCAAACTCGACGCCGTACTCATCACGCACGGTCACGGCGACCACATCGGCGACGCGCTGTCCATTGCCGCGGACAGCCAGCCCGATCAGGTCGTAGGCATCTTCGAACTGGCCGGGTGGTTGGAGAGCAAGGGCTGCGCCAACACGGTCGGCATGAATATGGGCGGCACCATAGAGGTGGCGGGCGCGCGTGTGACGATGGTGCGCGCGGACCACAGTTGCGGCATTCTGGATGGCGATACAATTCTCTATGGCGGTCAGGCGGCAGGCTATGTCATCGACTTTGGCAATGACCTGCGCGTATACGTCGCAGGCGACACGAATGTCTTTGGCGATATGAGCATTATCGGCGCGCTCTATAAGCCGCAGGTGGCAATTCTGCCGATTGGCGACTTCTATACCATGGGGCCACGCGAGGCTGCCTACGCGACTAGGCTCCTTGGCGTAGAGACTATCATCCCGGCGCATTTCGGCACGTTTCCAGCGCTCACTGGCACGCCCGAAGCACTGAGCCAGGCGCTCGAAAGCATGGGGCTGAATAACGTCGCCGTGCATCGTCTCCAGCCAGGCCAGACCGCAGAGTAAGCTGCTTCCGTTTTGCTCTCATAGATTGGGAATCGGATGCTATAGTTGAGAGTAGGGTTTCCTGCTCCATCCTACTAGACTGACAACGACCGAAAACCTGTGGCGGAGGCGCATCTATGGCAGACGAGCTACGACATCGCAAGTTGGCGCACACCGAGGCGGAATCTGACCCCGGTCTGCCAGCTTTCGACGACGAAGCGATTCCCGAGGACGGCCCGTTGGTAGATAGCTATGGCCGCCACATCAAGAATCTGCGCATCTCCGTCACGGATAAATGCAACTTCCGCTGTGTCTACTGCATGCCAGCGGAAGGGCTTCCGTGGCTGCCACGCGCCGACATCCTCACCTTCGAGGAGATCGAACGCATCACGCGGGTCGCGGTTGGTCTCGGCATAGACCAAATTCGCCTGACGGGTGGCGAGCCGCTGGTGCGACGCGATATCGCCAATCTCGTCGCCATGTTGCGCGCGATTCCGGGCCTGCGCAGCCTCAGCCTGACGACGAATGGCGTCTTGTTGGGCAAGCTGGCAAAGCCACTCGCCGAGGCTGGCCTGACACGCATCAACGTCAGCCTGGACTCGCTGGTCCGGGAGAAATTCACCCAACTCACCCGGCGGGACGCACTGGAGCAGGTGCTGGCCGGGCTGGAGGAGCTGGAAAAGTACCCAACAATCCGCCCCATCAAGATCAATGCGGTGGCGATGCGCGGATTCACCGAAGCTGAGGTGCTCGACTTCGTGGCGCTCGCCCGCCGCAAAGCCTATTCGGTGCGCTGGATCGAGTTCATGCCGCTCGATGCCGACCAGATATGGCGCAAGGAAGATATCCTCACCGGGGCCGAAATCAAGGCAATTATCGAAGATAGCTACGGACCACTGGTCCAGGTCAAAGGCGGCGACGCCTCGGAAACCGCCCGCCGCTATACCTTCGCCGACGGTGTTGGCGAGGTAGGCTTCATCAATCCCGTCAGCGAGCCATTTTGCCGCTGGTGCGACCGCATTCGCCTCACCGCCGAGGGTGAGTTGCGAACGTGTCTCTTTGCCCTCACCGAGACCGATCTCCGTTCGGTCGTACGCTCGGGCCAGAGCGACAACGAACTGGCGCGTGTGATTCGCCGCGCGGTCTGGCACAAAGAACTGAAGCATTTTATCGGAGACAAGCGTTTCCGCCGCAGCGCACGCAGCATGTCGATGATTGGCGGATAGCGAGCGCAGCAGATGGCAGAGACGTTGGCGGAGCGGAAACAGCATTACTTTCACGCTGCCATGCCATTTCTCCTGCTGGCAACCGCACTGGTCATACTGCTGGCTGGCTGTGATCAGCATCCCACGAGCGCAGTCCAGGTGGACAGACAAAGCACCCCGGCAGCCACAGCTGCCACAACAACACTGGGAACCGTCTACATCGACCCCAAATTGGGATTCCGCCTGACCCTGCCGATTGGATGGCAGGCGATCTCGTATCCAGGACGACATCAGCCCTCCGGCAATACACTCGTAAGTCTACAGGAACCATCGCCTACGCCAGCTACCATCACCATCGGCGTATTTCACGGCGCGAATATGCCCGCTGCCTTTGCCGCGCGAGGATCGCCACCGCTGCGCATTGGCGCCTATCCCGCCTTCGCCGCGGATACTGGACTGAGCCAGGGCAAAGTGCCCTGCGTCGTGCGTATCCTTTTGGCCCGCGACGATTACCTGCTAGCGGATTGGTGCTCGATGGACGCCACCAGTCACGCAGACGAGTTCGAGCGCATCCTGGCAACGTATTCGCCTGCGCCAAATGACTATCGCCCACCAGAGAACCCAATGGCGCCAGCCGTGTCATCATGCGCCAACGTCCAGGCAGGCTACGGTTACAAAGCGCCTTCCTGGGGACGCATACTGGCGACTCCCACCGCGAACGGACTGGACGACGGATGGGCGGGCCTCGCAGGCATCTATATTTGCAGCAATACTGGTTCGCCGGACCGCTATCTCTTCCAATGCACTGAACTGGTCAACCGCTATGATGCCGAGCAGTGGGGGTTGCCACACATCCCTGGCAACGCCGCCCGCTACTTTGACTACTATCAGAATGGCGTCCTGCATCCCGGCGATGTCAGGGATTTGCCTGTCGGCAGCTACGCGTACTCCGACGATGCGCGTCAAGGGCGGAGCGCGTTTGCTCCACAACCAGGCGATCTGCTGGTTTATCAGGACGTTGTCAACCCAGCACAGGGCTGGACCTCTGGCCTGATCGCCTCACCAGGCCACATCGCCCTTATCACAGCAGTCGATGCAACGCATGTCTACATTGCTCAAGAGAACTACAATGATCGCCAGTATTTTCTGGCGCTTACACTGGCTCACACCGCTCGCGGCTACACCATCAGCGACCGCAGTGGGGTAGCTGGCCGGATCGTGCGCGGCTGGCTACGCTTCACCGTCGAGAGTGACTGACGACGCAGTGCATATCTAGCCAAGCAGCCGTAGCGCGTCGGCCACTGAGGTGGCGACCAAACAATCAGACGCCAGCAACTCGCGGTAGAGTTCGGCTCCGCGTGTGGTGAAGTCACGCGCTCGAACGGTCGCAAGCAGGGCATCCCTATCACTTGTTGAGAGAGCGGTTGGCTCGAGCAGAATTACCTTACGGCCCGCACGACGCGCGGCAAGTGTCTCCTCGATCAGCACGATGTTGCCAGGGCCAAGCGGTGTTGGGCACAGAATGATTGCTCGCGCTTCTATCATTCGCATGCGAACGGCAGCCAATCCTTCCGCCGAGACTGGGGCGTAGGGAGGCTCCACAATACAGGACGCCGCCAGTCGCTGCGCCAGCGTGTAGTCACTATCACCAGCATTGAGGGGCCCCGCGCTGAAAGTGATGCCAGCATCGGCGAGGGCGCGCATCATCAACTCGCCACAGCCGCCTCCGGCACTCACATGAACCGTCGCGGTGTCGCCCGAGTTGGGGTTTTGCGGCTGCCAGATGAGCGGGTTGTCCTGGCCAGGCGGCAAGACGCTCAGATGATCCTCGCCACGTAGAATCCCCACCCGTACTGGTGTCTCGTAGACAGTGGAAAGCAGCGCGGCGTCAAGCACATGGGCGGGCGGACCATCGGCAACTATCGTCTCGCGGAACAGTATCAGTCGGGGAAAGTAGCGCGCCGCCAGATTCAAGTCGTGCAGCGCTGCCAGCACCGTCAACTTGCGCTCAGCGTTGAGCCTTCGCAACAGTTCCAGGATCTCAATTTGATAGCGGATGTCGAGATGGGCGGTTGGCTCGTCCAGCAGTAGGATTGGCGCTTCTTGCGCCAGCGTCAGCGCAATGATCACGCGCTGCTTTTCGCCGCCACTCAGATCGTTGAAAACACGGTTGGCGAGATGCTCGATACCTGCCGCATCCAGCGCAGCCTCGATGGCATGCGCATCCTCACGTTGTGGCGTGCTGAGCAGATCACGGTGGGGCATGCGCCCCATTTCGACAATCTGCCGAACGGTGTAGGCGAACTGCACCGTAAACTCCTGCGGCGCGACCGCCAGCCTACGCGCCACCTCGCGCCGCGAGAGACGATGCATATCGTCGCCCTGTAGCCGCACAACGCCTCGCGCGGGACGCAGTGTTCCAGCGCTCAGACGCAAGAGTGTGGACTTCCCCGCGCCATTCGGTCCAAGCAAGCCAACCATCTCGCCAGCGGCAAGCTGGAATGTTACATCGCGCACCACTGGCAGCGGTCCATAGCCAAAGCTGACCGACTCGAAGGCAAGCGCTGGCGGTGAGGTAGCCGCGTCGTTGCTGGCCATCGCGAGTGTCCTCTCTACCAGCGGTAGCGGCTGCCAGCGGCGCGCAGCAGCCACAGGAAGAACGGCCCGCCCACGAGCGCCGTCAACACCCCCAGCGGCAGCTCAGCCGGGGCGACGAGCACCCGCGCCAGCAGATCGGCCACGACGACGAAGATGGCTCCCACCAGAGCGGAGGCAGGTACAAGCAGGCGGTGCCGCGGACCAAGCGTCAGGCGGCAGAGATGCGGCGCGACCAGTCCGACGAAGCCGACGATTCCGCTGATTGAGACGGCGGCCCCCACCAGCAGCGCGGCGACCAGCACAGTCACCAGCTTGTATCGCTCGACGCGCAAGCCTAGATGCCCGGCCATCTCTTCGCCCAGCGCAAACGCATCGAGCGCGGGAGCCAGCACTACACCTGCCACCACGCCCGCCACCACCAGCGCCGTAACAACCTCGGCCTGCGTCCACGACTCGACGTTGACGCTCCCACTGATCCAGCGATAGAGCGAGACCAGCCGCAGGCCAAGACGGTCGTTCATAGTGATCAGTATCGTCTGCGCCGCGGTCAACACGGCACTCACCGCCACGCCCGCCAGCAGCAGGGTGACGACCGGAGTCCGGCGATTGTGCGTCGCCAGCAGGTAGACCAGCGCTACTGACACGAGCGCGCCCGCAAATGCGAGCAACGCGATCAACCCGAAGCCGAACCAGTACGCGGTAAACGCGGCAGGCAGCATGAACGCAATGGTCGCTCCCAATGCCGCGCCCGACGAGGTGCCAAGCAAGAGAGGATCTGCCAGCGGATTGCGCAGCAGCCCCTGGAAGAAAACGCCCGCCACAGCGAGCGCGGCGCCCACCAGCGCAGCGCCCGCAACACGCGGCAGCCGATAGAGCAGCAATATGGCCTCATCGGAGGCTGGCCATGACGGCTGAATGTGAATGATATGCGTCTGGTTCAAGAGGATGGCGGCTGAAGTGAGCGGCGAGATGGGCACCGCTCCATAGGCGGCTGCCAGCGCCAGCGCCGCAAACAGGGCAACCACCAGCAACGGTAGCACGGCTGGCCGCCACGAGATCTGCCGACCCAGCAACAGCCGCGTGCGCGGTCTGCTGGAATGAGGATCTCGCGTCCCAAGCTCCGCTGTTGAAGCCTGTTTGCTATCGGCCAGCCGTGCCACTATCTTCCCCCTATGAGAACAAGTCTGGATGGAGCATCTTCGCGACCTGCTCAAGCGCGTCTACCAGGCGCGGACCAGGGCGCGAAACGATATCTGGATTGATGTTATAGACTCGATGCGACGTGATAGCCGCGATGCCCGCCCAGCCGGGTCTGGCGTAGACCTGTTGTGGGTCGCCACCATACGCTGGCTCTTCCGTCAGGATGATAACCTGCGGATTGGCTGCGATGATACTCTCGACGCTGACCGAAGGATAACCGCCGTTATCTGTCTGTGCGGCGAAGATGTTGCGGCCACCAGCGTCCGTCAGCACATCGTTTTCGAACGATCCTCCGCCCACCGCGTATGGCGGCGGGGGCGTGAAGCCAACCTCCATGTAGACACTTTCCGGCCGAGCGCTTGCCACCTTTTGTTTGACGGCGTCGATGCGCTGCTGGAGCGACGTCACCAGGGCATCAGCCGTGGCAGACGTATGCGTCAATTGTCCGACGAGGCGAATTTCGGTCAGTGTGCCTTGCAGATCGGCGACAGGCAGCGCAATCACATTGATATGCGCCTGAAGCAGCGCCGTATCCGCCTGTGTCGTGAACTGTCCCCAGCTGAGCACCAGATCTGGATTGAGCGCAATGATCTGCTCGACGTTCGGGCTGCCATCGCTGCCAGAGACCTTCGGTTTGGCGGCCATATCGGCGGGATAGTTGGTGAAGGCGTCAACGCCCACGACGCGCGCGCTGACGCCAACCGCGGCCAACATCTCGCTATCCCCAGGCGTCAGCGAGACGATGCGCTGTGGCGCCTTCGCCGGAATCGTGATCGGCGTTCCGTGCGCGTCGGTGGAGATGAGCGGCTTCTGTGTTGTTGGTGTGCTGGTGGTAGCGCCGGTTGAGGTGGCACAGCCTGTTACCACAAGAGGCAGGCAGACTACGAGGACGAACAGTACAAGTGTCAGGGATTGGCGTATGGGCGGAAGCTTTGCGCTTCGCATGAGATGAATCCTCCCGAGCAGTGAGGACGCAGAGTGCGCCGAATCTGTCCGCACTGCCCGATTGAATACAGGATCGATTACATCTAAACACGTTCCGTCGGAGACTTAACAAGAAGCCCTCTTTCTCAGCACAGAGAAAGAGGGCAAGCCATAACCGGCGTTGCTCTTTCCTCGTTGGCGCGGAGGAACTGAGCATCACCCCAAAGGTCGGTCTCCTGGCTCCTGGGTTCCTCACAGGCAATGCACTCGATTACCTGTAGCGCGTCTCCGCCTTCCCATCGCATGCATGCGACAGTGGCCTGAAATGGAGGCGCGTTTCCCAGTTACAGTGGCGCGTCCGCATCGGCATTTCACCGATTTCCCTGGCAGACATCCGCATGAATGCAGACATCTGCCACCTCGCGGGATTCACGTATTCAGTTGTCTGGCAGAGTATAGCGGTCTAATATGAGCCACGTCAAGCGCTGACGCGACCCATCATTTCAATGAAACAGCTGCTGCCAGAGCGAGACACCAGCCACCAGGAGCGGCGCGATAACCAGCGCCGGTAGATAGTTGGCGACGCGCAGGTCGCGAATCTTCAGCAGCTTGAGGCCAACCGCGACCAGAATCAGTCCACCGGTCGCCGTTAGCTCGGTGATGGTATCGGCGTTGCCAGTGAGCAGGGGGGCAATCGCGTGCGCGCCAAGGCTCAAACCGCCCTGGTAGACCAGAATCGTAATGATTGCCAGCAACACTCCCCAGCCGAGGGTTGCCCCGAAGGCGAGCGCGGCGAAACCGTCGAGCGTCGCCTTGATGATCAGCTTGGTGGTGTCACCAGACAGGCCATTATCGAGTGAGCCGAGAATCGAGAGCGGCCCAACGCAAAACACCAGGCTGGCGGAGACAAACGCCTCGCTCAGCGTCGATCCAGGCTTTGAGAGTTTCGACTGTAGCCAGTTGCCTGCTTGTTCCAGGCCAGCCTCGATGTTTATCGCCTCGCCGAGGAGGGTACCCAGCAGCAGACTACCCAGCAGAATGAGCGGATTCTTCGTCGTCAGCGCGCCCAGCAGGCCGATGAGCACAGTAAATAGACCGAGCACGCCAAACAGGGATTCGTGGATCCTCTTGGGTAAATGGTCACCCACGAGTGACCCAATGACCCCTCCAACCAGCACCGCCAGCGCGTTGATGAGCGTCCCGTTGACCGATGTGAAAAACGTCATTTGTGCGGACTATCCTCTCTCGTCGGGGAACTCGCGTATCTCGCGTATAATACCCTTGCCATCATACGCTAGCCATGATGCGAACAGATACCACTTGGGAGGACCAGTGAGCGCACCAGCCGTCTTTGTTCCCGCGTTCGCCAAAATCAACCTCACCCTTGCAGTCCTTGGGAAACGCGAGGATGGCTACCATGCGCTCGCATCGGTCATGCAGACGATCTCGCTCAGCGACACATTGCGCATCGAGATAACCGCCGATGGTCGCGTCACCTGCGCGGTAGACATCCCCAGTCTCCGTAATGATGAGAATCTCGCATTGCGCGCCGCTCGACTGTTGCAGGCGGAGGGACACATGACCCACGGAGCCGCGCTTGAGCTGCGCAAGGAGATACCTACGCAGGGCGGTCTGGGTGGTGGCAGTAGTGATGCGGCAACGGTGCTCGTGGCGCTCAACCGGCTCTGCGCTTTGGGATTGAGCCGGGCGCGACTGGAAGAGCTGGCGGCCCGTCTGGGATCTGACGTTCCCTTTTTCATTCATGGCGGCGCTGCCTTGATCGAAGGGCGCGGCGAATCGGTTACGCCTCTGCCCGATTGCGAGCCACTCTGGCTGGTCATTGCGCATCCACCGGTCAGCATCTCCACCGCAGCGGTCTTCCAGTCTGTAACTTCGGTAGAGTATAGCGATACACACGACACCGATATCGTCGTCGAGGCGATCCGCAGTGGCTCCCCACTACCGCTTGAGCGCCTGTCGAATACGCTCGAACCGCTGGTCATGCGTGCCTGGCCAGCGGTCGCCGCCACGCGCGATGGCCTCTTGCGAGCAGGTGCCCCAATTGTGCGGATGAGCGGCAGTGGCCCGACGCTCTTCGCGCCTTTCCGCGCCCTCGACGACGCCACCCGCGTGTATGAGGCGGCGCGCAGCCGGAGCATCCACGTCCGCCTGTGTCATACCGTCGCGCGGGCATAAAGAGCGAGACGCTACGACAATGGTGTACCTGGCGTTCGCAGTCAGGCAGTATCGCGCCAGTCCTTCTGAACTACTCCGATGCGCATAGAGGCCAGGGCTATGCTATGCTATAGTGAGTGTCCTGCCGGGCAATCAATAAACGACCTCGCGAACCGATGGATTCGGGTGAATGGAGTGGTATGACAGCGCAGAACCACGGGCTGGAGTCAGTCTCTGATGAGAACCAGTCTGCTACTCCGGCGTCTTTGGACTACGACCGGCGGCCTTCCATCGAGACGCGAGCGCTACGAGTCATACAGCGTATCCTGAAGCGAAGAGCGCAACGCCTACTTTGGCGCGGCATTGGCGCAATTGGCTATCTCATCCGCCCCCGTCACGTATCAAGAAGGCCACTCTACCCTGGCGATTCGTCGATACGGCGTATTCTGGTCGTTCGCGTCGACCTGCTTGGCGACACCGTGCTCACCACACCAGCGATTGCGGCGCTTCGCCGTGGCTACCCCAAAGCGCAGATAGACGTCCTGGTGCAAGAGTCTACCTCCTCCGTGTTGGCAGGGGAACGCGACATTGCCCACGTCATCACCTACAGTCCTCAGACGTGGAGAGAAAAGGGTGGCTGGCGCTCGGCGCTTCGGCTGCTCATGCGTCTGCGTAAGGCGCGCTATGACATCGCCATCAGCGTCTCCGGCGACATCGGCAGCATATTTACCCGCCTGAGCGGCGCCAGGCGAACTATCGGCTACGGTGGCGAGGCATATCCCTATATGCTGACCGATCCAGTCGCGGGGCGCCGCTACGACGTTGCTCAGCACGAGACACGCTATGTTCTTGCGCTTGCGGAGGCGGCGGGGGGTATCGTCGAGGAAGAGAGTGCACGGCCAAGGCTGCATGTGCTTCCTCAAGAGCGCCAGGAGATGACGGCGATGCTCAGGCTGGCGCGCGCGCGATTGGGACGCACCGGGCCCATCGTCGCGATGCATGCGGGCGCGCGCAATGGTCAAGCCAAACGCTGGCCGCCGCGCCACTTCGCCGCATTGGCCGACCAACTCGCCGAAGAACTGGATGCATTGGTCGTAGTCACGGGCGCGCCCAATGAAGCGCCACTCGCGCGCGATATTGCCCGCACGGTGCATAACCCACTACTCAATATTAGTGGCAAGACTACGCTTCCACAGCTAATCGCTCTCCTGGCAGAGAGTGATGTGCTGGTCACTGGGGACAGCGGGCCAATGCACATTGCCTGTGCTGTCGAGACGCCGGTCGTGGTGATGCATGGCCCAACTGATCCCGCCCTCAGCGGACCCTCAGCGCCAGACGCCATCATCCTACGCCACAAACTCTGGTGTTCGCCGTGCTACGACGCCAGCGCCACCGCTGAATGCCGCTTCGGCAACCCCGTCTGTATGAAAGCCATCGCACCGCGCATCGTGTTTGCCGCGGTTCGGAAGCAATTGCTGACGCACGGGTCGATGACACACCATGACGCTGGTGTTCCTGGCGAGCGGTCAGCCCAGTTACTCCCCTGAGATATCAGGCGCATCATTTGCGACTGCAACGCCTGAGCTGCGCATCCCCACCGGGCGGCTAAAATTGCCAATTGTCATGTCCGGCAGCTCGCGCCGCAGCGTTTCAATCAGCGCCCGCATGCCGAGCGCTCGCCCGGTCGGTCTGGCGACACGCGGCCAGAGCACTTCAGGGTCGATATTGAGGTTGCGGAGCTGCACTAGCCGAACGCCGGTCTCGCGCAGGAAGGCAACGAGCGCGTCGATTTCCTCTTCGCAGTCAATCAGACCGGGGAAACAGAGCAGGTTGATCGAACTATAGACGCCAGCATCGCGCGCCAGAATCAGGGACTTTCTGACGTGCTCGAATGTATAGCCGATAGGCCGGTAGTAGGCGTCATACGTCTCGCGGCGCGCGGAGATGGTGCTGGCGCGCAGGCTATCCAACCCGGCCGCGTAGAGCTTCGCCAGCGCATGCGGATTGCTGGCGTTTGTGTTGATGTTGAGCGTGCCACGCGGGGTGTGCGCCCGTATACCGCGAATCGCGCGCTCGATCAGCTTGAATTGCAGCAATGGCTCGCCCTCGCATCCCTGCCCAAAGCTGAAAATGCCATCTTCGGCCGCCTCCAGGTGCGCCACAGCAGCTTCAATGATCTCTTGCTCTGTGGGGGTGAAGGTAAGGCGGTCCTGTGGCGAGACAAGGCCCTCTTCCTCCTGCTTGGAGATACAGCCGACGCAACGCGCATTACATCCCGCTGAGACAGCGCACGCGGCCTCCCAGCGGCCAAAGAAGAGGTTGCTTGCCGTTGGACAGCGGTAGTCGAGCGCGCAGTGGGCATGATGCGCCAGCAGGCGATTCTCTGGCTCAGCGGCCAGTCGTCGGCGTACCAGCAATTCGAGGCGACGAGCATCGTAGTTGCGCGCCAGCCAGCGCTCCGGATTGTCGGTGCGCACTGCCGCTGCGTAGAGACGCCCACGCCAGCCAGCAACGGCGGTATAGCCAAAGAATGGCAGTGGCTCGGCGCCTGGGGGCAACTCATATCCTGGCAACCTGACGCGGGTATAGCCAATTGGCAACAGCGCCGCGAGTGCCCAGCCACGTCGCGCGCTCATCACCTGACGCTCACCCCGCTCATCAATCCCTACGGCGAGGCGCTCAGGCATCATCGCGAGCGTAGCCCCGTCAGGCAAGGGGATCAACTCGCTACGCTCAAGCGGCACACCGTCATAGTCGAGAGCACGTAGCGAACGCCTCTCACCGACGTCTCCTTCAGACGTGCTGTAGACCAGGTATGGGAAATCAGCAATGTGTGGCATTGGAATTAGTACGGTAACTCCGCGTCGGGAAGTATATCTGGTTCGTCATCAGTCACATCAACTTCAGCACTGTCCGAACTCTGCTCAAATGCTTCGTGTCTCGCCGCGCTCGAGTCATGGGCCTGCGGGTCGCGATTCACATCGTCATAGAGAAATGTCAGGACGACCTGCCCCGCCGAACTGGATTGTATCACCTGGCGAATCGCCGGTTGCTCGCTCTCCAGCCAGTGGTCGATTGCCCTTTCCAGCACGTTAATCGAGTTGATCGGGTTGATCCGTGTATCGCCGGAGAATATCTTCACCCGAAGCATGGGTGCTCCTTGCAGCGCTTTGCCGCCACCGCAGCATGTTCGCCATGGCGACGCTGCATTGTAGCACACAGTTCAAAGACTCAGTGGCTGATCCAGCGCTCGATCAATGCGAAGGTGGCGCGCCAGAGGCCCAGGAATACGGCATTGGCGAGCAGAATCACAATGGCAAAGGAGAAAGGAACGTAGTGGTCGGGCGCAATCACCCAGCGCAGCACGAGAGTCACGGGCCATGCGAGAACCCAGGCAAGCTCGGTTCGCGCCAGCATGCGCCATGGGCCAGTTGTCTTACTCCGCCGAAACGCGCCCGCGAACGGCGAGACAGCAAACCAGCCGAGCGCAAATGGCAGGGCGGTACCGCCGATCTGTAGCAGCGCAGTGATGCCACTCGCCTCGTTGTGTGTGCTGCGGCCCACCGCCGCAAACAGCAGGAACGACACGGCATCGCCCGCGGCCAGCGCAACCACGCGCCACGGAACGCCTTTCTTTGGCTGCGACATAGGCGCGGAAGACGATTCGCTCGATACTTCGGTGGTCATATATACCAATCTACCCGGTAGGCCGTTTTAACGACAACGAAACGCCGTGATGTCGCTCGTTACTTTGCGATGCCCGCGATGGCGACAATCAGGGCGAGATGGCAAAGCATCGTGATGAGCGCACCCCAGAAGAACAACTTGAACCAGCTTTTATCGGTCAACTGGCCACGGCGGGCCCGTCGAGCGGCCGGGGTTCTTTCTGTGGATACGACACCGATAGCCACCCGCAATCGGATCGGGGAGTGGACTGGCGCCTCAGCCATCTGCTGCTTGACCGCATCATTACATGCCGTGCACAGCATCCATGACTGGCGCGGCGGTGGAACATCGCCAGTCTCCTCAAGGTAGCAGATGGCGCTGCCAAGACGACGCGCGCATATGGCGCAACGCAGCGTGCCCGACTGATCTCCAGACTCTATCGACGGCGTTCCGAGACGCAGATGATTCATGGGACGTTAACCTTCCTGCCTATCCAGGAACTGAAGCGATTCCGTCCCTGGATAAGACCTCACAGGAAAGTTATAACACATGCCCGTATGCTGCCATCACACGCCGTGGCATCACGCTAGATGATGTACAGCACGAGGAACAGCACCACCCAGACGATGTCAACAAAGTGCCAGTACATCTCAACCGCCGAGACAGCGAAATGATGGTCTTTGGTGAAATCGCCACGGAGCGAGCGGAAGAAGCAGACCAGCAGGAACAGCACACCAGCAGTCACGTGCGCGCCGTGGAAGCCCGTCAGCGTAAAGAAGGTCGAGCCGAAGACACCTGTGCTCGGCGTGAAGTCAGCATGGGTATACTCAAACGCCTGGATACTGAGAAAAATGCTGCCCAGGATGATGGTCAGAATCAGATTGATCGACAGGGCGCGCTTATTCCCCTTGCTGATCGCACGGGCTGCGAAATGCATCGGAAAGCTGCTGGAAAGCAGGATGATTGTATTGATGAGGATTAGGCCGGTTTCCAGCGTTGCGCCTTTGGGTGGCCAGGGTTCTCCCAGGCCCGTTGCCCGGATGCGCAGATACAGGTATGAGGCAATCAGGTTGGCGAAGAAGATCGCCTCGGATGCCAGAAAGAATACCATGCCGTACCAGCCGTACGAGCGACTCTTATGCTCTTCGCCCTCGGTGTGGGTTTCTGCCGGGCTGACAACTGCACTCATGCTGTGAACTACCTCTCTAGATTCCAGAGTTGCGATGGCGGAATATTCGCGCGCGAGGTGGCGCTATCAGAGTTGCTCCAGGCCAAAGCCGACCATGCAGATGAAGACCAGCACTAGGCCAACTCCGGTGACCAGCAGGGTCGTCGGCAGCACAAGAAAACCGCTGAAGGTAATCAGCGCCGCAATCGCCAGCAATAACGGCCAGTAGCTCGGATGCGGCAAATGCGGGCCGGTATGCTGCTCTTCGATGGCCCCAGCATAGACCGGCTGCGGCGCCACCTCCACCGGGCGCGGCGCGACAATCTCGCGCACGAGCGCCGTGAAGCCGATGCCCGCCATGAGACGATTCGACTCTTCCAGGTCGTCCTGATCATTGCGCACCAGCAGCGCCTTCACATTCTTGAAGACCCAGAACTGGCCCGCGTCCAGACCTTTGGCCAGCGCATCCAGCTCACCGTCCTGGCGAATGAAGGTCGCCGTCGCGCCACTGGGATGGGTGTAGATGACCTCGTAATTTTCGGGCATGCCGCCATCTCCTCAACTCAGATAGTGATCGTCGCCTGATAGGGGAGGCGCAGAACACAGCTTCGTTTATTGTAACATGAGTGGGTCGCGCAGACGAGTCCCCCGCTGTCTACTCGTCTGCCCCTTTGCCCTGGCTGGTGCCCTGCTCGCGCTCGCGCACTAACTCCCGCACAGCATCGAGTTCCGTGCGCACGCCGCGCATGCGAAGCGCGATCCAGCCAAGATAAACCAGCAGACCAGCCCACATGACGATGTAGGCGATTACCAGATATGTTCCGCCTTGCATGGCGGTCTCCTTTCATCTCATCTCTTACGTCAGGCGTTCGCGGTGTATTTGGCCTGCGCTATTCTCCGTATTCCACTCGCGCCCGCAGCCGCTCAGCCTCGGTGGTATAGCGTTCGAGGCGATAGAGCTGGAGCAGCAGAAAGCCGTAGAGCAACGTAAAGGTGGCCATCGTCAGCATCAGCGCTAGAAAGACCGTCGGTGGCGTATCGGGTGTGGCCCCGTTGAGCACGTAGCCGGTAGGGTGCAATCCACGCCACCAGGTCACTGCGAAATGCACGATAGGCACATCGACGAATCCGATGATACCCAGCACCGCGGCGTTGCGCGCTCCGCTCTCAGTGCGACCGCTGTAGAACCGGAGCAGCAAATAGGCGACGTAGATGAACCAGAGAATCAACGTGGTTGTCAGAATTGGCTCGCCATCCCACCACGTGCCCCAGTAGGCTTTTCCCCAGATGGAACCGCAGATGAGCACCATCGTCGTATAGACCACGCCGATCTCCGCGGACGCGCGCGCCAACCAGTCCCAGCGCTCGTCACGGCGGAGAAGATAGACAATACTGCTGACGAAGACGACGAAAAACGCGAAAAAGGCCAGCAGGGCCATCGGCACGTGGAAGTACATGATGCGCTGAACATCGCCCTGCACGGCATCGGTCGGCGCCAACACGAACGCTGCCCAGATGGAAAGCATCATGCCAATGGCGACCGCGCCACCAAGCACGTATTCGCCATATTTACGCACCGGGTCAAGCCAGACTCTACGCGCTGGCTGTGGCGGCGACTGATGTCCGGGAGCCGCTGGTTGCGACGTGAGCGTGTTCATTTGGTACCACCTAGTCCTCGACGACGAACTGAAAGAAGAGCGCTGACAACGTGACAAAAATGACATCAAACGCGATGAGCAATCCGGGCCATGGTGGGTCATTCACGATAGGAGCCACCAGGGATTGGGTCGCACGTACCGCGCCGATGACGACCGGAATCAACAGCGGAAATACCAGCAGCGGCAGCATGATCTCTCGCGCTCGCGTGGTGGAGGCCACCGCCGCGAAGAGCGTGCACATCGTGGCGACGCCAACCGTGCCCAGTATGACGATCACCAGCAATTGGCCACCGAGAATAGGCAGGTTGTAGATCGCGGCGAAGAGGGGCACAGCAACGACCTCGACGACGCCGAGAAAGATCAGATTGCCAATCAGCTTCGCCAGAAAGATGACCTGGCGATCCACTGGGCACAGCAACAGCCGGTCCATTGCCCCGTGCTCCTGCTCGGCGGCGAATGTCCGGCCAAGCCCCAACACGCTGGCAAAGACGAACGCGATCCACAAAGCGCCCGGTGCAACCGCCGCGTTGTTCTCAATGCGCAAGTCGAACGCGAAGTAAAAGACGACCAGCACGAGCACAGAGAAGAGCGCCATCGCCGCCCACACCTGGCGGGCGCGTAGCTCGCTGCGCAGGTCTTTGCCGACGATTGACCAGAGTTGTTGCCATCCCGTCTGGAGCGAGCTCATCGTCCGCTCCTTCCCGCGCCTGCGTAGAGCGCGCGTAGCTCTGGCAACGTCACCTCGGCGGACGCGCCAGTATGCGCAACACGCCCATTGGTCAGCACGACCACCATATCACTCCACAACAGCCCGCGCTCCAGCGTGTGAGTCGTCAGCAGCGTCGTCAGCCCATTCTCATGCCGTTCCGACATGAGTTCGTGGAGGAGCGAGATGGCGTCCTCATCCAGCCCAGTGTCAGGCTCATCGAGCAATAACACCTGTGGACTGTGCAGGATGCCCCGTGCAAGCGCTACCCGCTGGGCTTGGCCGCGCGAGAACGTTCCCACGCGATCATTGGCACGGCTACGCATCCCCACACGCGCCAGCAGCGCATCAACGCGCGACTCCGCTTCTGGTAAGCCATACATGCGCGCGAAGAAGAGCAGGTTCTCGCGGGCGGTCAATTCGTCGTAGAGCAGCGGAGCGTGGCCAACGTAGCCGACAAGCCGCCGCACCGCATGCGCCTCATGGAGCGCGTCATGGCCCGCGACGCTGACACTGCCCTGCGCTGGCCGCGTGAGCGTCGCCAGAATCCGAAGCAGCGTCGTCTTGCCCGCGCCATTCGGCCCGAGCACAGCCACACGCTGGCCCACTGCCACCTCAAATGAGACATCGCGCAGGACAGGGCGAAGACCGTATGCCTTGCGCACGCGCGTAACCACCACTGCTTTGGATTGCTCCACTGGTTTGCGCCCATCCACTTCAGCTGGGATAGCGAGTGCGGAGAGTGTCTCGGCATTCATCGGCGGCCTCCGCTGCTCTGCTCCGGCGCTGCGGCCTCGCGCATCACAGTCGCTGATTGCTCGTCTGGCTCATCCCCCGCGTCCGCAGCCTGTTCGATCCCAGCTCCGACACCACCATTCTTCTTCTCTGCTGCATCGGCCAGTGCCGATCTCTCACTTGCTAACAACTCGCGAAGTTGCTGGCGAACCGCCCGGTCGCGCTGGCGATATTCGGCGTCGGTGAGTTTGCCAATCCCATGGGCGCGTTCCAGGGAGAGCAACTCATTGAGCAGCCGCTGTTGCTCGCCCGCCTCGACTTTGTCAGCTTCGGTCACCTGCGCCGCAGCCGCGACATCGCTTGCCGGTTTATTTATTGGAATCAGGCCAAGGGCCGCGCCAATATTGCCACGGCGCAGATAGAGCAGCAGTGCGGCCAGCGCCAGAAGCGCCAGAACAAGCGCGAAGATCGTGAGCGCGCGCGCATCCAGATAGTTCTTTTCGCCCGCCTGTGGCAATCCAGTTATTCGCAGAGAGTCCTGCTTGTCCGCCGCCACGTTGCCAATCGTAAAGACCTGATAGCGCGAGCCAAGGCTCTCGATGACCCCCTGGGCCGCAAAATCTCTGCCATCAACAAACATGTCCGGTGGCACGAGCACCACGACGCGGGTCGCGGGATAGACGGGCTTAAATGAAACATCCGCGGCGGTACCTGTATATGGGATATCAATGCTGAAGGCAAAATCGGTCGTCCCGGGCGGCACAGTGGCCGTCGAGCCGAATCCTCTATCAGTCGTTACCACCTGAGAGCCGTCGAAGCCGATGCCCAACGAGAGGTCGGAGGCATTAGGCGGCGTGGCGAAGCGCAGCAGCTGCATTGGCTTGCTTGCATCTCCTGTGAGCGTGCCGACGAATGCGGTCGTGCCTGTGTTCTCAATCGTGACAATCTCGCCAATCCCGATCAGTCCATTGACTGGGCGCGGCTGGTGCACCAACAGCGTGGCGACGCTGACACGCAGGCTCGCGTCATTGTTCGTTGTATCGTAGACCGTGAGTTGCAGAGCTGCCGGAGTATCGCTATCCAGTTTCACTGTCTGGCTCGAAAACAGGCCGCCCTGGAACGTTGTGTATGCCGCATACATGGCATTCGCATCGGCGGGAAGGTTGGCAAACGTGAAATTGCCAGCGCCATCGCTCACAGTCGTCGCGATGTCCCTCATAGAACTGCCATCGGTCCGTTGCAGGATGACCTTCTGGCCCGCGAGATGAGTATTATGATGCGTCCCATTGACCACAACGCCAGTGATACTGCCAGTCGCCGACGCATGAGCGCCCGCGGCTGGCGCGAGTGAGACAAAGGCGAAGGCGAGCATCAGGCAGCCCAGTATTGGGAAGAGATGGCGCTTCATGGGCGACCTCCTCTCCGCCGACGTGCCTGCGTGCCGCTCGCCGGGCGAGCGCCGTTCTGAGTGACGGCATATCCATCCTGGATAGGCCGTACACCGGGAGCCTGCTGACTCTTTACTGGCAGCGAGGCTATATCATCGGTAACTTCTGCGCTCTCGCGCTGGCGCAACGCATCAAGCCGCCGTTCGATCAGGGCATCCAGTTCCTGTTCATGCTGATAACGTGCCTTGAGGGCAACGAGCGCCCGCTCCTCATAACGCGCGCGTAGCGCCTGATAATCCTCGTCATCCAGATTGCCAAGCCGACGATCAAACTCAACCTCGCGCAGCGCATCGCGGGCTGACCGCTCGCGCTCGGCAACCTCACCCAGTGGCCCTCGTGCTTGCGCATCCGCCGATTCTCGATCGAGCCCAAGCAGTGGGTATATGACGACGAGCAACCCGGACAGTCCCAGGAGCACAGCGATGAGCAGTGGCATCAGCCGTCCTCCCTTCCGGCCAGCGGCAAGCCTTCGTCCGCCGCCACCTCTCGGCGCAGCAGCGCAGTCAGCGCCTGGCGTTCCTCGGCGCTCAGCGCTACATCGCCAGACTCGTCCTCGCTGCTTCGTTTGCTTCCAGCGCTAGCGACTCTAGCCTGCCTCTGCCATTCGCGCGCGAGCGTCACAACAGCGATAGCCCCAGCAATCAGCATCAGCACAGGCATGATCCAGATCAGCGAGGTGAAGCCCTGTTGTGGTGGGCTTTCCAGAATATCACTGCCATAGACATCGCTAAAATACGCAAGCACCTGCTGCTCCGAGCGTCCCTCGGCCAGTTGCTGCTGAATGACGGCGCGCATCTCCGACGCTTTCAGCGAAGGTGAGTCGGCCACCGACTCGCCGTTGCAGACCGGGCACTGTATCTGGCGAGCTACTTCGAGCGTGCGCTCGTCAAGCGACTTGGGCTGTGCCGCTGAAATGGCGGTGATCAGCCAGACCACGCCGATGAGCAGCACAATCCCGACTGGAATGATGAAGGTGGGGCGACGAAGCATCGCACGCAGCGTCATACGGCCACCTCCACGTTCTTTTCTGGCGACTTTGTCTCGCTCAGGCGCCCCGGCGCTACACGGCGTAGCGGCCACCAGCAGAGAATGCCGCCAAAGAGCATCAGCAGACCACCGAGCCAGACCAGCGGCACCAGCGGATTAATGAAGACGCGAATCGTCGCGGACGATGTGCCATCGAATCCGGCGAGGAAGACATAGAGGTCGGTCAGGCCGTGATCCGTAATCGAAACAATGCTTGTCGGCTGATCCTCGAAGCCTGGGAATATCCGCTCGCCAGGATAGATGTCTTCGATAACGTTGCCATCGCGACTCACCGTGAAGTGGGCTTTGATCGTCTCGATGTTGTCAATCGTGACATCGGTGATGCCCTGATAGGTGAGCGTATAGCCGTTGATCGTCAGGCTCTTCCCACGCTCGACCAACCCGTCGCGCTGCGATTGGAAGAACTGCGAGCCAATCACGCCAACGGCCAGCAGAATCAGCCCGAGATGCACGAGATAGCCGCCGTAGCGCTGCCGGTGACGCGCCACCAGCATACCCATCGCTTTCGGATAGGACTCGCCATGGCGGTGACGCACCAAGGTGCCTCGCCAGACCTCGAAAAAGATCGTGGCGGCGGAGAACGCGCAGATAGCAAATCCCGCGACGGCCCAGAGCGAACGCATCCCCAGGATGGGCAACGCAACCGCCACGATGGCAGCCACGAGTGCGGGCCAGCGGAAGTTGCGCACGAGGCTCTCACGTGACGCGCGACGCCATGCCAGCAGCGGCCCAACGCCCATCACGAAGATCAGCGCCAGGAAAAGCGGGCCGTCCACCTGCTGATAGAACGCGGTGCCTACGGTCATCGTCTGCCCGCGCACGACCGACGAGAGAATGGGAAATATGGTGCCCCAGAACGTCGCGAACGCGATGCCGGTGAGCAGCAGGTTGTTCGCCAGGAAGCTGCCCTCGCGAGAGACGACCGAGTCGAACTCGTGCTCGGGTCGCAGACGTGGCAAGCGGTAAATGAACAACCCAATCGAGACGGCCAGAGCAATCGTCAGGAAGCCCAGGAAGTACGGGCCGATGTCTGAATAGGCGAACGAATGCACCGACTGGATGATGCCGCTACGCACCTCGAATGTGCCGAAAATCGCCAGCAAAAAGGTCAGCAAAATGAGCGAGAGATTCCAGACTTTCAGTGTGCCACGTCGCTCCTGAATCATCGTCGAATGGAGAAAGGCCGTCGCCGTCAGCCACGGCAGCAGCGCGGCGTTTTCGACAGGATCCCAGCCCCAGTAGCCGCCCCAGCCGAGCACGTGATATGCCCACCACGCGCCGAGCAACAATCCCGTCGTCTGAATGCACCAGGCCGCCAGCGTCCATCGGCGGATGGCGCGCAGCCAGCGCGAATCGAGCTGGCCAGTGATGAGCGCGGCGATGGCGAAAGCAAAGGGCAATGACCAGCTCATGTAACCCATTAGCAGCATCGGTGGATGTACCAGCATGCCCGGATCTTGCAGGAGCGGGTTCAGCCCCTGGCCATCCACGGGAACGATGGTGAGCCGGTCGAACGGCGAGGAGACGAAGTTGAGCACGACGAGCAGAAAGCCTTCGATGGCCATCAATACGGCGACGACCCAGGGCATTAGCTGCGCTGGTGCGCGGCGATAGAGCACAACGGCCACAGTCGAGAAGAGCGACAGCATCATTCCCCAGTAGAGCAGCGAACCCTCCTGCCCACCGTAGAACGCCGCCGCGGTGTAGTACCATGGCATCGCGTTACTGGAGTGCTCGGCAACGTAGCGAAGGCCGTAGTCGTGCTCCAGGAACGACGCAATCAACCCAATCGCCGCCGTCACCAGTAACGCGGCAACCACCAGCACTGAGCGCCGCCCGCTGACCACCAGGGCCGGACGTTTCAGCACCGCGCCCAGCACCGAACTCGCGATGGCGTAAAAAGTGAACACCAGCGCCAGCATCTGCGCAATCATGCCAAGGTCTGAGAAATGCACAGGCTCTCCTGCTCTGTGAACGCTGCTCTGCTACTTCCCGGTGCTGCCCGGCGTCGCGGACTGGAACTTCGATGGACACTTTGCCAGTAACGTCTGCGCCTGGAAAGTGCCATTCTGAATATGGCCTTCAACCACAACAGTTAGGCCAGGATTGAATGCGTCGGGAACGATGCCGCCGTAGACCACAGGCATACTCAACTTACCGTCGGTCATCGTAAAGCGCAGCACCTGTGTCTGGTTATTGCGCTGAATCGTGCCGGAAGCGACCTGCCCGGCGACCCGCACCGTCTGGCTCGAGCACGCGGTGCAATGTTGCAGCTCGCCAATCGTCATGTAGTACTCAGCGGAGGCGCGTGTATTCGCCAGGACGAGGTAAAGTACCGCTCCGGCAATCAGCAGTCCAGCAATGACGAAGCTCCAGCGCACAGTGCGGCGTCGAGAGCGTGGCGGGCGTTGCGTCTTGACTGGCTCCGCTACATCTATCGTCACAGGTCTGCCTCTCACTTCTTCTCAAGCGCCACTGCTGAATTAGCGCGCCAGCTCCATCTCGTACAGTATCGTCAATACCGTGCCAAGCAAAAAGGTCAGCACGCCAAGCGCTAGAATCACACGTGGTGTCAGTTGCCACCATCGCCCGCGCTGCCTCGCCGGACGGCGCGCCTCCTGCGCCTGGAATATCGCCAGCAGAAACATCGCCAGCGCCGCCAGCGCCTTCACCACCAGAACGACCAAATAGGCTGGACCAATAGCGATCAGGCTCAGCCGATCAAAGATCAGGTACACGCCAGTCAGCAGCAGCGCCCCGATGCAGATGTTGACCAACTGCCGGAACAGCCGCGCTACCTGCGCGCTCACCTCGGGCGCGGGCCGCGCCAGCCGAAACGCTGGGCCAATCACCAGCAGATAAATCACACTGCCACCGACCCAGACTCCACCTGCCAGCACGTGAATCGTGCGCATCAGAACCGTGAGCAATGGTGGCATATGTCACTATCGCAGGAACGGCAGCGTGAACTGCTGCGCCCAGGCCGAGAAAAGCGCGACCTCCCCGGTCAGATAGAGTATGCCGACGATGATAAGCACCCCGCCGCTGATGAGCGAGATCGCGTGACCATATCGCTTGACCCAGCCCAGCGCGCGCAACCCGGCCGACCATCCCAGCCCCACCGCCAGAAACGGCAGCGCGAAGCCAAACGCATAGAACGTCAGCAGAATCGCACCGGTAGCTGTATTGGCCGAGGCGCTCGCGAACGCCAGGATTGACGCAAGCACCGGACCGATACACGGCGTCCAGCCAGCGGCAAAGACGATGCCCAGCGCGAACGGAGCCGCTAGTCCCAGACGGCTGACCTTGTCGGGACGCAGCTGTATCCGGCCCTCGCGCAGCATCCAGTCTGTCAGCGCACGCGGCAACAGCCCCAGCAGAAACGCGCCCATCATCACCATGACAATGCCCGCGATGGTCTGCATCACCGGCTGATACGCCGCCAGCACGCGCCCGAAGCTTCCCGCCAGCAGCCCCAGCACGATGAACGCGGCTGAGAATCCAGCGACAAAGATCAGGGTCGCCACCATGACCGGATTCAGCCGACGCGCGCCCGCGCCAACCGCTACCCCGGATCCGTCGGTCGAGACGACCGTTCCCGAAAGGAATCCGATGTAGCCAGGCACAAGCGGCGCGACACACGGCGAAAAAAACGAGATGATGCCTCCCGCAAAGGCTATCAGCGCCGCGCCGATGCTCACCTGCCCTATCTCCACCGCGTGACCCCTGTGCTTGACTAACTCGTACCGACTACTTCAGAATCTTGGCGATTCGCTGATCCAGGAAATTCTGGGTGAGCGCGCCATCGAACTGATCTACGACGATGCCTTTGCTGTTAATGAAAACCGTCACAGGCACCGATGGAACGCCGTAGGAGATTGAAATAGCGCCTGACGTATCCGGCCCAACTGGATAGGTGATGCCATGCTGCTGCAGAAACTGCACAGCGTTCGCCTGGATATCCTCATAGGCAATGCCGACGAAGACGACCCCTTGCGATGCGTATTTCTGCGACGCGGCCTGGAGAATAGGCGCCTCCGCGACGCACGGATCACACCACGACGCCCAGAAGTTGAGCACCACTGGCTTCCCTTTGAGGTCGGCCATCTGGAGCTTCTGGCCGGTCTGCCCGTTCCACAACGTGATCGTGAAATTTGGTGCGGCATGGCCGATGACGGGCGATGTCCCCGTGCTGCTTACCGCCTGACTCGCGCTAAGCAAACGCACGAAGAGCAGCAGAAGCAGCGACGCCGAGAGGAGCGTCGTCACGATAAAGCCAGCGATTGCTCGGCGGCTCAGTCGAGGCGGCGTTCCTCTGGTCTCTGCTGGCGACTGCGCTTCATTCGCTTCAGTCGCCTTGGTTGCGTCCTTCATGCTTCTCCTCGTCATAGGCGGAGCCTGCCTCTCTCGCCAGCCACACAACAAGTGTCGCCATACTCGATCGAGGCAGGTGGCACACGTCAGTGTTCGCGTCGCCAGTCAGGGTCTTCTGGATGCTTCATATCCCAGAGCGGGCGGCGGCTGCGCACCACGGGAATCGTCGCGAAATTCTCCACAGGCGGCGGTGAGGTGGTCGCCCACTCCAGCGTGAAGGCGTCCCACGGGTCATTCCCGGCGTTCACTTTGGTGAAGCCCATGGTCTTAATCCAGTTCACGATGAAGACGATCACACCAACCGCCAGGATGAATGCGCCGATGGTCGAGATCAGGTTGAGCTGGTCCCAGCCAAGGTTAGGCGCATAGGTGTACTGACGACGCGGCATCCCCAGCAGACCCATGATGTGCATCGGGAAGAACGCCAGGTTCAGGCCAATGAGGAAGAGCCAGAACTGGAGCTTACCCAGACGCTCATCGAGCAAGCGCCCGGAGAACTTGGGGTACCAGTAGAACATACCAGCGAACAGCCCCATCACCGCGCCGCCGAAGAGCACATAGTGGATATGCGAGACGACGAAGTAGGTATCGGTAAGTTGGTAGTCAACCGGCACCACCGCGACCGCGACGCCGTTCAACCCGCCTATCAGGAACATCGCGATAAACCCAAGTGCGAACAGCATCGAGGCGGTGAATCGTATGCGCCCTCCGTAGAGGGTGCCGACCCAGTTGAAGATCTTCACCGCCGTCGGAATCGCGATCAGCGTCGTGCTAGACGCGAAGAATGCCTGCGCCAGCGGCGGCAGACCCACCGCGAACATGTGGTGCGCCCAGACGGTGAAGCTCAGGAAGCCGATGGCGACACCCGACCAGGCGACGAAGGTGTACCCAAATATCGGCTTCCCGGAGAAGACCGGGACAATCTCCGATATCATGCCGAACGCGGGTAAGATGAGGATATACACCTCTGGATGGCCAAAGGACCAGAACAGGTGTTGCCAGAGGAGAGGATCGCCTCCGAATCCTGCCTGATAGAAGTGCGTTCCCAGGTGGCGGTCGAAGAGCAGCAGGAAGCTGGCGACCGTCAGGCTTGGCATCGCGAACACCAGCAGGAACGACATCACCATAATCATCCAGGTGAAGAGCGGCATGCGGTTGATCGTCAGGCCCGGCGCACGCATGCGCAGAATCGTCACGATGAAGTTGATGCCGCCGGTAATGGACGAGATGCCGAGCAGGTTAAGGCCCGCGATCCAGAAGTCCATATTCAGGCCCGGCGCGAAACAGCCCTGCAACCCCTGCGCCGCCTGCGTGGCCGCGGCGGCCGCCTGCGCCTGGGCGGAGGCAATAGGAGCCGCTAAACAGACGGGCGTCGCCTCGGTCAGTGGCGCATAGCTGAACCAGCCCGCGTTTGGCGCGGCGCCAAAGAGAAAGCTCATCGTCAGCAGCAATCCGCCGGAGAGAAACAGCCAGTACCCCAGCTGGTTGATGCGCGGGAAGGCCATATCACGCGCGCCGATCATCAGGGGCACCAGATAGTTGCCGAATCCCACCCACATTGGCATGACGAACAGGAAGATCATCGTCGTCGCATGCATGGTGAAGACCTCGTCGTAGGCCTCCGGGCTGAGCACCGTATTGTTCGGCACAGCTAGCTGTGTGCGGACGAGCAACGCCTCGATACCGCCCATCAGGAAGAAGACGAAGGCGGTATACATGTACAAGATGCCGATGCGCTTGTGGTCAACGGTCGTCACCCACGAACCAATCGCGGATTGCTTCCATGACCGCCGCGCGACATGTCCACGAGTAGCAACGCTTCCGATTGCCATGGCGTCCTCACTGTCTAGTTCTAGCGCCTGCGCCACGCCGGGCACAGACAGCAATTGCTACTTCAGACTTTCCAAATAGGCGACAAGCGCATCGAGGTCCGTGCTATCGATATTTGTCTCAGAAGGCATATCGACTCCGGGCTTGACAGCCTGCGCATCGTGAACCCAAGCTCGGAGGTTGGGCGTTGTGTTGTCGAGCACCCAGCCGGCGATGATTGTGCGGCTGCCAAAGTGTGTCAGATTCGGGCCGATCTGCAGCTTGCTTGCCTGGTCAACGCCATCGATCAGGTGGCAGGCCGTGCAACCTTTGCTCAGGAACACCTGCTTCCCGGCTATCTGGTCTGGCGTAGTGGGCGTCGCGGCGCCAGCGGTCTGTTGCGTTACCCATGTCTGGAATTGATCAGCGGACACGACCCGCACCAGATAATCCATGTGGGCGTGCTGCGTGCCGCAGAACTCGGTGCAGAGACCGCGGAAGTCGCCGGTCCGGGTCGCCTTGAGCCAGGTCGTATTGTCGTGGCCTGGAATGACGTCGGTCTTGCCCGCCAGCTGGGGCACCCAGAAGCTGTGGATGACATTGTTCGACTCAAGCTCGACATGCACCGTCGTGTTGACCGGGATGTACATCTCATCGGCGGTGACGATCTTCTGGTCAGGATACTGGAATTCCCACCACCACTGATGTCCAATCGCCTTGATCGTCAGTGTATTAGGTTCGTTGGGCTGCGCCAGCGCAAACATCGTCGAGATGGTGAAAAACAAAACGATGAAGAGGACAACCGTTGGAATGGCTGCCAGGATAATCTCCAACCGCTGATGTCCGCCGATCTGGCGAGCGGGAGGACTGTCTGGGCGCGCGCGGAAGCGGATCATCATGTAGATGAGGGCCCCGGTAACGGCGACGAAGACAATTGTTGCGACCACCAGAATAAACCAGAACAGGGTCGCCTCTTTATCGGCGGCCACACCTGCCGGATCGAGGACGTTTGGCGTATTTTGGTCGCAGCCCGCGAGCAAGCCCGCGACGGTGAGAGCCAGCACCGAGATGGCTCCCCAACGTGTCAGCCTGGAACGAAAAGGCATATGCAGATCCTCAACCTCCTGGGCACTACAAGAACCAACGGTCAACTGATGAAGCCTCTTGGCCGTGATAAGCCCGGCCATATCATGTCTGAAAGACAACCACCTGATAGCATACACTGACAACGCATAGCTGACAATTCCCCGAAGAATCTCCCACTACTTGTTGCCAGCGAGTATCTTCAAGTCATCGGTAAGCGCGTTTGGGTCGAACGCGGCGTCGAGATAGACCCGCTCGTGCCCCTGCGCGTCGATCAGCCAGACGCCACCAGTGTGCTGCACTTTGCCAGCGTCGTCCTCGCCAGGCGTCGTTGCGCCGCCTTCAACGGCTACGGAATATGCTGACCACACCGGCTCCAGCTCGGCCTGCGTACCCAGCAGGTAATGGAGCGTGCCAGTCAAGCCGTGTTTCGCCGCAAAGTTGGTCGCTGTCTGCGGCGTATCGCCAACGGGATCGGTACTGACAGCCACCCATCGAACGTTCGTGAGTTGCGACCCGGCATTCTTCAGGACGCTCTGAAACTTCGACGCTGTCAGCGGACACTCATCGATACAGTGCGTATAGAAGAACGTCAGCACGACAGGATGTCCGCGCAGATCCGCTAGCGAGACGCGATTGCCACTCTGGTCAGTCAAAGTAAAGTTGGGCGCTAGGGTTCCACCTAACGACGTACCTTTGAGTTGCGCGGAAGAGTTCTGGTTGTTGACAAATACCGTGCGCGAGAGGAGCACAGCGGCGACAATTACCACGAGCGTCCCCACCAACAGCCGCGAAATCAGGCGTAGCGTCGCCGCATTATTACGTATCGGCCGTCGTGGCGCTGTGGATTGTGGTTGCCGAGTCGTCGGAGTCGCCATCACGCTCTCCCTCCGCCGCCTAATGAATCAGGTGATCGACTACCATAATGGCGAACAGCAGCGCCAGATAGTAGTTCGAGAACCAAAACAGGCGCCGCGCGCTCGCCAGCGTCTTCTCGCGTGCGAGCATGATCGCGAGCACCAGCACACCACCGCCAAGGAGCACAGCGGAGACGAGATAGAGCATCCCGATAACCTGGGTCGTTACCAGCACGCAGCTCGCCGCCAGTAGCAGTAAGGAGTAGAGGATGATCTGGCGATGCGTCTCGGCGTCGCCGCGCACCACCGGCAGCATCGGCACGCCAGCCCGCTCATAGTCCTTGCGCAACACCAGCGACAGCGCCCAAAAATGCGGCGGCGTCCACAAAAAGATGATCAAAAACATCCAGATGGCGGCGAGACTCACCGTTCCCGTGGAGGCGGCCCAGCCGACCAGCACCGGCACGGCGCCCGCCGCGCCCCCAATCACGATGTTCTGCGGGGTGGTGCGCTTGAGCCACATCGTGTAGACCCCCACATAGAACAGAATCGCCGAGAGCGCCAGCAGCGC
>DATBIB010000078.1:0-13198 GCA_036557205.1 Ktedonobacterales bacterium | reverse complement strand
GAGGAGCGCGCTGGGGGAGTGACCAGCGCGCAAGAAAAGGGCCGGCAACATGGGTGTTGAGAGGTGCGATAAGACCAGAGCGCAGATCCATATTCCCGGCTGCGACCGTTATACCGGAAAGTCACACAAGCGTCAAGCCCCCAAAATGGGCCAGATACCCCCAGCGGGCATAGACAATTCTGGCGGCTCACCTTGACGGCTATGGCTGAGATGTATACTATTCTCGCTACGGGCCAGGGGCGCCGGGCCTGCTCGTTGTTGTCGGTGTCTCCATATGCTGGCAGCGGTGTGGTGGGCCAAGATTGCCCCAGGGACGCAGGGAGGATGCACCACGCATGGAGAAAAAGACCCGATCTTCCCGCAAAGATCCGGCGAGTTCGAGCTATAGCAATGCGCGCAATCAGAGCCACCAGAGCCATACGCGCCAGGCGCGCACGCTGGCGGACGCCACCGACCCACGCACACCCGCGCGGCGACGCGACGACTTCGAGCCGGAGTATTCCGCGCGCGACGAGCAGACTCCCTCGATGCCGCCTCAATTTACACTCCCATCGGTCCCATCTATGCCCGCCGTCTCGCGCGATAGCACGCGCCACCGCCCGGCGCACAGCCTGATCGACCGCGTTGCCCATCGTCGCGGAAATCGGCAGTCATCGTGGGATGAATATGCGCAGGAGGACGAGGACTGGTCTGTCCCCAACTATCCCGACGAAGACCATTTTGACTATGATACCGGACGGAGCCGCGCTCAGTCGATTGCGCGGCCACTGACGCTGACGCACATCGACGAGCCGGTCGAGCAGGAAGTGTATCGGGGCGGCGCACGAGGACTTGTGCCCGCCGATAGCGTGCCTGACCTGGTTGCGTGGCGGCCCCCGCTGCCCGCGCAGCGCAAGCCGGTCTATACCCGCGCCATCGAGACAGCCCGGCGGAACCCCTGGTCGGTCTCGCGCATTGGCCTGGCGCTGATCGCGATCGGTGTGACGCTGCTACTTTCGATTACTGGCGTCGGCGAGCCATCGCAGCCGCTGATGGCTTTTTACAACGCGCAGGCGGCGGGGGCGAACGCGCAGAATATCGCCGCTATGGTAAAGCCGCTGACACAGGGCAAGCTGGTGAATCAGTATGACTCGGTCGCGCAGTATAACGAATACTGGGGAGCGGCCTGTAGCGCGGCGGTGATGGCGGAAACACTGACCGCATGGGGCGTGAAGGGCGCTACCATTGGGCGCATGATCGATGAGCTTGGCTCAAATATTTCACCATACGGCGGCCTGCTCAGTTATAGCGGCTTTCAGCAGGTCGCCTCACTGCACAAGATGCGGTCGGACTACCGGGATAATCTGAGCTATAAGCAGATGATGTATATCACCAATACGCTGCATTTGCCCCTCATCGTCAATGTGCGTATTAGCTATGGCTTCTACCATTTCTTCTCCGGCGGCCACTTCCTGGTGATGACGGCGGGCGACAGCCAGGGGCTGCGGCTGGTAGACTCCTCGCTCTACTATGTCACCTACATGCCGCTCAGTGTCTTCAACAGCATGTTTACCGGGCGTACCGTTCTGCTGCTGCCCAGTGACTACACCTATACCCTGCCTTCGAGGTAGCGGCTGGCAGCTGAAGCCGCGCCTATGGACCTTCTGGCGAAGGCCGCAAAGCCCGCCCGTTGGGCCGTTGCCGCTCCGCGCGGCTGCCCTGCGCGGGCTCCCAGAGGCTCTTCACGCGCCGCACCGAAGACCTGAATGATACGTTTAACACCATTATGGCCGAGAGCGTAGCTACCAACCTCTCGTATCACTCGACACTCGAATCACCATGGGACCGTGTTTACTCTCCCGGCAACATCGTCCTGTTGTGCTGTCGCGCGCGCCGTCTCGGCGTGTATACTGCCCCTGATGTCAGTAACCCCCACATGAATGCGGGAGCTTGCCCACAACACCAAAGTGTCTGGGCTTCAGGGCTAACTGACGGGTAGCCCACCGTCCCGTAGGGCGGTATAGCAATTCACGGGGTTTACTCAAAGCTCCCGATGCGTGGTGAAGCTGTTTGACTGAATAAACCAGTCTGCCTTACGCATGTAGGCAGTGTAACACATAAAGAAGGGAGTAGCGCCATTCCCCTCACCGGCTGAACCCGGGAGTCCTCTGGCGCAATTTCTATGGTAGTGGACGACGAGACGCGGCAGATCATGCTCAGCGAGCTACGCCAGCGATTCGGCGCGGGCGTGGTTGGAAATGAAATGCTCTCGCGTCATGGCACCTTTGGCGTTGGTGGTCCAGCGGATGTCTGGCTGGCCATCGAGCGAGAAGAGACGCTCATAGAGCTGGCGGCGCTGGCCAACGACCGGCAGTGGCCGCTCATGCTGGTTGGCAACGGGACCAACGTCCTTTATGCCGACGCGGGCGCGCGTGGCATCGTCGCCCGCATGAACAGCGCCGCCTGGCACACCGATGAGGTGGATAGCGACCATGCGCTGCTCACCGCCGACGGCGGCGTTGACCTACCCCGGCTCGTGAATGCGCTGGCGACCCAGGGGCTTGCCGGGCTGGAATGGGGCGCGGGGGTGCCTGGCACCGTCGGTGGCGCGGTGGTGAGCAACGCGGGCGCGGGCGCGTCGTGTATCGCCGACACGTTGCAGACGGCGCGCGTGCTCTTTACCAGCGAGGGCGTCGTCCGCGAGCTGGCCGCCGAGGAGTTGCGCCTCGCCTACCGGCATAGCCGCTTCCGGGCGGGACGGCGGATCGTGTTCGGCGACGATGGGCAACCGGTGGCCGCGCCACGCGCGTTGATCGAGCCAGCCGAGATGATTACCGGGGCGACGTTCCTGCTGACCCGCGACGATCCCGCCGCCGTCCGCGCGCGCGTCGCCGAGCATCTGCGCTACCGCAAAGAGACCCAGCCGACGCAGAAGAGCGCTGGCTCCGTCTTTAAGAACCCATTGCCCGAGTTTTCTGGTAGACTGATCGAGGCGGCTGGCCTGAAGGGTCACATGATCGGCAAGGCCCAAATCTCGCCGCGCCACGCCAATTTCATCGTCAACTCTGGCGGCGCGATGGCGGCGGATGTCGTCGCGCTGATCGCGCTGGCGCGGCGCACGGTGCGCGAGCAGTTCGATATCGAGCTAGAGCTGGAAGTGGAGCTGCGCGGCGACTGGTAGTGTCGGCTCGTGCCTGCCAGCGTGCAAGTGGTGATGGTGTGGAGATGGTTCGGAGGGAAGCTATGGCGAGTGCGCGGGTGGGTGCGCCATCGGTCGCGATGTCATTGCAGGCATTACGCAGCCAGCTTGCCGATGGCGGGATGACTGCCCCGGCGCTGGATGACACGCTGGATCTGGTTCGGAAGGTTGGCGATGAGCCAGCGTATGCCACGCGCTTGCGTCAGGTGCTGGCGCAGCCGACGGGACTGGCGCGCGCGCTGCTGGTCGCGGCGCCACGTGCGGCCTCGGCGTGGACGATTGTCGGCCTGATGGCGCTGACAGCGTTGGCCGGGCCGCTACTCGCCTATGCTATCTTTGAAACGTCATCGCAGACCGCGACCGCCATCGGCGACCCCTTCCAGGTGTACGCCTCGCATCTTCCGGGATGGGCGGGGCTGGCGGCGGGCATCGTCGGGGCGGCGCTGCTGCTCGCCTTCCTGGTGGCCGTGACACGCTATCAGCATCCCACGCTGCTCGGCCTGTTTGGCGGCCTGGCAGGCGGGATCGTCGTGATTCTGGCGTCGGTGCTGCCGTGGATGGGCATCGTCGGCGCGAAGACGACCTGCGCGGCAGGCGCTGGCTGCACCGTTCAGGCAGGCGTTCCCGAGCAAATCGGCCTCGTTGCCGCGCTCTGTTTCGCCGTTCCTTTCGTGCTGGCGGTGACGGGGTTCTCGGGCACGCTGGCGCTCTGGCTTCAGCGGCGGCGCATGCTGGCCGCGATTCGTAGCGCATAGCACATCTGACTCTTCCTGGTAATCATACCGCCAGAGAGGTCCTGGTTCCCCCTCTCCCTATGGGGGAGGGGGTTAGGGGGAGGGGGCCGCAACGCCTGGAACGTTGCGCGCGTAATGGAGACAGTAGAATCGAATCGGTTGAGACTATCATAGTCTAAAGTTGGTGGAGAGAGGCTACGCATGGCAGATGCAATCCCTGCCATGCCCTGCGCGAGGAGGAATGCGTGCCATGCAGATGCAACCGTCGCAGTCATCGCAGTCACCGCAACCATCGGCCACGCCTCAGCAAGAGGCCATGCGCGTACTCCGCGAGCGCTATGAGCGTGGAGAAATCGAGTTCGACACATTTCAGCGCGGCCTGGATGCCCTCCTGCTGGCGCGAGACGCGGACGAGTGCCAGGCGATTATGAACAACCTGCCGCAGTTACCCGTCAGCAAGATCGATCAACTTGACGCCCTCTCATCTCATTCGTCGCGGTCATCATCCGCGCCCGCGCCGTTCCGTCCGAGCGGACAACCAAAGCGGCTGGTAGCCCTCTTCAGCGAAGTGAAGCGCGTGAACCGAGCCTGGCGGCTCGATCCCGATACGACGGGCGGCGCGGTCTTTGGCGAGATGAAGCTCGACCTCAATCTCGCGGCATTACCATCCCATGCCACGATGACCCTCTCTGCGGTCTTTGGCGAGCTGACGATCTATGTGCCGGAGACGGCGCGCGTGCGGGTGCGGGCCAGCGCATTCATGGGCGAGGTGAACATCTTCGGCGAAAGCTCGGGGGGCATCTTCGTCCGCGATGAGGTCATCTCGGAGGGGACGAATCCGAATCACCAGGAGGCGGCGACGATTGACCTGGACGTTCGGGCGATCTTTGGCCAGGTGAACATCATCCAGGGCGAGAATCCATCGCTCTTCAAGAAGCTCGGCGCCATCGTGCGGCGCATGATCACCGAGCCGCAGCCGGGCAGACTCTCGAATCCGTCGTGAGCGAATTGAGAGACGAGCCGGGTGAACTTCGCGACGCAGTATCGTTCTACTTCTTAGAGGACGTGCTTCCTGTGGGCGCGGTGCGTGCCAGGGCGGCTGCGCCGCGTGATGGTGATTAACAACTTGGTCGGCTGATCGAGGCGCTGGCGGCTGAAGCCGCGCCTAAGGTACCTCACTGCGTTCGGCCACCAAGCCCGCCTGCGCGGGCTCCCAGAGCGACATCAGTTTCCACTGCTGGAGGGAGCGGTGAAACCTGTGCAGGCAGGTTTCGTGGCGGAGCGTGCGTAGCAGGCGAGGCCGTTCAGGCGCGGTTTTAACCGCCAGCAGCATGGCCCGCCTGGTACTCTGGCTTTTTATGGCCGAGTCTGGCGTCAATTTCATGGAATACCGGGCCTATCAGGTAGCAATCTGTAGCAATCTAGAGTGGGGAATAATGGCGTTATGAATCCAGGCATGTTGTTGAAGCTGTTTCCAGATGGGCTGCGCGGCAAGCGCATTCACGTGGTTGGCGCGGGTGGCAGTGGCGTCTCATCGGTGCTGCTGCTGGCGCGCGAGCAGGGCGCGCTGGTCACTGGCTGCGATATCGCCCAGACGACCATGACGCGCGTGCTGGAGCAGCAAGGCATCACCATCCAGCTTGGACACGACGTCGCCCACATTCATGATGTTGATCTGGTGGTGACTAATCCCGCCGTCACCCATCTCCACCCCGACCATGTCGAGCTACAGGCCGCCGAGGCGGCGGACATCCCGGTGACACAGTGGCAGCCGCTGCTTGGCTATCTGATGCGTCTGACGCCAGGTATCGCCATCGCTGGCGTGCATGGCAAAGGCTCGACAGGGGCGCTGCTGGGCGCGCTGGCCACCGCCGCTGGCCTCGACCCAACCGTGGAGTTGGGCGCGGTCGTGCCCGCGTGGAAGGGCAACGTACGCATAGGACACGGCAATCTCTTCATCAATGAAGCGGATGAGTGGAACTATAACTTTCTCAACTACCATCCGCGCATGGTCGTCTTGACTGCGGTGGAGTATGACCACCCAGAGTTTTTCCCGTCCTATGAGGTCATCCGCGACGCCTTTGTGCAGTTTTTGCAAGGCATGGATACCAGCGCCCGCCCCGATGCGCCCTTCGCGCCGATGGTCGTCTACAACGACGATATCTCCGGCTGCCGCGACGTGATCGCGCGGATACGCGATCTGCCGATTGCCACGCGCCCGTTTAGCCTGGAGCGGCCTGACGCCGAAGCGGGCGCGGCGGATGTGCGTGCTGATACCGAGACGAGCTTTACACTGCTGCTGCGCGGCGAGCCGCAGGGGCGGGTCACGCTGGCGACTCCCGGCGCGCACAATATCGCCAACGCGGTGGCCGCCGCCGCCGCCGCCGATGCGCTGGGCATCGCGCCGGATGTGATTGTGCGCGCGCTGACGGCGTTTCCTGGCGTGCGCCGCCGCTTCGAGATCATCGAGGACGGCGACGTGACCTTCATCGACGATTACGCCCACCATCCCCATGCGGTGGCGCTGACGGTGGCCACGGCGCGCAAACGCTTCCCCGGTCGTCGGCTGATTGCGGTCTTCCAGCCGACGCTCTTCACCCGCCTGCATCGCTTCCTGGAGCCGTTCGCCGCCGCCTATGATGAGGCGGACGAGGCGGTGGTCGTGGAAATCCAGCCCTCACGCGAGCGCGACACTGGTCTGATTCACGGCAATGATCTGGTGAAAGCGATTGCCGCCCGCCCCGCCTGGCAGGGCCGCGCTTCATCCGTTCACTATGGCGGCAACTTCGACGAGACGGCGGCGTTGCTGCGTGCGATGCGCCAGCCTGGCGATGTCTTCGTCATCATGGGGTCTGGCCCGGTCAACCGTGTGATCGCCCCCGCCCGCCTGCACGGCTAATGGAGGCGCGGCTCGGTCTGAACTCCGAAAGAGGAATGTGGCAGTGGTTCATACAATACTGGGCGCGCTGGTCTTGCTGGCCAATCAGCCAGCGCTGGTGGTGGTCATCGTGGGCGTGGTGGTGATCGTGCTGGGGATTCTGCGTCTGCTCGGACGTCTGCCCCGTATGTCCCTGAATTTTCTGGGACGACCAGACACTCCCCGGTTATCGGGCATCCTCATGATGCTGGTTGGCGGAGTGGCGATTGTCGTTGCCCTCTTGCGGCGATAATCGGTCTTGCCCAAACATCTCTCGCGTCGTGTACTAGAGAATCCACCCCGCCTGTTATGAGTAGCTTTATCCCCTCGCGCGCTGAGGTGTCGGCCTGGACTCGGTAAAAGCTAGCAAGGAGGCGCAGAAGCCCGCCACGAACGCGGGCAAGAGGAACAGGCCAATGCTGGCCATTGCCAGACCTGTCTCCACGAGGAGCACAGCTGTTGCGAACCAGAGGAGGATGCGGGTGACTATGTTTGGATGCGCTGCGTCGATGATAGCCCCTATGGTGATGCCGAGGATGGGCAGGCCGAAGGCGAGGATATAGGGCGGTGAGCTCTCCGGGAAACCTGGGTGCAACGTCACCCACTGCCCCGGCGCTCTGGAGTCGCCATATGGCTGGAGATAGACCACAAACAGGAGCAGCAGCCCATAGAGGACCGCTCCTATGCCCAGGAAAAGCTCTACTCTGCGGCTGCCGCTCATCGCGTATATCCTTTCGCTCGCGGAATGGCAGACGTTCGGGATACATAACAGCCGGCCTCATAGATGCCAGCATCTGCCAATCTGCCTGTACAACGAGATCATAGCGCAGCGACAGAGAGGGCGGTATCCTCGATGCGGCGTACGTAGAATTGCTGTCCGATTGATGAATCGGAGCGTGTATACTTCCCTGGACACAGGCGAACGCTGTGGTTAGCAGGGGAGGGATATCGCGATGAATGGGCATACACCGGGCCAGCTACCGTTTCCACAGGCATGGTGGTCTTTCGATCTGGGGCGCTATCGCGGCTGCGACGGCACCTATTGCCACTTCGAATACGATAGCCTGCCACCGATTCCGGCGGTGAGCGAGTCGCTCGACTGGCTGGAGCCGCTGGATGAGCGCACCGACGCGACGATGGCGATTCATCGCAATCCACCCGAGGCGCGCGGCGAGGTGGCGAAGATCGCGGAGTCGGCGGCGCGGCTGGGGCTGACGCTGCCCGAGTCGTTCATCCGGCTGATGAGCTCGACCGAGTTGCAGGACCGCATTCCCTCCTGCACCGCCTGCTACTTCAAGCTTTCGGACGACATCCTGCCCTGCCCCGGCAGTGACGGCGGCTACATCGTGCGCTTCTACAACGACCAGCAGGATGTCCTCTTCTGGTATCTCTATCTCACGGCACAGGGCGCGCAGTACGTGCTCGTCACGCCCATCGAGCTGGAGGAGATGGCAGCGAAAAGCCTCAGCGATGAGGACCGGCTGAGCATCCAGCAGAACACGTGGGTCTGCGCGCCGTCGTTCGTCGCCTTCATCTATCGCTGGTGGCTCGAAAACGCGATCTGGTTCAAGGTCTCCGAAGCAGATGACGAGGACAAACTGACCGCGGACGAGCGCGCCTACCTGGCACACTACGCCACTGGTGGCGCCAGCCAGTAGTCGTGAGCTATAACCCTTGTTTGCCTGGGAATATCTGCCCTTCCTTCTTTGCATTTCCAGTGCCGTCTGGTAGGATAGTGCAATGTGGCGAAGCATGCTGGCGGTTGGGGTCATACCCGGCGGCATCGCCTATGGGTACCAATGCGAATCAGGCTGGCCGAGCAGCTTCGTTCCTCCATCAGGAGGCGCTTAAGGACTATGATGAAACTTCGATCACGTCTAGTGGCGCTGCTGGGGTGTCTTGCCGTCCTCGGCGTCATCATTCTCAGCGGCTGTAGCGGTACCGTGGGTTCTACCAACCTGTCGCAGGTCAAGCCGATTGCGACAGTCGCCTACCTGCCGCCGACAGTTGTGCCAAATACGCCTACTGCCACCGCGACGGCCACAGCGACGCCAAAACCGCATACGGTGAAGACGCCAGTTCCATCTGGCCCGCCAGCGCCGATCCCGACCGCGGGGTCATTGCCTCCCGGCCCGATGCCCGCCGGTTCGGCGCCCAATATCGGCGGCCAGCTCATCCTGGTCAGCCTCTCGCAGCAGTGGCTCTTCGCCTTTCAGGATCATCGGCTGGTCTTCCGCACGGCGGTGACGACGGGCATGCCGCAATTGCCGACGCCGACCGGCACCTACCACGTCCAGTGGCACGAGCGCAATGTGACCTTCTATTCGCCGTGGCCGAAGGGTTCGCCCTACTATTACTCGCCGGAGCATATCAACTACGCGATGTACTTCAAGTACAACGGCTACTACATTCACGACGCGCCGTGGCGGCACGAATTCGGTCCCGGTACGAATTATCCTCATACTGATCCCGATGGTACCCACGAGACGGGCAGCCACGGCTGTGTGAACGTGCCAACCGGGCCGATGTCCTGGCTCTACAGCTGGGCGCATGATGGCGCGACGGTCGTCATCTATGGCCATGCCGCTACCGGACCCGCGCCGACGCCAACGCCGACGAAGACGCCCGCGCCTGCGCCGACGGCAACCGATACGCCTGTGCCTCCGCCCGCGCCAACCGACACGCCAGCGGCGCCGTAGAATCCAGAGACCTCACCCCCAACCCCTCTCTCACAGGGAGAGGGGAGGCAGAATCAAATGCATGATGGGGTGATGTATTGGTTCAGTTCAGGCTGGCGCGCACCTCGCGTAGCTCCGCTATGCGCCGACGCAGCCGCCCAACCTCAGGCGCGGCGGGCGCGCGTTCGGCGTAGGCGGCGATATCGGCGGCGGCAAGGAGTGGCTCGCCCAGCGCCAGCCGCAGCAGCCCGCGATCCCGTAGCTCTTCAGGCATATCCGGCCGCAGCAATACCAGCCGCTCCACGACTTCGAGCGCCAGCCGACTCTCGCCACGGTGCAGATAGATCACCTTGAGGTTGTTCAGCATGCGCGTGAGGATGGCGCGAGCGCCCAGGGGAGCGCTCCAGCGCGGATCGAAATAGGGGAGCGTGCCGGTCGCGCCCATCAGCTCGACGATGAAATTGCGGCACTCGCTGGTGTCGAGTATCTTGCCGCCATGAAAGGCGTCCAGATAGAGATCACCGCCCTCTTCGCGTGACAGCGGCCACTTGACCATGAAGTGTGACGGTAGCCCAACGCCCCGGAGCGGAATGCCGAGGCGTCGCGCGACCTCCAGGTAGATGACTGAGAGCGTGATTGGCAGGCCAACGCCACGGTCGAGCGTTTCGTGCAGATAGGTATTGCGCGGATCGTAATAGTCCTCGGTGTTGCCGGTCAGCCCCTCGTGGTCCGCCAGCGTCTCGCGCAGTGTCTCCAGCACGCGCGTCGCCATGGCGCGCTCTCGGAGCAGCGCCCGCGAACGCCGCAGTCCCTTCGCGGTCGTGCCAAGCGCCTCGCGCACAACTGTCGCCAGCGCATCCAGACGCCGCTGATAGTGGGCGGCGTTCAGGTCGTCATAGGCGATGTCGGCCATCATCAGCGCGCCCTGCGCCAGATCGAGCTGGGCGTCGGGGCGAGCGGCAAACGCGGCGAAGCGTAGCAGTGGCGCGAAGGGTGTGGCATCCATAGGCTAGCTCATCTCGTGGCGAAAACGACTGGATAGTCCGCTCTTCCTGTATGGTATACGCTGGAATGCGCGGCGGGTATGAAGTAGGTTACAGATGCCGCGTCACCGATGGATGAGTTGTATGAGCGCGATGATGCCGAAGACGATGGCGAAGACGGTGCCCAGCGCCAGCAGCGCGAGATAGATACCACGGGTGCGCGCCATGTAGCGCCGATAATAGGCGTCGGATGCCGTGGCAGGCTCGCGGAGGCGCTGGCGTTCAGTGACGGTCAGTTCCGTCATCTCGGCCAGCCTCGTCGAGAGCGCCTGCTGTTCCAGCGCGAAATGGTCGTCGCGGGCGCGCAAGAGAAACGCGATCACGAACGCGATATAGCCGCTATACAGGATGGCTGCCAGCAGCGCCAGTAGCGGCGAGATGGCAGGCTGGATCAGGCCAGCGATGACGACCGCCGCCAGCACTCCGACCGTTCGGTAGACGTTATCCACCACATCGCCCGTGAGATCGCTGACCGCCTTACGCACCGTTTCGGCGTAGTCCGCCACGGCATTCTGCGCAGTCTGGCGCGCGGCGAAATAACGGTCGGTCTGGCCGCGCACGAAAAGCGTGAAGTTAGCTTTGGCTGCCTCCAGCGCATCCACCGCGGCCCGCGCCACCTCGGCCAGCGAGACCGCGTGTCCCGGCGGCAGCTCGCGCGCCAGACACTCGCGCGCGATAATGAGCGTATCGATTGTGCCGCGGCGCGTGGACCAGTCCGCCAGTCGCGCCAGTGCCTCTCCCGCCTCCGCCGATGGGAGCGCATCTTTCTCGGCCACGGGAAGCGTACAGGTCGCTGGGCGCACCCCGGCAAATCGGAGCGCCAGCCCATCGGTCAATCGCCCCTGTATCACACTGGCGAGTGTAGTGGCGGCCAGTTCTGCCCGCAGCCGCGTCAGCCGTGCCGCCGTTGCGTCCAGGCCGGGAGCGCGGGCAACCAGGTGCAGCATCTCCGCCGTCAGGATACGGGGAGCATCAGGCCAGCCGCCTTCCTCGGTGAGCAATCGCCGCGACGCCTGCTCGCGACCGACGAACTGGCGGAACGCGGCGGGTGAGACTGGCAGCCAGTCGGGCGTGTTGGAACTAGCCGCTCCTACGCATTCGAGTGCGGCGCCAGCCAGATAGCCCGGCGCGTCGCAGACCGCAACGCAGGTCCGGCCATCGGCGCGCAGCAGCCCCGCCTGCTCCAGATAGGGAATCGACGCGAGGCCGATGAGCTGGTTCCAGGCGGCGGCGGTATAGAAGACCGCGACCATCGCCGGAGCGGCAACTCCTGGTCGTTGCGCGATGATGTCACGCGCCAGCGCCAGCGCATGGGCCTTGCCGACGGAGAGCCGCGCCTCGACGCTGATGGCGTCTCCCTGGGTCTCTGTCGCCGACTGCGCCGCCGCCTGAAACGCCTGTAGCATGCCAGCGGGATCGCTGCCCGCGCGCAGAGAGGCCGCCACGGCGGGCATATCGGGGTCCAGTCCATCCAGCCGGAGATCGAGCGCGAGGTCGTCATCCAGCGCGGCAAACCACCGCTGTACCCGCGCGCCATCGCAACTGGCAAGCTGCGCGACGGAGAGCCGGGTAACCACCTCAAGCCGTTCGAGCGCCTCGCCCTCGGCCAGCCGCGCCGGGGGGATGTTCAGCGCCGCGCCCGCATCGGCGACGACCCCGTAAAGATGATGCAGCTGGGCGAGGCGGGAATCGGCGGGTGGCGCGGAATGTCCAGCCCCAGCAGATGCCGACCCATCGCTCAAAGCGGACATGCCGGACGTATCAAGCGAATCGGGCATAGTTGGCCGCGAACGCTGACGTCGCTGGCTGGCGGTCTGACTGTTGGGCTGGCTTGTGCGGTTTGGTCTGCTCATCGGCCAGCCCCCTCCTTGAGTGTCAGCGTCTCGATGGTCAGGCGGATTTTGCCGCCGGCGCGCTGGTCATCCACCTGTGCCATCGCGGCGAAGCGGTCCGCCGGGACAATCAGCCGGGCGCCGCCATCCAGCTCCAGCGTCACCGTCTGCACAATGGGATTGGCGGTGGCGCGGTCCACTGTGAAGTGGGTCTGGTGCGGCTCGAATGCGGCATCGAAAACCTGCGGTGTCACCGAGGCCAACAGATCAGCGGCCAGTGCGCCATTGTCCGGCAACGCGGCCAGCGCGAACGCGGGCAGATCGAGCATATCTTCCGCGAGAGCCGCTCGTCGCGCCTCGTAGACATGGAGCAGCGCATGCGGCGAGAGGGATGCGCCACGGTCCGCCAGCCAGTCGTCGGTGGCGCGGAGAAAGAGCCGGGTGCGCCGCCGGGCCGACGGCAGAATCTGGGTGGCGAGGAAGCCACGATAGAAGTAGGCGGCGACGCCCTCAGAGCGGATATTGGCCTGGGTATCGAGCAGCGCCAGCGAGAATCCCGCGCCATCCGTCGAGGGAGTAATCAGCGCGCATTTCTGCTTCTGGCGCACCGTTTCGGGCATCAGGTTATCGGACAGCGCAATACGCACCAGCCGCCGCCCGCGCTCCGTCGAGAAATTGCGCACCAGGCGGGCGTCTGGGTCGAGCTTGAAGAGCGCAATGCACATTGCGGGCAGGCCGGGCGCGGTGTAGGTGGCGACGACGAAATCGCCGGGGTTGATCTGGTTGGGACGCTGCCGCATCTGCGCGAAGAGACGG
>DATBIB010000077.1:0-18052 GCA_036557205.1 Ktedonobacterales bacterium | reverse complement strand
TGTACCTGATGCGCCCGACGATGTACCAACCACGATAGTGACGCCACTCTGGAACTGCGAGCCTGATGTGAAACCGCCTCGCGTCGCCGTGGCCACGGGGGCCGAGCTACGCGCCAAACTGTTGATATGTGACGAGACCGCGGGCCAGAGCAGAACAGCCAGCGCGGATGCGACCACGATGGCGGCAATAGCGGCGCGGCGCCTTCGCTGTTCGAGGGTGAGCGGCGGGCGCAATCCTTCGAGACTTATCCCTTCATAAGGAGTATCATGATCCGGTGAATCATCCTGCCAGGCGTCACGCTCGTCGCCATCATCCATCGCAGCCTCCATAGGCGATATCTGATATCTGGCCCCCTCTCCTCCTAGGAGGAGAGGGGTTGGGGGTGCGGTCACTGCTGGGCGATGGCCGCTTTGCTGCCGCGCAGAACGAACTTCTGAATCTTGCCGGTTGCCGTCTTCGGCAACTCGGTGACGAAGTGGACGGCACGCGGCGTCTTGAAGTGCGCCATGCGGTCGCGCACGAACTGACGTAGCTCCTCGTCGGTCGCGGTCGCGCCTGGCTTGAGCACGACAAATGCATGCGGCGACTCGCCCCACTGCGCGTCGGGCATGCCCACCACCGCTACCTCCTGCACGGCGGGATGCCGCAGCAGCACCCCCTCGATCTCGATGGAGGAGATGTTCTCGCCGCCGCTGATAATCACATCCTTGATGCGGTCGCGAATCTCGACGTAGCCATCCGGGTGAACCACCGCCGCGTCGCCTGAGTGGAAGTAGCCGCCCGCGAAGGCCTTCGCCGTCGCCTCGGGATCGTTGTAATAGCCC
Source organism: Ktedonobacterales bacterium (assembly GCA_036557205.1). Lineage (GTDB taxonomy): Bacteria > Chloroflexota > Ktedonobacteria > Ktedonobacterales > JADMIN01 > DAHUXT01. Next base: position 17,227 of record DATBIB010000077.1, on the reverse strand, counting down.
TCCATCACCACGTTGCCGCGCGCCACGATCTCGCCAATCGTCGCGCCGTCGTGCGGTACCTCGTTGCCATTGTCGTCTACCACCAGCAGCTCGCCCGAGGTAATCAGCTCGACGCCCTGGCGCGCCTTGATGGTCGCCCGCTCCTCCGGCGTATAGGAGGCGTGAAGCATGCGCGGCTCGCAAATCGTGATGAATGGCGCTGTCTCGGTCAGGCCGTAGACCTGCGTGATCGTCCAGCCCAACTCGCCCTCTACCCGTTCGATGGTGGCCGCCGCTGGGGGCGCGCCCGCCGTAATCACCTGTACGCCGGTCGGCGCGTTGCGGCGAAGCTCCTCCCGGCTACCTGCGATGGCAATCAGCACCGTCGGCGCGGCACAGAGCATCGTCACATGCTCTTGGCGAATCAACTCGAAGATCGTGGCGGGGTCCACCTTGCGCAGACAGATATGTTTGGCCCCGGCAGCGGTGACGGTCCAGACGAAGGTCCAGCCGTTGGCGTGGAACATCGGCAGCGTCCAGAGATAGCTGTCGTCGGGGGTCATATGGACGTGGACAAGCGTGCCAACGGTATTGATATAGGCGTTGCGGTGGGTAATCATCACTCCTTTGGGGCGCGAGGTGGTGCCGCTGGTGTAGTTGATGGTCAGCAGGTCGTCTTCGCTGAAGTCCGGGCGCGCAAAGTCGGCGGGCGCGGACGCCAGCAGCAGCTCGTACCGTTGCCAGTTGGGTCGCTCGCCCTCCAGAGCGATGTACTGCTCGACGTTAGGCAACTGGTCGCGGATACCATCGACGGCATCCAGATAGTCCTCATGGACGCAGACCACTTTCGCGCCAGAGTGGTTGATGATATAGACGAAATCGTCGGCGATCAGGCGATAGTTGATGGGCACCAGCACCGCGCCAAGCTGCGGCACGGAATAGAACGATTCGAGCTGCGCATGTGTGTTGGGGGCGATATAGGCGACGCGGTCGCCCTTGCCAACGCCCAGCGCGGCCAGCGCCGCCGCCCAGCGGTCGCAGCGGTCGAAGAACTGGGAATAGGTGAGACGGAGATCGCCGTCTACGACAGCCTCCTGATTGGGGTAGAGGCGGCGGCTGCGGCGCATAAACTCGAGCGGGGTCAGCGGCGTTTTCATGGCGTTTCCTCCGGGCGGGGCATTCGACGACCCTGTCCACTTATCGCTCGCCATGTTGTTCGCCTGCGTCGGAGTCGCTCTCAACGGCCTGGCACGACTCAGCGCGCAACACGACGAGCGCCAGTCATCTTCGGGGCTATATAGCCGTTATATCGCACCGTTGGCGCATTCGTCTACCAGCAGCCGCCCAGCATGTTAGAATATCCCGGCAGGCCGACTGCCTTGCGTAATGGGTCGCCACCGCGTCTCACGCAAACGGTCGTTCGATAGGGAGGAAATATGCCGGATCTGACAGCCGCGAATCCTGGCGCGCTCATTCTGTCCATTTTTATCGCGTCCATTCCAGGCGTTGTTGTGGCCCTGTTGTCTCAGTATCTGCAACAGCGGCGCGAGGACCAAAGCAACCGCCGCATCTACCTCAGCGCACGCGGCCTCCTCGCGGCGGAGGTCAGTAGCAATCGCGCCGCGCTCGAAACCTTCTGGCGCGCGATCAACGCCCTGGATAGCGCCGCGCATACCGATGTGAAGGAGCACCTGACGGCCATGGCGGAGAATGGCTTGCTGGGCTATCCGCTGCCACACTGGAGCCTCGCGCGCTGGCAGCGACTCGAAGCAGTCACGTTCCCAGGGTTCACCGCGGCTGAACTGACCGCGGTCGAGCAGATCAATCGCGGCCTTGAGGGTATCGTTGACCTCTACACCCAGCTCATCACGCTGACTCCCGAGGAGAGGGAGCGGATGAAGAGCGGCAGTGCGAATCGCTTCTGGCCCAGTTATTATGCGGACAATCGCGACCTCACCTTCACCAGACTGACGCAGACCGTCAATCAGGTGCTCGACGCGCCCCAGCCTATCGAGAAATGACCACCGCCATCACGGGGATGATCGCAACGATAGGGCAATCAGCGTGGTTCTATGGAAAGCCAGTATCTACGAGCCGTCACGCTATGGTATACTGGCGCGCGCGTAGACATTTGTTCGATGGTGTCGGTGATGGAGCGGACATATGGCACAGCGGAAGGTGAAGATGGAGGCATCGTCGGCGTCTCAGCAGGAGCAGACTGAGCCGATGCAGCTCAGCATCGAAGAGGCGCGCGCGCTGATGCTGGCGGCGCAGGGGCTACTCGATCCGCCGCCCGCTCGCCCGACACGCGCCGATGTGCTGGTGATGATCGAACGGCTGGGCGTCGTGCAGATCGATACGATCAACGTGGTGCGGCGCTCGCAGTATCTGGTGCTGTGGAGCCGCCTTGGCGCCTATGATGAGGCGCTGTTCGACAGACTGCTCCATCCCGAGCGCGCCATCTTCGAATACTGGTGCCATGCCGCCTCGATTCTGCCGATGTCTGACTATCCCATGTACCGAGCCATGATGGTGGATGCCGAGCGGCTCCTCTACGATGACTATCGTGACTGGGCAGAGAAGCATCCCGAGATCGTCGCGACGACGATAGGGGCGATACGCGAGCGCGGGCCGCTGGCCTCGGCCGACTTCGAGCGACCCAATGATGGCCGCCGCGCCCAGGCGTGGGACTGGTATGGCCTGAAAGAGACGCGCGTGGCGCTCGAAGTGCTGTGGACGCTCGGCGAGTTGATGGTGCATAGCCGTCGTGGCGGCCAGAAGGTCTATGATCTGCGCGAGCGTGTGGAACTGGAAATCACCAGGGATGCGCTGAACGGACACCATAAGCCGCAGGACGAGCGGCTGGCAGCGCTCACGCAGCGCACACTCCAGGCGATGGGCATCGTGGCGCCGTCGTGGCTCTTCGACTACTTCCGCATGGTCTGGCCGCGCAGCGTGACGAAGGGTGGACGAACCCGCGCGCAACACTTGCTGGAGACACAGGTGGCATCGGGCAATGCCGTGCGCGTAGCGGTTGAAGGCATCGCAGAGCAAGTCTACCTCTCGCATGATCGGCTTGCCGACCTGGAACGCCTGCGCAGTGGCCTGCGCCCGGAACGCACCGTCTTGCTCTCGCCGTTCGATAGCCTGATCTGGGACCGCGCCCGCGCCCGCACGCTGTTTGGCTACGAAGTCGCCTTCGAGGCGTATGTCGTACCGGCGAAGCGGCGCTATGGCTACTACTCGCTGGCGATTTTGCATCAGGGACGGCTGGTGGGACGGCTCGATCCGAAGATGGACCGGGAGACAGGCGCCCTCATTGCCCGCGCGGTCTTTCTGGAACCCGGCGTCTCCATCGACACAGCGCTGGTGAATGGCATCACGGGCGCACTGCGTGAGCTGGCGCGTTTTCTCGGCGCGCGCACGATCACCGTCGAGCGGTCGGAGCCAGCGAAACTGGCGGAGCGCCTCCAGCGCAAGCTGCAACCACGCGCCCAACGAGCTAGCGCCAGAACATCGGGGAAGTAGCGTACACGAAGCTACAATAATCCTCGGCGGGCCAACGCGGCCAATAGCCCCGGCTCAACCTGCGCGCGGATGGCGGCGTTGGCATAGCCCACCCACGCGACATCGGTGCGTGTATCGAGCGGGGCATCAAGCGGATTGCCGCGTCCATCGGTGAGCAGCACGCCCGCCTCCTCGGCAATCAGCGATGTCGCCAGGTCGTACGGATGGCAGGCCAGCCCCAGCGCGCGCCCCTCACGCGCCAGCAGTGTCTCGACGACGGGCCGCAGGTCCGCGACAAACGCATCGTGCCCGGCGATCAGCCCATACAACTGCCCGCCGCTACAAATGTACTGGTCCTCGAAGGACTGTGTCTCGCCGCGCTTCACCGGCCCCAGCGCCGCCCGCATGATCTCTTCGTCAATCGCCGAAAGCTCGACGCGCGCGCCCGGCACGAAGCGCGCCACAGTGGCAAAGTGGTGAGCAATCGTCGGGGTGGTGTCGGGATGGAGTGCGAGCGGAGTGCGCCCGCCGGTGAGGCGATTGTAGCGCTCGGCATTGAAGCCCTCGCCGCGGATGGCCCAGAGCGTATCGGCGAGATGCTGCTTGACCAGCGGAATCTCCGTCTGCACCGCCAGCTCGATATCGCTCAGGCGGGTGTGCGGGCCGCGATTGGATGCGACGCCAGTGAGAATCCACGCGCTGCGCTTCTGGAACATCAGGCCGCGCGTGCCGTCAATCGGGTCCATCAGAATGCGCACTTCCGCCGCATCGGCGCCAATGCCACGCGGCAACGCCAGCATTCCTGGCCCATCGCCGCTATCTGTCAACCCCTCGGCCACCAGCAACAGCGGCCGCTCTGGGGCCACCTCGCGCGCGAACCAGTCGACGAGGTAGTCTTCGCTGATGCGGTCGAGCGCGTAGATCGTGTCACCCTCGTCGTCATCGGCAACTACCGCCGCCAGCGCGCCAGGGGCCGCCCGCTCTGTCGAGGCGACAACCGCCTTCTGAATGGCCTCATGCAGCTGGCGCAGTTGCTCCAGCAAGCGTTCCCGGTCGCGTATCACGGCGCTTCTCCTGGTGGCGTTCCTGACTTTGCGAGACATGCCCAACAGCTACTGAGTGTACCATGTCAGGAGTGGCAGAACCGCTCAGGCTGTATGCATCCAGGGGGCGTACATGTACCCCATTGTCTCCTGCAACCCCCAGACAGCGACTGGATGGCCGTTGGTGTCCCAGATGACGGAATGGAGGAACAGAGTTCCAGGGGCAATCGGCGAGACGAGCGACCACTGGCTCGCGCCAGGCATGAGCTTATAAATGCCCGCCTGGCCAGAGCTGACTCCGATGCAGGTCACATAGACGGTACCGTCGGGCGACTCGACTGCGTCCGTGTTTGCCTGTAAACCAGCGGGGACGGATGGCAACGCCTGCCACGACGCGCCGCCATCGCTCGACCGGACTATAGGATAGACATTGGGACCCTCAGAAGCTAGAGCATCATACCCAAGCATGGGCGCGCCACTTACCAGCGCTTCGGGATTGATCGCATGACCCTGGTACGTAGGCGTCACTTTGGTCCAGGAGACGCCAAGATCGGCAGAGGAGTAGAGCAATCCACCATCGGTTTTCACGTACAGCGTGGTTGCTGTCGAGAACATTTGCCTGGCGAAGTCAGGGAGGCTCGTCCACGAGAACGGCCCGCCATTCTTACTGACCGCAAGATGCTGCATCGGCGCAGATGGAGTTCCAGGAGGAGCGCCATCCGTGAAGAATGCCGTTCCGACCCATCCATACGTCGATGCTCCCACTGTATCAGAGGTAAGCGCATGCGTCCAGTGCTTGCCGCCATCAAGTGAGTAGTCCAGATAGACCTCTGACTGCCCGCACTCCGCCCGGCACGACGTGGAGTAGACCGCGACTGCCTGAGGCGCTGAGGGAGAGACACGCAGCGAGAGGCAGGCAGAGGCGTGTATTGGGGTCTGCCACATCTGCCACGTCTTACCCCCGTCTTGCGAGCGGCCAAAATCCAGGCCACCATTCGAGCCATTGCCGTGCGGACCGCAGGCGTAGACGGTATTCGGCGCGGCTGGCGATTGCTGAATCTGATCGACGAGCGCGGGTCCCTGGCGCTTCCATTCTAGAGCGGCTGGATCCGATGGTAGAGATGTTGCCGTCACGTCGGATGTAGGTGAGGCGGTCACTGCGCCGGTGCTTGTGCTCAAGGTAGATGTGGCAGCGCCTGAACCGTCTGACTGCGCACTACCGTTCGCACAACCAGCGAGCAAGAGGACCACAAGGGCAAGCACAAGTGCGAGGATGCTCACCTTCTGGCGCATTGCCTGACCATCACTTTCCAGAAAACTCTCGGCGAGATCACCAGCGCTGTCGGCAAACATGCGCTACCGCAACGGGCACGAATTGCGTACGACATCTACTAACGTCGGTTGAGCCGTTGGTCACATAGTCTAGTGGATGCCTGCTGAAAAGGCAATAGATACAGATCTGTCCGTTGCTTGGCATGGTGCTGCGGCAGTGTATGCCTGCCCCATGAGCTGTGAAAGCCAGACCAGCAAGCACGCCGTGCCGCACATAACGACGGATTTCCGGCTGGCGTAGCGCTCATATATTGGTAGACTGTTGAGATCAAATAGTCCAATTGCGAGGTGCTCTAATTATGAATACGGATTCACCAACCATCATCCGTCGACCAGACATCGGCCTTGCCATCGCTGGAACACGCATTACGCTCTATACGATCATAGAGTGCCTTCGCGAGGGCTGATCTCAGCAGGACACCGGCGACTGGCTCAAGCTCACGGCAGAACAGATGCAGGCTGCGCTCGCTTATATAGAGACTCATCGCGCTGAAGTCGAAAATGAATACAATGAGGTTAATCCAGGAGGCCGACGAGCGGCGACGCTTCTGGGAGACCAAGCTTCGGGAACACCTTGCTCACCAGCAGCGAACAACACCTTCTCCTGTGAAAGCCGCGCTCTATGCGAAGCTTGCTGAGCAACGCGCTCAAACGATTCGAGAGCTTCTAGGCGATGACTCTAGCGCCTTATCCGAGGCAGGACGCCTGTGACTGCTCTGCTTGCGGACCATAACGTCGAAGGACATGCGCGGCATGCGCCGAAAGGATCGCGGAGATCATTCTGGATTTGGAGATGTATCGGGGTATACCGCGACTTTATATTCCCTGACATAGACTAGTCTGCGGCATATCTTCGCGACAAAAGGAATAAACAGGGTAGCATTTTCCCCTTTGCAATGCAACCGGAAGAAAGGATGGCAAAGAGACACCATTCTTCATCGCGGCCTGCCAGACTATGCAGCGCGCCTGCTGGTGTGCTATCTTGCCAATGCGAGGTGTGGCTGGGTCAGTGACTACTCACATGAGAGGGTAACGACATGGCAGTCGAAGATGTGCTGGAAGAGGTAGCGGCGGAGGTGCGCGTCTGCACAAAATGCGATCTGTGCAAGAATACGAAGAATGGCGTCCCCGGCGAGGGCAGCCCCCATGCCGAGGTGCTCTTCATCGGTGAGGCGCCTGGCTATCATGAGGACCGGCAGGGGCGTCCATTTGTTGGCCCGGCGGGGCAATTCCTCAACGAACTGCTCGGCTCCGTCGGCCTGGATCGCAGCACCGTCTTCATTACCAATGTCGTCAAGCACCGCCCTCCCGAGAACCGCGACCCCCTGCCCGACGAGATTGCTGCCTGCTCCGACTACCTCACCCGCCAGATTGCCGCGCTCAACCCCAAAGTGATCGTGACGCTGGGCCGCTTTTCGATGGCGCGCTTCTTCCCCGGCGCGAAGATCAGCGCGATTCACGGCCAGGCGAAGAAGGTGGATGGCCGCGTCGTTGTCGCGATGTACCATCCGGCGGCGGCGCTCCACCAGCAGTCGCTCCGCCAGACCGTAGTGGACGACTTCAAACGCTCCATCCCGCCCGCACTGGCTGAGGCGCGTCGCATGGAGGCCGAGGGCAAGCTGGGCAACAAACCAGAGAAGAAGGACGACGACGACGAGCCGCCTAAGCAGCTTTCGTTGTTCTAGCCACGCACCCTAATTCCGCCCAGCGTGCCCTCATACAGGAGAGATCAACTCTCGACCACGCTCCACACACCGTTCTTGTAGTGGACGATCAGCGGCGTGACGGTCGGGGTATATGCGCTGCTCGCGTCTATCGGGATGCCTGTCCACCAGATCGCGCTGCCAACACCCCAGAACTCATCGGGCGAGAGAAGCGCAGCCTGGATGATGTTGACATAGCGACGTTGTTGAACAAAAGGGGTATTCACTTGTACCCAGCGCCCCTGCTCCAGGTGGAATAGATCCGGTCCTATCGATGCGGGCTGGTCCTGAGATTGTGCGCTGTTATCGCGGTAGACAGACATCCAGCCCTGTGTCGGGGATGACATGGCTATGCTGGTGACTAAGCCCTCCGACGCAATGACCGCTGATGGGGGAACACTGACCTCGGCCCACTGACCATCTGTGTAGCGCCAGAGCATTGGCGTATCGCTTTGGACTGGGGACTGATCTGGCCCCAACTTACCGGTCTGAGAAAGTGATACCAAATCGCCACCGATCCAGCCATCTGTGGCTGAGCCCATGGAAATCGTCCGCAGTTCTGTGTTAGGCAGTGTCTTTGCCAGTCGCCAGGCGCCGTTGATGTAGTGCAAAATCACTCCCGTCGGCGAGTACGATGTGTCGCCATCGCGGGTGGCAGAGCCAACCGCCCACCCTTCGTTCGCCGACACCATCGAAATGCTGGCAATGCTTAAGAAATCTAGAACTGAAGGCGTGGGTTGCTGGAACCAGCCGTGGCCATCATAGTGCAGAATGACCGCGCGGCCATCTGGAGGAGTGACAGGAGTTGGACCCCCAGCGATCCAGATATTGCTCGCTGAAACCGCGGAGATCGCGTTGAAGCCGCCGCTCACTGACACACGGATCTCGTGCCATGCGACACCATCGTAGTGATAGACATGGTTGCCGATGGCCCAGCCATCGGTCGGACTGAGCATCTTAATCGCCGTGACATCCGCTTTGAGCGGCGTGTTCCGCACCTGCGTCCATCGGCCATCGGTATAATGCAGCACGTACCCCGGATCTTCGCTGCTTCCGCCATTTTGACCCATCACCTGACCCATTGCCCAGCCGTCGGTCTCTGATGACATGCCAATCGCGGCTAAACTTACTTGTGAACCCGGAGCAATAGTTGGCGTGGCCGTCGCAGGAATGTTCGAGGCGGTTTGCGGGCGACCATGCGAGACGAAGATTAGTCCGGCCAGCAGCGAGATGACCAGCACGGCGGCAAGTGAGGCCGCGCCGGTAGCCAGCCGCAATGAGCGTCGCGGCGGTCGTGGTGGAATGGATAGCGGTGTGATGGTCAGCCGCAATGCGCTATCGTCGGCGGCCTCATCAGCTTCATCAGATAGTACAGTCGTCGCGACAGGGTCGTGTATATCCGACATAGCAAGCTCCCTGGCGTTTATTGGAAGGAAGGGCATCGCGTCCGGCGCGAAATGCAGGCGCAATGCCTCGTCGAAGCGGTTGTAGGTTGTATGTTGAGCGCGACACCAGGCGCATTCGGCCAGATGGGCGCGAATATCGGCGACGAGCTGCCCATCCGTCAGGTCATCCAGCACGGGCAGCACGTGCGCGTAGCTGCTGCACAGTGGCCCTGGAACAGGACCAGGTTGGCGATGCTTGCCGTTCAACATCAGTCTCGCTCCTGACTGGAAGTTGGATTCTGTGCGAGATAGGCCACGCGCAGTCGTTGACGGGCACGCGAAAGCCGTTTGGTGATGACCTCAGCCGACGCGCCGATAATCTCGCCAGCCTCGGCGGCGCTAAAGCCATGCACGACTCGCAAGAGCAGACAGGCGACATCCTGTGAAGGAAGCTCCGCCAGTGCGGCACGCAAGGCCTCGCCTTCGATCACCCGGTTCTCGAAAGGGGGCAGATCGCCCGTCTCTGTCTCAGCGATGGGATCGAGCGCCTCCCACCGAACCAGCCGCCTGCGCCGCAGTAGATCGACCGTGCGGCGATAGGCGATACGGTAGAGCCAGCGGCGACGCTCCTCCTCGGAAGATTCCGCGACGAAGGGGGCAACACAAGCCTGGGTCGCGCGCCACGCTGCCGCGAACGTATCCTGGGTGAGATCGCGCGCCTGCTCGCCATGCTCCACGAATCCCCGCAGGAAGGCATAGAGCGGCTGCTGATAGCGTTCCACCAGCATGGTAAACGCATCGATTGAGAGTGGTCCGCTGGTCACTGCGACACGTTCGTCAGCCATGGCGTCTCCGCGGCATACACATCTCACTTTCACCACTGGCCACAAAACAGCAATCGGACGGTAGCTACCAGGCAGACGTCATGCCCCACCCTTCAGAAGCACTATCGGACCAGCATGCAAAACCTGACCGGACGAACCTCTCTATCTCGTAAACGCAGGAATCCATTCTGCTTATAAGTCACTTTCTGGAGCCCGCGCAGGACAGCCACGCGAGCCGAGGCACGAGGGGCGGCAAGCGCGCGGAGCAGCGCGGCCAGACACTGGCGTCGACTGCATACCATGCGGTCTGCGGTTGCGGTGAGTCGACGGGATACGACGCGACGAGCGCTTCGAGCCGCGCCAGATCCATCGTTCCCGTGTTAAGCGCGTCGCGTCGACACCCGAACAGCGTGTACACTCGTTGACGGAAGGCTCGGAGCGCTTCCCTTGCTGGTGTGTTCATGTCGGGAAGGATCGGCTCACGAGTCTCTCGCTGTCCACTCGACGTTAGCTGACCACTTGATTCTGGTTACAATCTACGCTTAGGGATTATTGCCGTTTCAGACGACAATGACTTTGGTGATTTGATGATGCGCCAACATCTGCCATCGCGGCGGGGGGAATCCTGCTGCGGCTCTCTGGCATGACTCGCGCGGCGCAACCGGATTACATCTCTCAAATTGTCGCCACTCACGCCCTGAGATTCCTGGTAGCTTCACGGTCATCGGTCCAGCAGGCGCACGAATACGCCCATTGCCTCAGCTAGACTTGTCTCATCTCAATGCGCCAAAACTTCTCCACCTATGTAGGTGTGCAGCGCAGATGGGAGCGCCACCGAGCCATCCGCGCGCTGGCTGTTCTCCAGCAGCGCCGCCAGCGTGCGCCCCAGCGCCAGCGCCGAGCCATTGAGCGTATGTGGATAGCGCGGCCGCCCGCCACCGTTCGGCCGATAGCGCAGATGCAGCCCGCGCGCCTGAAATGTGCCGCAATCGCTCACCGATGATATCTCCACATAGCGGCCCTCGCCCGGCATCCATACCTCCAGATCAATCGACCGTTCCGCCGCGAAGGGCAGCTCGCCCGCGCAGAGCGCCACCACGCGATAGGGCAGCGCCAATCGCCGCAACGTCTCCTCCGCATCCGCCAGCAGCGCCGTAAAGGCGGCATCCGCTGTCTCGGGCGTCGCGATGCGCACCAGCTCCACCTTGTCGAACTGGTGTTGGCGAATCAGCCCGCGTTCTCGCGCGCCAGCCGAGCCAGCCTCGCGCCGGAATGCGGGCGTGCAGGCGGTGTAGGCCAGCGGCAAGTCAGCCTCTTCAGAGAGGATTTCGTCGGCGTGGAGCGCCACCAGTTGTGTCTCGGCCGTCGGGCTGAGCGCCAGCGCGTCCGCCGGGAGTTGATAGAGGTCGTCGGCGTAGCGCGGCAGATGGCCAGTGCCTTCCAGGATGGTCGTTCGGAGCAGGTGCGGTGGCGCAACCTCGATATAGCCGCGTTCACGATGCATATCGAGGAATAACGTCCCCAGCGCCCGTAACAGCCGCGCGCCATCACCCATGAGCAGCGGGAAGCGCGGGCCAGCCAGCTTCGTCGCCCGTGGCAGATCGAGGATGCCCAGCGCGGTGGCTAGCTCGTCGTGGCGCTTAGGGGTGAAGTCGAACATCGGCAATGTTCCCCACTGGCGCAACTCGACATTGCCTGATGCGTCGTGGCCATCGGGCACGTCATCGCGTGGCAGGTTGGGGATGCGCGCCAGCAGGCCGCGCTGCTCGCCTTCGAGTGCCTTGAGTCGCGTCCGAAAATTCTTGAGCGCTGAGGGCTCGCCACCTGTCACCGCCAACGTATCGTGCTCGTTCGCCAGCGAACGCCGCTCGCCATCCAGCGCCAGCCAGCGCTCCAGCGCATCCAGCGTCTCTGGCGCCGACCCGCGCCGATGCAAGCCTTCGCGGACGCGGTCGGGATGGGTACGCGCCAGCCGTTCGCTCAACATGGTGATCCCCTGGTCTCTATCGATCTCTCCTCGCCCAGACACGGAAGAGGATGAGAAGACGTCTCCTATCCTACTTCTCCGGCTGCATGATGAGCAGCGCCTGATTGTCTTTGGCGATGGCGGACGCCGTAAACAGCATCTTCTGATAGTGACCCTGGTCCCACAACGGTACCAGATCGCTATAATGCGACGAGAACGGCTGGCCCGACTCGCCGGTTGTCGTCACCCAGACGGAATTATCGAAGTTCGCGAGATCGATAATCTGGCGCATCGAGGGGACGGTGCGCTGGTCGTAGTTCGCCGGGTCGTCGCTGAAGCGACCGCTGCCGCCGACGTTGATGGTCGTGCTGTCGCCGGGACGCGCTACTGGCGCAACGTCGAAGATCAGGTTGAGCGGGCTGACGGTCGCCAGCGGGTGCTCGAAGTGCGCGGTATGCAGCGCGCCCCACTGCCACTTGCTGGTGTCGTCGCCGAACTGCGCGCGCAGCGTGCGCATCGTATCGGCCAGCGCCTTGCCTATCGCGCTATCACGCGCCTGGTCGCTCGCGAAGAGCGGCGCCGGATGGCTCAGGCTGTTGACCAGTGTCGTGAAGAGACAGCTTGGCGTGGCGTTGCTCTGGAAGATGCTGTAGAGGTCTTTGCCCAGCAGCGGCTCGACCGTCTCGCGTAGCAACGTGCCTGCCGCCACCTCGTAGATCGCCGCCGCGGTGCTATCGCGGGTCATCGTGAAGTCCCAGTTTTGCAGCAGGTCCGCCGCCTTCGCCGCCTCACCGCCCGCCACCTGACCCGCCTGGATGAACGCGGGCACAAGCTGGCTGGCGGGAATAGAGTAGACATCATTCTGAATCTGCTCGATGTCACTCACGCTCAGTTTGTCTTTGCTTGTCAGCAGGTCGTCGATGCGCCGCGCGCGATAGCCACAGTCCCAGTCGTTGGTGACGTAGACCGGATAGTCGCTCGGCACAATACGGTTATTGGCGGTCGCGATCAAATGAGTATCGGGATTGTAGAGCGTTGGCATCTCGTTCTGTGGGACGACGCCCTGCCATTCATGATTCGAGGTGCTGCCAGAGACCGGCAGCAGCCCGTTTTCCGCCGAGCGGATCGGCAGCACGCCCGACATGCGATAACCGATGTTGCCGTAGATGTCGGCGTAGACAAAGTTCTGGCTGATCGAGATATTCGCTATCGCGTCGAGGAACTCATACCAGTTGCGGGCGAAGTTGAGCTGGAAGAATCCGCGGAAGCTGTAGGTGGGTTGGAGCGCCGTCCACTTCAGCGAGACCGGCGGGTATTTCTTCAGGTCGTCGAGTCCGCTGTTGATGATCGGCCCATGGATGGTGCTGCTGATGGTGATGGTCTTGCTGCCGCCGCCCCGGATGTGGATGACCTGCTGCCTTGTCTGCAACGGCTCCCAGGAGCGGTCGTAGAGGTACTGGCCGGGATGGTTGGTTGGGTCGAGGCTTTCGAGATAGAGGTCGGTATCATCGGCGCCGACATTGGTGACTCCCCAGGCAATGTAGTCATTGTGGCCGATGACGATACCCGGCTCGCCAGGGAAGGTGAAGCCGATCTCATCCAGCCCGCCGCCACGCAACGCAACCTCGTACCAGACGGATGGCATGCGAATGCCCAGATGGGGATCGTTCGCCAGCAGTGGCTTGCCGGTGGTGGTATGGGTACCGTCCACCACCCAGTCGTTGCTGCCCAGCGCGTCACGGACATCGCCGAGAATCTGTCGCAGGAACGCCGTCCCTTTGAGCAGATTGGGCGAGAGCGCCAGGGTCTCATCGACCGCCTCAGGTGACGTTGCCTTGCTGCTCGCGCCGGACTCCTGAGGTGGCGCGGCGTTGCCGGGGCTGGCGAATAGCGTTGGGTTGTCTGATGGATACTCTGGGAAGAGCGCCGAAGCGACGAGCGGGCCAGCTTTGTTCGTGACCATCGCGCGCGAATACTTGGTGCTCCAGGTGCTATCGAGCGAGAGCGCCACCACGCGCCCGTAGGCCAGGCTATCCAGCGGGGTCCATTTCTGCGGCGTGATCCCAAGGATGGTGAACTCCAGCGGCAGGCTATTCTGGTGGCTGTCCAGGAACGCATTGACGCCATCCGAGTACGCGACGAGCATCTCCAGTGTGCGGGAGTCGAGATTCGCTTCCTCGAAGCGAGCCGCGCTATACAGGTCAAGTGTGCGCAGCAGGATATCGGTATCGAGGATGCTGTCATCCTCGCCCGCGCCGAACATCTCGGCCAGCCGTCCCTGCGCGATCCGCCGGTTGAACTCCATCTGGAAGAGCCGGTCCTGCGCCGTGACGTAGCCTTCGGCAAAGGCGACATCGTGCACGTCGTCGCCAGTGATATGCGGCACTCCCCACGAATCGCGCAGCACCGAGACTGTGCTGTCCAGCCCCTTGACCTTCAGCGTTCCGGTCGTCTGTGGCAGCGTCCGCTGGACAAACCAGACAGACGTGGTCCCGGCGAGCGCCGCCAGCACCACCACGCCGATGGCGATGCCGAGCAGCACGCGAAACACGATAAGGCCAACCCTGCGTCGCCGAACGGAAGCGCCGGGAGTCACAGGGGTGGCGGGCGTCACTGGCGCTACAGACGATGCAGGAGTTGGCTGTCCAGTCGGGGGAGTTGAGCTCATAGCAAAATCACTTCACGATCATTGGCGTGCGCGAACCGTATGCCCACCACATGAAGGCATGTGTCGCCAGTCTAGCAGGGGATGGTGTCACCCGGCAAGAGGGAGTTATATCCGCTGGCGGAATGCGCCCGTATAGTATATATTCGATATATCGAGATACGACAAAAGTCATAGACGAGACATTCCATTCGTCACATCACTTTGTCGCCCGCTGGACGTATACTATGAAGCGAGAACGGATTTGTAGCCCCGTCGCCAGGCTATCGGCGCTCGGCCCGAGGAGCAGAGAATATGGCAAACACACCGGATAAGTCACAGATGAGTGATGACGAACGCGCGGATCTGCGGGCGATGATCGCCGCGGGACGCGACCTCTCGCCTGAAATGGATGAGTCGCTGGTTGAATCCTATGCGGAACGGCGCGCGTCTGAGCAACGCGCGAAGGCGAAGGTGCAGGGCACTGGCAACGCTGTGGCTCCGCAACAGCAATCCGGCGGCGCGGTGGCAGGGACGCATCCAGCGGTGGCTATCACCGGTATCATTGCGACAGTCGCCATCTTTGTCGCGATTATGGTCTTTACGGGTGGCCATGGTTGGTGGCTGGTCTTCCCGCTGTTTGGCATCTTCGGCGGCTGGTGGGGGAACAATGACCGCAATCGCGCCCGGAATGAGCGGCGCGCGCAACGCTATCAGATGCGCGCGAACTACTATCGCACACGCATGGGCTATCCGCCCGAGCAGGATGCCCGCCGTCTGCCTGAGTCGTCCGAGGCGACCACGAGCGACTCCGGGCCGCTGCCACCGCCCACCAGCGCGCCGACACAGGCGCCTCCGTCAGCACGCAGCATCCCGCCCGCCAGCACATCAGGCGAGCAGCCTCCGACCAATCCCGCGGGCTAGCGGTCTGTTTAGTGTTTCGAGACGGCCTCTCCACACGCTGGGGAGGCTGTCTCATCTCCGTGAGATGGTGAGTGCATCATGACCGGTAAGCCATTGCTCATCATTGTGAATGGGCTGCCCGGAACGGGCAAGACAACCCTGGCGGGACGACTCGCCGCCGATCTGGGGCTTCCGGCCTTCTCGCGCGATGGGCTGTATGAGACGCTCTACGATGAGCTGGAATGTGGCGCTGGCGGTCCACCGCCGTCATCGTTGGGCGCCGCGGCTTACGCGCTGCTCTACGAGGTAGCAGGGGCGGTGCTGGCGGCGGGCCGTTCCGTGATGATCGAGGGCTTCTTTGGCCGCCGCGAGGTGCGACGCGTCGAGTTGCTGCGCCTGCGAGAGCGCCACGATTTTGAGCCACTTGAGATCCTCTGCAAGGCGAACGGGCAGGTGCTGATGCAGCGCTTCCTGGCCCGCATGGCCTCTGGTGAGCGCCATCGCGGCCATCTGGACCGGGAGTGGCTCGAACACAACGAGGCGCGACTTCTGGGCGGGCAGCTCGCCCCGCTTGCCATTGGCCCTCAGGTCATCGAAATCGACACGACCACCCCACACAGTTTTGCGTATACCGATGTGCTACAGCATGTTCAGGAAGCGCTCAGGACCAGACCAGTGCGGTGACATGCAGAGCGAACACCACGACTAACCTCCGCCTCAGGACGGGAGCGGCGTTGGCGGGGCTATCGGTGTGGGTGTGATGGCGGGCTGTGGCTCGCCCTTCACCAGTGCCTGCATGGCTGGGTCGAAGGTGGCGGCGGTAATCTGGCCGGGGAAGCGCCGCACGATGAGGCCATTGCGGTCAATCAGGAGCGTCTGGGGTATCCCGGTGATGCCAAAGTTGGTGACGATGTCGCCCTCGGGGTCGGGGCCGCAAGGATAGCTGATGCCGTGCTGCTTGATGAACGCCTGGCCATCCTTCACCGGCGTCTGATAGGCGATACCGATGAAGACGACACCCAGCGCGGCGTAGGTTTTGGCTGCCGCCGAGAGTATGGGCGCCTCGGACTGGCACGGCTCGCACCATGACGCCCAGAAGTTCAGCACGACCGGTTTGCCATGGAGCGCCGCCAGATGAATGCGCTGGCCCGCCGCGCCGTTCCAGATGCTGACGGTGAAGTCGGGCGCGGTGTTGGGATTGGTAACCCCTGCTGGCTTGCTCGCCACCAGACTATTCGCCTGGATGATGCGAATCACCAGCACAGTTACCAGAATTGCTGGAACCAGTGCGGTAATGACGAACCCGCGAAAACTGGGCCTGCCATTTGGCATCATCACCGCACGGAAGTTCTGCAGCATGGGTTATTCGCCTTGGTGAGCTGGGCCAGCGCGCCAGTAGTATCCAGACGATCAATGCCAGAGATGATCGATCACCATCGCGGCAAAGAGCAGCGCCAGATAGTAGTTCGAGAACCAGAAGAATGCGCGCGCATCGGCCAGCGAGCGGGAACGCATCAGACGAATAGCATAGTAGAGCAGCGCCCCGCCAGAAAGCAACGCCACCGCCAGATAGAACCACCCCAGCGTCCCGATGGCGACCAACGTCAGCGAGCCAAGCAACAGCGCCACCATGTAGATCACGATCTGCTTGCGCGTCTCGGCGTCGCCGCGCACCACCGGCAGCATCGGCACGCCAGCCCGCTCATAGTCCTTGCGCAACACCAGCGACAGCGCCCAAAAATGCGGCGGCGTCCACAAAAAGATGATCAAAAACATACACAGCGCGGGTAGTCCCACACGTCCCGTGGAGGCGGCCCAGCCGACCAGCACCGGCACGGCGCCCGCCGCGCCCCCAATCACGATGTTCTGCGGGGTGGTGCGCTTGAGCCACATCGTGTAGACCCCCACATAGAACAGAATCGCCGAGAGCGCCAGCAGCGC
>DATBIB010000076.1:0-29823 GCA_036557205.1 Ktedonobacterales bacterium | reverse complement strand
CTGCAACTGCTGGACGCGACGCTGCTGGCCGATATCTCGACGGCGGCGCTTTCGGGTGCGGTGCTGCCGACGGTCCCGGCGCTGGTGGCGCAGGTCTACAATCGTCGCGTTGCGGGTGGCGTCAAGCTGGCGCTGAGCGAGCTCTATCCTGATGACTGGGAGATTACCGTGGTCCGCTGGGCGGGCATGCCAGAGCAGGAAGCCATCGAGCAGATGCCACTGGTGGAGCTGGACCGCAACGACCGCGCCGACCACCTGACGACGATCTACGTGCCGCCGCTGCCGCCGACCGAGGCGCTGCGCGCGCCGGAGGGGCTGCGCTACATCGTGGCGAAGCTGCGCGCGCCAGATGGCTGCCCGTGGGACCGCGAACAGACGCACCAGACGCTGCGCAAGTATGTGCTGGAAGAGGCCTACGAGGTCGCCGAGGTGCTGGACGAGTGGGACGGCAGCCCGGAGATGGCCGAGAAGCTGGCCGAGGAGCTGGGCGATCTGCTGCTCCAGGTCTACCTCCAGGCGGAAATTGGCGATGAAGAAGACCTCTTCTCGCTAGGCGATGTCTTTCAGCATATCAATGAGAAGCTGATCCGCCGCCACCCCCACGTCTTTGGCGATGTGCAGGTGAAGGACGCCGAACATGTGCTGCGTAACTGGGAGGTGATCAAGCGGCAAGAGCGTGCGGAGCGGGGCGAGGCGACCGAGCACGAAAGCATTCTGCGCAAGGTACCGGGTAGCGCGCCCGCGCTCACTCAGGCGTACGAGCTGGGCCGGACAGCCGCGAAGACGGGCTTCACCTGGCCAGATGTCTCAGGCGTGCTGGAAAAGCTGGCCGAGGAGGCGCGCGAGCTGATCGAGGCGCAGGATGAGTCCGCCGAGCGCCGCGCCGACGAGCTGGGTGACGTACTCTTCGTGCTGACACGGCTCGCCGATGCGCTGGGCGTCCAGCCGGAGGACGCGCTGCAGCGCACCAACCGCCGTTTTCGCCGCCGCTTCGCCGCGATGGAGGAGCGCGCCCACCGCGAGGGCCGCGCGCTCGACTCGCTCGCGCTGGACGAGTGGCTGGCCTGGTGGGCCGATGCCAAGGCGGCGACGGCATAACAGGCATAACGTCCTCGTGAGAGTGTTCTCACAATACCTCCGCCGCGTTGGTTTCAGTACAACCCATCGTGCCCACGCGCAGTAATAGGTTCGAGGACCGAATCTCACGCTGTCGCATGCAGAGCAAGTATGGCGTGCATGGACACATCCATAGATAGGGAGAAACAATATGGCTGCGTCTGATCTTGAGAACACCACCTGGAAGCTGGCCTCATATTTTGACGGCACAGCGTTGCACGATCTGCCGTCCAGCGCCGAGGTGACGCTGACGTTTCAGGATGGCGCGGCGGGCGGGAAAAGCGCCTGCAACCGCTATCGCAGCGAGGTGAAAATCGGCGACGGTACGCTGACGTTTGGCATGGCGATGGGGACCAGGATGGCCTGCCCACCACCGCTAATGGAGATCGAAAGCGCCTATCTGCGGGCGCTCGAAGCAGTCGCCACCTGGCGCATCAGCGACGACACGCTGGAGCTACGCGATAGCGCCGGGAAGACGCTGCTAGTCTTCGCACGAGGGTAAGAACTGATCCAACGCCGCGGCATGAATGCCGCGGCTAATCCTAGCGCCAACGTATATTCTCGCCTTTCAAATGGAAACCGAATGGGCAGGATTAGCCGCGGGGCTTCAGTCTGCGGCCCGCATGCCCCAAGCAAACGCTGCCATTCGACGCTGCGTGCATCACTCGCCCGGCGTGGCGCTATCGTCGGAGTTGGCGTCCATCACCTCGGTGCGCGCGGCCAGCAGGACCGGCGTTGGCTCCGCGATGCCCTTGAGCTGCTCCTCCCCGCGATGAACATAGGTGATGCCGTCCACCTGAGGCGCGATGTAGGCGACACCCGTGGAGACCAGCACATCGCCGGGGCCAGCGATGCCGCAGAGTCGCGCCGCCCGATTGAGCGCTGCCCCGCGATAGCCACCATCCTCCATCGGAATCGGCTCGCCGACATCCATGCCAACGCCAATCGCCAGCGGCAACTCGGGATGGGCAGCCGCTTCCTCAGCGCAGCGCGCCTGGAGCATGTGCGCGGCATGTAGCGCCTGGCGCGCCGAGGCGAAGACCGCCAGCACCTCGTCACCACGCACCTCGACGATCCGCCCATCATACTGGTCGGCGATGTTATGCGCCAGCTCGCTAAAGCGTGTGGTCAGGCGGGCAGCGGCGGCATCGCCGTGCTCCTCGGTGAAGCGCGTGTAGCCACGAATGTCGGCGATCAGGAAGACGAGAATCGCCGCCGTGAGCGTAGACTGGCCGGGCGACGACTTCTCTTTGCCGAGGATTTTACGGAGCATCGGCGACGATAGCTCGGCCGTGTCGATCAGCGTCTCACGATCATCTTTCTCGAGGTGGAGGGCGTTCGCCAGCGCAATGACCGTGCTCTCGGATGGCGCGGAACGTTTGCCGCTCTCGATATCACGGAGCGCCATCGGCGTAATCCCAACCTCCGCCGCAAGATCCTCGACGGACTTGCCGCGCAGGGTGCGGAAGTCGCGCAGCTGCTCGCCAAAGCTGGGAACAGGAATATTATTCAGCGGCAGGTTTTCGAGTACACCGGACAGACCAGGGATGTTCTGAATATTCTGAAAGTCCCTGAGCTTCTCTAAATCTTTGAGTTTCTTGAACCAGTCCTGCATAGCGCCAACCCTTTCCCTCGCTCTGGGTTCGAGAGATCACCCCACTGGATGAACCACCTCCATCATACACTCATAACAATCACAGGCTATCATACTTCAGCTTCTGGTACCGCCTCCTGCTGGGTGAGCGCCTGCACCAGCGCATCCATCCCCGCGCCAAGCGAGCCTTTCACCAGCACAAGGTCCTCTGGCTTGAGATGCTCGCGCACATAGGTCGCCGCCGCCGCATGGGCCGCAGCCAGCGCCCTGGGGTCCTGTAACGGCGCGGGATAGAGGTGGATGCAATCCGCGGGCATGCCAGCGCCACGCGCGCCCTCGGCGGTGGTCCATACCGCATCCCCCACCAGCACCAGCTCGTCAACGCTCATGGCAGCTGACGCGCCAACCAGCGCATGTTCGGATGGCGCATAGGCGCCCAGCTCCAGCATATCGCCAAAAAGCAGCCAGCGGCGCGCTCCCGGCACGGCGTGCGCCATGCGTAGCAGATCAATGGCGGCGATGGCCGACTGCCGGTTGGCGTTGTAGCTATCATCTATCAGTGTCGCGCCATTGAATGTCTTATGGATCTCGCCGCGCCGCTTCGATGCGCGCACCTCGCCCAGCGCCTCGGCCACTGCGGGCAGCGCCATCCCGCAGTGTAGCGCGACAGCCGCCGCCGCCAGCGCCGTGCTGATCGCGTGGACGCCCGGCAGCCGCAGCTGCACGTCCGCCTGCTCGTCCTTCCACGTCAGCGTGAAGCTCATCCCGGTCAGCGGATCGCCAAGCGGATCGACCGCGCGCACCTCCGCCGTCTCACTCCGGCCGTAGCGGATAACCTTCGCCTTCGTGTGCTCCGCCATCGCCCGCACGTCGGGGTCGTCGTCGTTGAGGATGGCGACGCCGTCAGGAGTAAGCGCCTCGACGATCTCGCGCTCTCCCAGGATGACATTCTGCGGGCTGCCGAAAAATTCCAGGTGCTCCGGCCCGATGACCGTCACCACGCCAATCTGCGGCGGCGCGACACGGCAGAGCAGCGCCACCTCGCCGATGCGCTGCGCCCCCATCTCCAGCACGGCAAACTGGTGTTCGGCGGAGAGCCGCAGCAGCGTCAGCGGGACGCCGACCTCGGTGTTGAAGCTGCCGACCGGCTTGAGGGTGGGCGCGAGATGCGCCAGCAGCGCCGCCGTCGCCTCCTTCACCGTCGTCTTACCGTTGCTTCCGGCGATGCCAATCACGCGCGTGGAGGGCTGGCGCGCCAGCCGTGCCTGTGCCAGCCGTTGCAGCGTCTCCACCGGATTGGCGACGACAAGCTGGGGAGTATTCTGGCTGGTGGCGTAGGCGTCGGGTTGCGCGCAGAGTACAGCCGCCGCGCCCGCGCGTACTGCCGCCTCGATGAAGCGGTGGCCATCGGTGCGCTCGCCGCGAAGCGCAATGAACAACTCGCCCGGCTGGACGAGACGGCTATCCACCGCCGCGCCAGCAAACTCCACTGGCAGCGCGCCACCTAGCGGCG
Organism: Ktedonobacterales bacterium; assembly: GCA_036557205.1. Lineage (GTDB taxonomy): Bacteria > Chloroflexota > Ktedonobacteria > Ktedonobacterales > JADMIN01 > DAHUXT01. The sequence continues at coordinate 25,600 of DATBIB010000076.1, read as the reverse complement.
TGACGCCAGCAATCTTCAACAGTTCTTCACCCGTAAACACGTCGGCGCGTTTCCCTTCACTTTATGCTTCATACCGTCATCTCTGTAACGCATGGTATCAGACATATTTAAGCTGATGCATTGCCATTCTGTGTGGGCTGGCCGAATTTCACTATAGCATTAGTTGGCTGCAAGATTTATAAAACTGCAAACTGCGCATTCCACTGGTTTGCCGTGGAACGCGCCGAAGCGGCTGGCGGCAGCGAAGATGGCCTCACGCTCGGATGCCGCCAGTGGAGCGAACGGCGCCAGCTCGATCACTGCGGCTCCCCTGGTGATTGTGCGCCGCCAGTTGCCGACGACCCGCCCGCCAATCACGATTGTCGCGCTGAACGTCGTCCGCTCGCCGTTGCCGCGCCCGCCTGTCAGCGCCGCCCCGAAGCCATGGTAGCCTACCAGGAACTCGTCGTAGGTCGGCAGCAGGAAAGCCACCTCAGACGGTTTTTCGACTGGGGAGAGCGATGCCGGGAACCAGTAGGTCTGGCCCGCGATCTCCTCGTGGCTGAGGTCCGAGCCGACCATCTTAAGCCCCGCCCGGCCATCGGCCACCGTCAGCCCCGACCACCAGGCGAAATCGCGCACCGTCGCTGGCCCGTGGCTGCTGAAGTAGCGCCTGGTCAGCTCGGCCAGCGCCTCATCGCGCGGCAGCGTCTTCGCGGTGGGCGCGCGCTCCGCCAGCAGCGCGTAGGTGAACTGCTTGCCGCGCCGTGGGCCGCTGCATACCACCGCGTCTAGCTCGGCGTGGAAGATGACATGGGCCAGCCGCTGCCCTTCGACCACGATGCCAGCCTCCGCCAGCGCCTTCCCTAGTTCGGCGCGGGTCAGATTCTTGCCGCCCTCCAGCGCCCTGGCGATCACCTCATCGCAGTGGGCATAGAGCGCGTCGTCGAGGCCATGCTGGCGATCATAGTAGGCTATCGTGGCCCTGATGCGCGGCGCGGTCAGTTCCAGCAGCCAGCGAATATCGGCGGGCGCCACGAAATGCCAGGTCGGGCGCATGACGTGGGTGCGCAGGATTGTCCCCTCGGCGAAGGCGCGCTCGATGACATCATCGGTCGCGTCGCCATCCGCGCGCATGCCGAGCGACCAGATCGCCCCCAGGTATTCCTGCGACTGGACCGCGCCGAGCCAGGCGACCACCTCCGCGGGCGACGCGAAGCGCTGGCCGATGAGCCGCTGCTGCGAGAGACGCTGCAAACCGATATCCGCTGGCATCATAACAAGCTCCTGATCGTGTCTACACATCATCGTCTGATATTGGCTGGAGCAAAGCAATGCTCCAGCCATGATGACAACCGTATCCAGTCTATGCTTGTGCGCGCAACGAGCGGAAGAACTGGCGGATGTCGCCGACGAGCAGGTCGGGCGCCTCCATCGCGGCGAAGTGGCCTCCGCGGTCGAACTCCGACCAATGCACGATGTTGTTCGCCCGCTCTGCGTAACGGCGGATGGCGACATCCTCGGCAAAGACCGCGACGCCTGTCGGTGTGGCGCCTGGCTGCTGGCCCCAGTTGGAGGCATGCATATTCTCATAGTAGGTCTGCGCCGAAGAGCCAGCTGTTTTGGTGAGCCAGTAGAGCATCACGTCGGTGAGCATCAGATCGCGGTCAATGGCCTGCTCGGGCAGGTTCTCCGTCGGATAGGTCCACTCTTTGAATTTCTCGACGATCCAGGCAAGTTGGCCGACCGGCGAGTCGGTCAGCCCGTATGCCAGCGTCTGCGGTCGGGTGGCCTGTATCTGGAAGTAGGCGTTCCCATCGGACAGGAAGCGATTGAGGCGTTCCAGGCGCTGCTTCTCGGCATCGGTGAAGCTGGCAAGCTCGTCATCCGCGACGGGGCCGAACGGGATGAATCCCAATGTGGCGGCGTTGACATGCACGCCAATGACATGTTCGGGGTCCGCGCGCCCCAACGCCGGTGAGACAAACGCGCCCCAGTCGCCTCCCTGCGCGCCGTAGCGCTCGTAGCCAAGTCTGCGCATCAGCTCGGCCCACGCTGTCGCAACCCGATCCGTGGTCCATCCGGCGCCGCGGGTCGGGCCAGAGAAGCCGTAGCCGGGAATCGAAGGGATCACCAGATGGAAGGCGTCGGCGGGGTCGCCGCCATACGCGCGCGGGTCAGTGAGCGGGCCGATGACGTTAAGGAACTCCACGACCGATCCGGGCCAGCCGTGGGTGAGAATCAGCGGCAGGGCATCTGGCTCTGGCGAGCGCACATGCAGGAAGTGGATATGCGCGCCGTCGATCTCGGTGGTGAACTGCGGAAACTGGTTGAGCCGCGCCTCATACGTGCGCCAGTCGTAGCCCGTGCGCCAGTGCTCGGCTAGCTCCTTCAGGTAGCCCAGCGGCACACCGCGGCTCCAGCCGACGTTGGGCAGCTCCTCCGGCCAGCGGGTGCGCGCGAGCCGATCACGCAGGTCGTCGAGGTCGGCCTGGGGAATGGCGATGGTAAACGGCTTGATGTTCGTCGTGTCCATGTCGATGCCTTTCTTACTCGTGGGCGTCTTGCCCATCTTCAATTAGGTAACACTCGCCTCCTGAATAGCGCCGGGATGGACTTGCCATATCCCGCTATACTCCTAAGTATACGGGTAAATCAGGACAAATTCGGCCCTGATTGTGGCGAATTGTGGAGGATGTGAAAAATCATGTACTCTCCGACAACCCGCCTCCTGACTGTGCTCGAGTTGCTGGAGTCGCGCCAACAGGTGAGCGGCCCGGAGCTTGCCCGTCGGCTCGAAGTCGATGAGCGCACGGTCCGGCGCTATATTGTCATGCTGCAAGATCTGGGCATCCCCGTCGAGGCGGCGCGCGGCGTCTATGGCGCGTATCGTCTGCGGCGCGGCCACCGTCTGCCGCCGCTGATGTTCACCGATGACGAGGCGGTCGCGTTGACGCTTGGGCTGCTCGCCATCCGCGAGTTTCATTTCCCGGTCGATGTGGCGGCGGTAGAGGGGGCGCTGGCCAAGACCGAGCGCGTGCTGCCCGAACAGCCGCTGCAGCAGGCCAGGAGCCTGCAAGAGGCGATTACCTTTCACGTTCCGACGCCGCCTGTCTCGCCGCAGCATGATTTCGTGATGACGCTGAGCAACGCCGTTCAGCGGCGCAGGCGGGTGCACATGCGCTATCGCGCCTGGGGTGGCGATGCGTCGGAGCGCGACTTCGACCCCTACGGCATCGTCTTCAACGAGGGCTTCTGGCATACCGCGGGCTACTGCCACCTGCGCCACGATCTGCGCACGTTTCGCGTGGACCGCATCATCGCGCTCGAACCCGTTGAGTCTGGCAAGCCGGCCTTCGAGCGCCCCGAGGATTTCGACGTTCTGGGGTACGTGCTGCGGTCCGTCGCCTTCACGTCACCCAGCGATCAGGTCGAGGTGCTGCTGGAGACGACGATGGAGCAGGCGCGGCAGGCCATCCCGGCTATTATGGGTGCACTGGAGCCAGCGGAGAACGGGGTGATCTTTCGCCGTGGCGCAACGCAGCTGGAGTGGATCGCGCATATCCTGCTCACGCTCGACTTCCCGGTCCACGTCCGCCAGCCCGCCGCCCTGCGCGATTTGCTGCGGCAGCTAGCCAGCAGAGCGCTTGAAATTGTGGGCGATGGGGATTGAGCGGAACAACACCTCCTGCAAGCCGAATCAGCACGGCGGTGATCTCTAGCCTCGGTGTATCTCTGCTGCTTGGCCTGTCATGGTACGATATGGCAGGGGAGAACACCGCGTGACCATCGAGGCAGACAAGACAGACCTGACGACGGGCTTCAAGACAGACCCAGCGACAGACCTCACCAGAGATTCCACGACCCGCGACGTTGGCTATCGCCGACTCTTCAGCCTGCCGGGATTTCCGAAGCTTGCCGCGGCCACCGTGCTCGCGCGCACTGGCGGCCAGCTCTGGCAGATCGCGCTGGTGCTGTTCGTGCTCCAGCGCTTCCATTCGCCCGCGTTGGCGGGCTTCGCCACCTTCGTCGCCATCGTGCCCGGCCTGGTGGTCAGCCCACTCGCGGGCGCGCTGCTCGACCGCTACGGCTGCCTGCGCCTGATCCGGGTGGACCTCAGCGTTGCCGCCCTCGCGCTCGTGTTGCTGGCGGCGCTCTCGCTGGCGAATGCGCTGGCCCCGGCAACCTTGCTGGTGATCGTCGCGCTCAGCTCGCTGACGAGTCCGTTGACCATCAGCGGAACGCGCACGCTCTTCCCACGGGTGGCGCCGCGCGAGCTGTGGGATCGCGCCAACGGGGTGGATAGCGGCAGCATGGCGCTTGCCATGGTCGTCGGTCCCGCGCTGGCGGGCTTTCTGGTCGCCTGGTTCGGTGGTGAGGGCGCGTTCCTGCTGACGGCGGCCATCTTCGTCGTCACGTGCGTTGTCCTCTTTGGCGTCGAAGAGCCACCAATGGAGCCAGGCGACCGGGAGCCGTTGCTGCGGGCGGCGTGGCAATCTCTGGTGTACGTCGTGCGCCACCCGACATTACGTGGTGTCATCGTGACGTTGTGGACGGCCAATATTCCCTACGGCTTCCTCGTCGTGGCGCTGCCGGTCATGATCTTACGCGAGTTCCACTGGGGCGCGGACGGCGTTGGCCTGCTCTGGGCGGTCACGGGCGTGACGACGGTGCTGGCCGGTCTGGTGGCCGGGCGCATCAACACCGAGGGACGCGAGCGCCGGATCATTGTCGGGGGGATGGTCTTCGCGGCGCTCGCATGCGCGTGTATTCTGCTGCAAACACCAGTGGCGTTGCTGGCAGGCATGGCGCTGCTGGGCCTGGCCTCTGGCCCAATTGATATCGGCCTCTTCGCGCTGCGCCAGCGTCGTACCGACCCGCGCTGGTTCGGCCGTATCTTCGCCGTCTCGATGAGCCTGAATTTCGCCGGGATGCCCGTCGGGTCGGCGCTGGCTGGCCCGGTGGTCGAGCAGTCGATTCCGCTCGCACTGCTGGTCGCGGTCGTCATCTCGGCGATGGGCTGTGTGGTTCCCCTGCTCGTCATCCCACGCGACGGCTAGCGAAAGGCCGTGCGGGGCGCTTCCTGTTTGCGCCCTGTAGATGGCGACTACTTTACGGGCGGTCTAATTGCGGCTACTCACAAGCTCGTGCTCGACGCCTGAGACCTCCTGCCCAACTTCCTTGGCGACGCCATGCTCAACCGTCAGCGCCGCGCGCACTGCCTCGCGCATGAGCATCGTCAGTCCAGCGGCATAGGCCGCCAGCACGCCAATCACCGCCGCCGCCACGTCGATGAGCGTCGTGGGAGGCCAGAGATGCCCGTCATTCAGGTAGATGACCAGCAACGTCGCCCCCGCCGCGAGGACACCGAAGAACAAGGCGGCGAAGGTGATCTTGAAGAAGGCATGGAACAGGCTCTTGATGAGATGAAAGATCAGGGTCATCGCAGAAACTCCTTTCTGGGATATGCTTGACGTCGTTTGTATCGGGCCATACCCGCTGATTCTGGCTTACGCCGACCGCTCAACATCCGTCGAACGCTTTTTTAGCGCAGCCAGGAGGAGTCCACAGGGCGTCGTCCCGCCTGTTTCGCGCGACACGCCATGCAGGAACCAAGGTAGTACGCGAGGTCGTTCAGGCCAGTCTTCACCAGCTTGACCGTTGGAACGCCGGCGATGCGCTGGCGTCGATTGCCGTTGCCATTCTCCTCAGTCGCCTCGAAGTGCTCTTCACAGAACCACTGATCGCACGAGTGGCACTTGATCATCATGTACGCGTCCCCATCGTGATGGCATCCCGGCGCGGAACACTCAGGGGCGACAAGAAGCGGTGCAGCTTGCTTCATGATGGTCCTCTCAGTCTTACAGGTGACTCGATACAGAAACATGATCCGATCATCACGCCAATCTGGCGCTGTTGCACATCATGCATAGCAAGACGTGTGCCAGCTATTGCCTTTGATAGAGAGAAGAGAACCAGGTGGACAGGCAGGCATCTACAAGGATCCAAGAAAAACCACGGGATTGTTGCGCGCCCCTTCAATGCCAGAAGGCCATTGATTTTTGCTACCCGTTGTCGCCACGCATGGTGGGTCCGAAGGGAGCGGAGGAGGCGGTGGGCTGTGCCGGACGGTTGGCATTGAGCGCGGCGAGAATGTAGGCGTACAGGTCGCGCGAGGGGCCGTAATTGCTCCCCACGTCGTACTCCGTCTTCTTGCCGTTGCGCAGCTCGAGAACGATCTGCCAGCCGTAGTTGCCGCCACCGCTGCGGCGAATGTTCCGTACGTTGGCCAGCGCCACGCCCTCGACCTTCTGGCCCTTCACCTCGGCGACATAGCGGGGAGTCACCAGAAAGAAGTAGTCCCGCGGATGCTGTAACGTGCGCAGCCAGCGGAGGGTAAAGGAGAAGAAGAACCACAGCGCCAACCCGGCGCAGATAATCCCTTCGCCATAGAGCACCAGCGACCGCTGCGTTCCGACGAGCCAGTCCTTGGGAATCAGGCTGAGGCCGACGATGGTATCTGACGCGACGATAAAGATGCCGCAGCCCACCGCGACGATTGCTAGCACGGTGTAGATAATCATGTTGGGCCAGATGACGCCGCGGCGCACGGGGAAGCGCGTCCAGTTTGGGGGAATGGATGGCCCGCGGGCAATCTTGATGGCGTCAGAAAGGCTGACATTCGGCTCGGGTTGTGGCGTGAAAGGAGAGGGCAGCCCGCGCCGCCGCGCCTGCACTGCGGGCAGCTGATCGATGCCGACCGCGGCATACTTCGCCCGCGCGCGGATGGCCTGAAGAAGCGGCGAGGGCGCGTCACCCGAGAGTGGCGAGCGCACGAGCACCTGCATACTGCGCCGCGGCCCCGCCTCGACGATCAGCTGCTCATCCTTCCACCTGGCCACGGTGATGAAGTACTGCTTCTGGGTGGTCTCGTTGCTCTCTAGATACAGCCAGTCAATCTCTTGCCAGGGGAGCGACCGCTTGAACGCCAGCGCCTGGCTTATCAGCCTGGCGTTATCCGCGACCCAGAAGAGCAGCGCGCTGGGCAGGAAGGCTAGGTAGCCAATGCCTAGCAGAAAATAGCCAAGAAAGAGCCAGATGCGGATATCATCGCCCGGCGCAGTCAGGATATCCAGCGCGCAGATCGCCTCGATCAAGATCAGGGCGATGATGACCGGCCACGGCCCGCGCGCGAAGATCACCACGCCGTTGCCGCGGTAGGCGCGCATCGCCAGTTGATGCCAGACGAGCAGCACGATGGTCAGCAGGAGAAAGAAGGCGCCAAAGACCGGCGCCGGGACCAGTGGAATCGCGCCCACAGCGGCGAGACCCGCGGCAATGGGAATCGAGCCTGCCGCGAACAACACCTGACTGCGTCGGCTCATCGTCGTCTCCTTCCCCAACGGCGCACGGCTGCTTCAGCCCCATGTAGTCCGCCTAGTCTAGCGACTCTTGGCAAAGTCGTCAATGCATCACGCGCATGTTCCACCGATCACCGACACGGCGGCGCTCGTGAACGCAGAAATGCCCCGAACGCCGAAGATATCAGAATTCGAGGCATTGTAGTGTGGACTATCAGGCACGAAACACCGCGCTAGAGAAGCTCCAAGACACTGGCAGAGTCGTCTTGTTCAAATGCCGTTATCTGAGCATGGGCGCGGCGTAAAACCTGCTCAACGGTGTCAGTGGTGCAGTTTCCCAGGCGAAGCCAGATGACTTTAGGAGGTATGCCACGTATCAGGCCCATATCATTGAAGTCGGAATCTTTTGTCACGATAGCAAAGTCATTGGCCTTGGCGTAATCCCAAACCGCGTTATCAGAGGCACGATCCAACCCAGTCAGTGAGACGTGGCTGATGCCCGGATAGATGCTGGCGAGTCTGGCAATTAGACGCGGGGAAAGGTTCTGATCTAGCAGCAGCTTCATGTGGCCTTACACCTGGGCGATCAGCACACGACGCTCGCGGTCCGCCGCGTAGCTCAAGCAGGCGCGAATGTCTTCCTCAGTCAGATAGGGAAAGTCAGCCAGTATCTCGTCATGTGACATGCCGGCAGCCAGATACGAGAGCACGTCGGATACCGTCATGCGCGTGCCACGAATGGTAGGCTGTCCGCTCCGCTTGCCAGGCTCCAGTGTGATGATGTCCTGATAGGGTGTGCTCATCTACCATCCTCCTGTTATCGCGCCGCTACCAGCCATTATACAATGATACCTCGCCCGCCGAGGGCAGAGGCATGATGCTAGAGGGAGTATCGGAGGCACGCTCCATCCATTAGCGGCCAATAAAACAGCTATGCTAGGTAGAATGCTTTACAATAAATTGTGAAGCATTTGAACGCAATGTGGCAATGTTTTGTAGTTACTAGAACTGCGAGAGAAGGTATGTTATGACGCGCTTTTTTACCCATTATTGGAGTGTCAGTACTGTGGAGGAACATCAACAAGATCAGGCAGAGGGTAATTTTTGCTCTGCAGTGTTCAGCAATCGCTTTTCTGCAAAGGGATTGAGACCTGGCGACTACCTGTACGAGCTATCTATCAAGGATGGCGTACTTTATGTGCTTTGTCGACTTCGCATCTCTGAAGTGCGAGGACGAACTCAACCTCTCTCACCTGGAGAAAGGGTCAGTGACAACTGGAACGAGGAGGCAATCGTTGAAAATGGTGAAGCTACGCCGCTTCGGTTGCTTAGCAACCAGGTACCTATTGACGTGACTGAACGAATAGAATGTATCACCAATGAAGGTGTGAAAGGACTTACATTTGAGGCGCCTGGCAAGCTAGACAGGCAAACGCTGCGAGTACCACGCGAACTCACTGAACACTCTGCTGCTCTGCTTGATGGAGTTATTGCTGACTTTGAGGAGAGACTGCTTTCCCCCATCTCAGATGCGCTATTACTTAGCATTGAAGCTGATATCGAAACAGAATCACAGCAGGAACAATTCGAAGAAGGAAAGCAAACGGCAGCACTGGTGAACCGCTATGAACGCAATCCCCGGTTACGCGCGCGGGTAATTCAGATGCACGGCACACGATGCCAAGCGTGTGGATTTTCCTTTCGTGAGACCTATGGGGAGCACGGTGGCGACTTTATCGAGGTCCACCACAAGCGGCCAATTTCTAGCTATGGCGGCGTTGAGTTAGTAGATCCCCGCACAGATATGGCTGTCTTATGTAGTAATTGCCACCGCATGATTCATCGAAACCCATCGTCATGTCTTTCAGTAGAGCAGCTTCGTGCGATTATCGAAGCCACAAGAAGAGGGTAGCGAGACAATAGGTAGTTCCTGAAGTGAACAGCCGAGGCGGCTCGATCATGCGTCGCGGGCCAGCGGGTCAATCAGGGCATCGGGGATACGGTTGCGCTCGATGTAGCGATTGATCTCGTCCTGGTGGTCGCTGTAGTAGCTCAGTGCGTCAAAGACCTGCGCGAGCGTGAGATGGGGCAAATGGGTCGGAATCACCTCAGGCGCAATTCCCTGGCGCCACAACTCGACAATGGCGCGAACAGGTGTGCGAGTGCCGACGATGATTGGCTCACCATGCAAGATGGAGTCATCGGTGACAATGTAGAGATGTTCGGTATGCTGCATCATCGAAAAGCGCCTTTCGCGCACTAGCCACAAATGCCCCGAACGCCGAGGCTATCAGCATTCGAGGCATCGTGATGTGGGAGTGTTGGATTGGGGTGCCCGACGGGGTTTGAACCCGCGACCTCCAGAGCCACAATCTGGCGCTCTGCCAATTGAGCTACGGGCACCATATGCGCGAAGAGTGTCACCTCGCGCCCATTCAGTATAGCCCGCGGGCGAACGCCTGTCAAACGCGCAAAGCGCATGATGGAGCCGCTATCATTGCTTGCTATGGGATGATGACGATCCGCCTACCCTGGACATCATTGCGCTTCCAGGCGCGCTCCACATCTTTGAGCGGCACGCGCTCGATTTCGGCTTTTAGCTGACCTTCCTTGATCCAGTCCCACACCAGGCGAGTCCCCTCGGCCAGCGCTTCAGGGGTGATGCCGCTGCCGCCGCCGAGGATGGTCAGCCTGGGAAGTCAGCCGACGCCAGCGGAATAGTTAGCCTGGCGCCCGAGCGCGCCTGCTGGCCGTGTTTCCTTCATCGCGGCATTTAGGCGACAAGGCAATATGAACCTATGGCGCCGCATCCAATTGCGCGCGAATCGCGCGAATCTGCGTTTCCAGCACCGGGAGATCGCGTTGGATGGTATCCCATACGATGGTGAGATTGACCGCAAAGTAGCCATGAATGAGCCGATTACGCATCGTCGTCATGGCTCGCCACTCGACGGCAGTGAAGCGCGCCTTGAGGTCAGCGGGCAATTGAGTAGCCGCCTCGCCGATGATTTCAAGGCGCCTCACCACACCATCCTGAATCAGAGGTTGCGCCATGAATTCATCTTGCGTCACCTGCGCCAGATACGACTGAATCATGGCGATGCTCGCAAGGATCTCATCGAGAATGATACGCGGATCACGCAAAGGTGGCGTGACGCCAGGCGTAGTCATAGCAATTCCTGCTGTTCGCGTTGGATTCGTTCTCGCATGGCGGGATGCAAGTCTTCAAAAGTGACAATTTGCACGGCGCGCGCGAGCGCATCAGCCAGTTGGTTTTCGAGCCGCGCAAGATCAAGGAGCGTTGTGCCGGGGGGAGGGTCTATCAGCAGATCAACATCGCTGGTGGTATGGGCATCGTCTCGCGCGAAGGAACCGAACAGAGCTGCGTGGATAATGCCGAATTGACGCAGAATCGCTACAATCTGCTCCCGTTGCGCACGGTCAAGTTGAGGGTGCGCATCAGAGGCAGGCGCTAGCGACGCCGTATTTGAAGTATTCATATCTTCAAGCAGTAGCTGGGCCAGCAGCTCCTGTTCCGCCTCAGAGCGCTGCTCCGCCTGCTCGAAAGCCTGTTTCAATCGTTCGATCATGCGCTATGGCCCTCCTGGAGAAGTCGTTCAGCGACCTTCCGTTACCGTGGCCATTATAACCCAATGACTGCGGTAGTTGAGACATGCTGAACATACATGCGGCGCTATGGCGCCGTTGAGCCAGGCTGGGCGGCGCCCGGTGGCAGCGAGGCGTAGCCCGTTAGCTCGACATAGCCCTGGCCCGTCACCGCTACGCCGCTGGCTCGACCAGTTATGCGCACCGCGCCCTCCCAGTAGGCGACGCCGGTAGACTGCGCCGTCACCAGCTCCTGGTCCACCAGCGCGGGCGTCAGCGTCAGCGAGACGGCAGGATCGCTGATCGTCACGCGCCAGCCCGAGGGATAGACGCCGCCAGTTACGGGGCTGGTCCAGTGGCCGAGCACCTCGAAGCGCATATTCTGCTGCGGGATTTCGTGCGCTGTGCCGTCCGGCGATACGTAGGTGCCAACGGCGCCAAGGGGGCGTTTCTGGCTGTCGCGGATGATGTAGAGCATATATTCGGTGTGGTTGGCAAGCTGGATGCTATACCAGTCCCAGCCGGAGCCTGCCAGCGTCAGGAAGTCGCCCCACTGGTGATCCATCCACGCCTGCCCCGACACCGCGATTGTTTGCCCATGGTCGTTCACGGTTCCGCTCACCATGAGCAGCGGACGTGAATAGTAATACGAATAGCCAGCCTCACCATAGGTAATCAGCCCGTTGCCGTTGTGCAGTATCGGATGTGGCAGCGCATCGGTCAGCTTCAGGTCAATCGTGTAGTCGGCCATCTCCGCGTGCAGCTGGTCGTGGCCGTTCAGCCCGGTCGCCGTCCAGCCGTTGAGCGTCAGGTGAAAGCCCTGCGTCAAACCAGCGGGTGGTATGGATGACGGCGAGCCGAAGCCCACCTGCTGGTCGTAGTGGAACTGGCCGCGCGAGATATCGCTGATGGCGTAGTGAGCGGCGTAGTAAGGCGGGAGCGCGCCGCGCAGCGTCTGGAAGAACGTCAGCTCGAAGCCGTATTCGTGGCCACTGGCGCTATGAAAGTGGCCGGTGTAATACCACCACTCGGTCAGGTCGGTGTGTGGCGCCTCATCCTGTGGGAAACGCACCGGCGGCAGCGGCGTCGCCGTCGGGACGGGTCTCGTCGCGGGCAGGGTACCGCCGCCGGCAATCGTGCCTGGTAGCCCACAGCCGCTGAGCAATACGAGGAACGTGAGAGCAAGGAGGAGGACGAAACCTCTCCCCCTCCCCTCTGCCCGTGTCGTGGAGGGGCCGCTCGTTGACTGTATGCCTGAATGGATGGGGGTGGACAGCCCACGCAGGCGGGCTTCGTGGCCGAACGCAGTGAGGTCCCTTAGGCGCGGTTTTAACCGCCAGCCATCCTCGCCCGCGCCACCATGCGCAACCCGAATGACCTCCCGCGCAACATCGTGACGAAACGGTGAACACCTCATCTCATTCCCCTCCCGCCGCGACGGGCTGGCGCTCATCCTTGGATGCCTCGCCCTTGCCGTGGAAGACCACGCCTGGAAGGAGCCGGTTGAACGGCCACGGCCACCACCAGTTGACGTTGCCGAGCAGGCGCATCGTCGCGGGCACCAGCAGCCCCCGCACCAGCGTCGCATCCAGCAGCACCGCCAGCGCCATCCCGACACCGAGCGCCTTGACGATCACCATATCCGCCGTCGCGAACGCGATGCTCACCAGGAAGACGATGGCCGCCGCGCTGGTGATGATGCCGCCACTGCGTTCCAGCCCCATCGCCACACTCCTGGTGTTATCGCCGGTCTGCTCATATGCCTCGCGCACGCGCGAGAGCAGGAAGACCTCGTAGTCCATCGAGAGACCAAAGAGCGCGCAGAACATCATGATCGGCGCCGACGCCTCGACGAAGCCGAGCGGCGTGAAGTTGAGGATGTTGCTGAAGTGGCCCTGCTGGAAGATGAAGACCAGCGCGCCATAGGCGGCGACGATGGAGAGCGCGTTCATCAGGATCGCCTTGAGCGGCAACACCAGCGAACGGAAGAGCAGCATCAGCGCCAGATAGGTAATCAGCGCGACCACCAGCAGCGCGCGCGGGAACTCATTGTAGAGCGTGTTGACGTAGTCGATCACGCCCGCCGTCCCGCCATCCACCAGCACATGCAGACCAGCGGGCGGCGGTGTGTTGCGGATCGCCTGCACCAGATCCTCCGACCGGGTATCGATCATGCCGTAGCGGCTGATGACCTGCACCAGCGTAATATCCGAGCCTGCCAGATACTGCACCGACTGGCTGATATACGGGTCGGCAATCGCCTTGGGATTGGCGTACATCAGTTGGTACTGCGCCAGCGTCAGCCGGGGGTCGAGCGAGACAATGCTCGTCACCTGAGTCACCCGCGGGTCCGCCTCCAGCCGACGCACGTAGCTATCGAGCGCCGTCAGGTTGGCGGCGTTGGTTGGGCTGCCGTTGGTGCGCACCGCCAGAATAATCGGCGTCGTCTGGCGCGCATCGAAGCGTTGCGCCAATAGATCGTAGGCGGCGCGTGACTTGACACTGGAGGGCAGAATCGAGGCGTCCGGCGCGGCGAGTCGCACGCTGAGATACGGCACGCCCAGCAGCAGCATGAACGCCAGCACCGGCAGCAGCACCGCTACCGGATGGCGCATCACGCCCGTCGCCAGGCGATGCCAGAAGCGATGCTCCTCCGCCATCTCGCTGTTCGCGGCCCGCGAGCGCGGCCATGGCAGCCGCACCGGCAGCGCATTTACCCGCGACCCCAGCAGACTCAGCAGCGCGGGCAGGAGTGTCACCGCCGCCAGAATTGCCAGGGCGACGGTGAGCATCCCGCCGATGCCGACGGAGTGCAGTACGTTCAGCGGCAGAATGACCAGCCCCAGCAAGCCAATCGAGACGGCGAGACCGGAGAAGAAGACCGAGCGCCCGGCGGTCGCCATCGTCCGGCCCACTGCGTCGCTGATCTCGCGTCCCGCGGCCAGTTCCTCGCGGAAGCGGCTGACCATGAAGAGCGAGTAGTCTACGCCGAGGCCGAGGCCAAAGAGCGTGGTGATGTTGAGCGCGAAGATCGAGACGGGCGTCGCCGTCGCCAGCAAATAGAGCAGCGCCAGCGAGACGACGACGCTGCACCCCCCGACGGCGGCGGGCAGTCCGGCGGCGATGACCGAGCGAAAGACGAGCAGCAGCGCCAGCAGCGCGAACGGGAAGGCAAGCAGCTCGGCCCGACGCAGGTCTGCCTCGCTGACGGACTGGATATCGGCGTAGAAGACCGGCCCGCCACCCACGGTCATCTCCAGGTGCGGCGGGGTGACGAGCCTGGAGCGAAACGCTGGGAGCACCTCGGGCGCGTGGTCGGCGTCGGAGCGGATGAAGACGGTAGTATAGGCGGCATGGCGATCTTTCGACACCTGCGAAGGCGCGACGGTGAAGGGCACGACGCGCGTCACCTCGCTCCACGTCTGGAGCTTCGCCACGGCAGCGGTCGCCTCGGCCTGGAAGCGCGGGTCATCCGCCGTCAGGGTATTGCTGGAGAAGATGACCAGCACACTGGTGAAGCTGGTATGGAGGCCCTGTTCCAGGACGGTCACCGCCTGCTGCGACTCCATATCCGGGCTGCCGAACCCGCCGGGAGCGAGCGCCTCGGCGGCGCGTGGCGCGAAGGGGAGGGCGGCCAAGACGACCAGCGCCCAGGCGGCGATAATCCAGATACGCCAGCGCACTGTGGCGAGACCGAGCCGATAGAACATAACGCCGTTTCCTGAATTGCGATGAGTTATGCGCTTCCCGCTGGCTTGCGGGCGAGCGCATGGCGAGATAATATAGTGTGGTTCTCATGCGCGCTGTCAGGCATATGAGGGCCACGCTCCCACCAATTCAGACTATAGCGTAGTTGGGCATGATGATGCCGCTGCGCATGAGCTTGTTGATAGAAACGTTGAGTAAAAGCAATGCCGGAAAAGTCAGACAATTTTGAGATGGTGACGGTGAATCGCCAGGCCTATCATGATTATTTCGTGGATGAGACCATCGAGGCGGGTATCGCGCTGACCGGCACGGAGGTGAAGTCGGCGCGCGCGGGCCATGTCAATCTGCGCGGGGCCTACGCGCGTATTAAGGATGACGAGGTCTGGCTCGAAGGCGCCCACATCGCCGAGTACGAGCACGGCACGTGGGCGAATCACGACCCACTACGGTCGCGCCGCCTGCTGCTGCATCGCAAGGAAATTATTCGGCTGGAGATGCGCGTGCAGGCGAAGGGTCAGACGCTGGTGCCGCTGAAGATGTATTTCAAGGGCAACCGGCTCAAGGTCGAGCTGGGCCTCTGCCGCGGCAAGAAGCAGTACGACAAGCGCGAAGCTATCGCCAAGCGTGACGCCGAGCGCGAGCTGGCCCGCGTCAGCAAGTATCGGCAGCGGGGATAGTGACTCATGGTGTCCGAACCGACCTGGAGGCTGCGTTGATGCCATCACTGGCTGATCGAGTCAATCTGCCAGGTTGATCCGACGCGAACCAGGCCGACATTCGCGGCATCAGTTGTGTTGCCAAATGGGCCACCAGTCATCATGAGCATCACCGAGTCGGTAGCGTGGTCACCGCTTTCCTTGATAAAATGCCCCTCACCGAACTCCATGCATCCGGCGATCTTGCCGCGGCTGGGCAGTTGGTTCGCTAATTGCGTCGGGCTGCTCACGGTTCGTTTGTAGTGGGCCGAGAGATAGCCATACGCCTGGTTGTAATTCCCATCGCTTATCGCCTGGCAGAACTGGATTACAGTCTGCTGGACCGACGTGTCGAATTCAGGCGTAAAGGTAGGCAACACGTAGCGCGTCCCAGTGACCGGAGCATTCGAGACGGTGGCGACGCCACACGCCATGAAGACCACGAGCAACGTCACGATCACCGCGATCGTCGCCAGACGCGCGGCCAGCGAGCGTTTCGCGAGAGCCGGGCGTGAAGAGTTGTCTGTGACAGGATGCATTGTCAGCTCCAATTCTCATGTCATGTTTTGAGGGGTGCTCTCGCTCGTCAAACAGGGCGGCGACGAGACGCGCGGATGAGAGCCGCAATAACAGTGATGGCCCATATCAGGCCCACTATGAAGAAACCGCAGCCAGCCACCTGTACAATAAGCAGGATGGCGTTGAATGCCCCAGATGCGCTCTGCCCTATTCCCTGCGTTGCTGGATCAGGCGCTGCCTGGAACATTGCGAGAATCTGCGAGACGAACTGTGCCGCGCCATACGCCCCTACTGCGGCGCCTATGCCGCCGGCGGCGAAAAGGAGCGCAAACATGATCTGCAAGATAGCGCCGCCTGTCACGATGGTCTTTACGACGGGCGTCGCCTGTTTCCGAAATCGCTGCGCCTCGATGTAGGCGACGTTGGCTTGATCCTGGCGACGACTTTGATCGGTGGGAAGCAGTGGAATAATCCGGGCAATGTTTTGGATCAGGCGATCCATATCGGGTGCATAATGCGGGTCGTCATGGATCACATGGGCATTTAAGTAGTGAATGTTTGCGATGTCCGCGGGAAGCTCGGCGACCGCAGGCATGCCCGCCCCCTGCACCAGTACGGGAAAGATCCGCATGTTGCGCGCCAGGGCCGACTGAATCTCGGCGCGTACAACATCGTTGGGATCAAAGAGCCGCCGCTGCCCAGTCGTGTCGGCTGTGGTTGCCCAGCTGGGGCCGATTAGGACGATCACGACCGCCGAGCGGTCCAGCGCCGCATTGAGCGAGGTGCGAAAATCCATGCCACCCGGAATGTCGTGGAGATCACGAAAGACTGCGCTCGCGCCGAAGACCGCGCGCAGGCTATCCGCGATGCGACCGCAGGAGGCGCCGGTATCGCTACGGCGGTAAGAAATGAAGATACCAGCCATCGTCGTCTGTTCCTTTGCCTCTTATTCAAGCGAGGAAGCGACCGGACCGGGCGCATGCGATTGGGAAATGGGTGGAGAACCGAGTCCGGCCGCCCTGCCAACTATGCGCTAGTGTTCGTTTATGCTGATGCGCACGATCTGTCCGGCGCCGGGCACGGGCACACCAAAGCCTACATTGGAGACGTAGAGCGCTCCGTCTGGGCCGAACGTCATTGCCGTTGGGAAGACCAATCCCGTGGCAATAGTGGTCAGCGAGCCGTCGCGATTGACCCGCACCACCATACCCGTGCCAGCCGCATCGGGTCCGGGGAAGCCCGCGACTGTATCGGTCTCCAGCGCATAGAGCCGCCCGTCTTGATCGAAGGCGATTCCCAAGACTGCGGTCAGGCCCGATGCTACCGCTCTGACGTGCCCATCAAGGGTGACCCTGTAGATACTCTCAGTGCCCGGCCGCACGGGGAATGTGCCGAGCGCGCCGATATAGAGGGCGCCGTCGTGATAGACGATTCCCGTCGCCCCCTGCCAGTTTTCTGGCGGAACGAACTGGGTTGAAAGATCAACCACACGTGAGATGTGGCCACTTCGAGTGATGCGATCAACCTCCTGGTGATTCGGCTCGGTGGCGTAGAGCACGCCATGCACATTCACCATGCCGTACCATGTGCCATCCGGCTCGAAGTCGTCAGCATCGGGGTTGGCGACCGGATGCGCCTTCAGGTAGGCGCTCAAGTCGGCCACGGTCGTCGTCGTGCCATTGCGATTGACGCAGAAGAGCGTGTTGTCGGCGCCCAGCAAGCCGTGCGAGCAGCCCGCGCCCGCCTCGATGCCATAAAGGGCGCCATCGATGAACTGCACGTCAGCCACGCCACTGGTCAGGCCACCGGAATCCGCGCTCGTCTGGCTCGATGGCAGACCATCCACGACGGTTGTGCGCACCCCGTGGCGATTGATCTTCGAAATGCGTGAGGTAAAGCCACCGCTGTAAGGGCCAACCTCAGGCACCTGCTGGCATTGGTCGGCGGTGGTTGTGGCCGAGCCGCCAAGGCCACCCTCGGCGACATAGAGATTGCCGTCGGGGCCAAAGGTCAGCCCGCGCGGATTGTTCAGCCCGGTAGCGAAGACCGTGACGGTGGCTCCCGGGTTGTGATGGATGGAGCTTGCCTCGGCGGCGTGCGCCCGGGTGAACAGGTAAACGGGCGCAAACATTGTCAGGAGCAGAACACCGATTACCCCTGCAATGAGCCTTGGATGTCTCACAGGTCTCACGTGTCGCGTGCTGCCAGGCCGCTGGTCTGAGGAAATCGCTGCTAACACCTTCTCCCCCTCCCACAAGATTTCAATAGCGCGGGCGCCACAACGGCGCGCCGCCGGTAACACTGCCAGTGTAGGCAGCGCCAATTTGCGGGAACTTAGTGGCAACTTAGCGGAGGCTTAGCCACGCCGTAGAGCACGCAAAGAGGAGAGCAGGTGTGGAGATGGATGAATGTGGGCGTGGGGAGATGTGAAACTATGGGAGGGTTGTGGCCACCGCTTCGAGGCGGCGCAGGAACTGACGGTCGCCGAGCCGCTCCAGCACAGGCCGGGCGCGATCAAGGTGCGCGCGGTCGCCGGTCCGCTGGGCCAGCACGATGCGCAGGCGGGCCGCGTGCGGAATCAGGTGTTGCGCGTCGGCTTCCGCGATGACCTCCTCCAATAGCTCTGAACCAGGCGATACAATTGCCTCGGCTGCACGGATGCATAACCGCGGGTATTGCGCAAATTCTGGCACGCGCTCACTCGCTCGCGTGATATATGCTGGTGGCGCTGGAATCCCTCGGTCATTGAAGAACATCAGGGCAAAGCTGAGATTGAGAATCCACTTATCAGGCGGTTGACCGCGAGTGAGTGGCTCTACATCATCGGCAAGGTAGGCGGCGAGTAATGCGGATATGGTGTGTTCGCCTTTCGACTCTATAGCCATCCACTTTTCGAGCTTCGTGGTGGCCAAATCAATTGCCGCCTGATCCTCACGTGCGCGTCCGACGTGGAGCAGCGGCCAGTAGGTCATCAAGGTATCTGTGAACGTGTGTCCGGAATCCTCCCAGACTCGTTCGTTTATAGCAATGAAGGTGTCGAGTTCATCCCACGCTCCAGATAAGAGCGCAGAGTAGGCTCCATTCTTGGAATTGGCGACGAAGAGAGGCGCGTCAGGTCGGCTTGTGCGCCATGCCTCACGGTACGTCGCCATACACTGCTCAAAGTTTCCCACCATGAAGTGCGTGTTTGCTATCATACCGACGACATCACCGTGTGCATGTGGCGGGAGTTGCTGTGGCGTGCGGAGTCGGCGATGCGCAATTTCCAGCGCCTCGTCAAATGCGCCTACCCACAGCAAGGAACTTGTCAGCGTATCGAGCGCGGTGTCCACATCAGCCCAGTCGCCGCGAGCAGCGCAGTCATCGACGATAGCCATAAACGCTGCCTGCTCATGGTGTATGTCATCAAGTGTCACCACATGACCAGACCAATCTTGCGACCAGTGGAGGCCGATTCTCGCGATGCGGGCCCGCTGCACCTCCGCGCCATTGCCCGAGCGGAGCGCAAGAGCGTATGCCTCACCTGCCATGCTCTCTAGCTCATCGGAGGATGGGTGCGGCACGACATCAGACCGAAACACGACGAAGAGCATCTTGCGCAGCAGTCGCGCGCCAATCAGCGGATTTTGCGATGTGGCATCTTGGTTGCGCCAACGGTTCAGCGCGGCAGAATAGTGATGATAAGCGTCCGTTACCCAGTAACTGTCGCCAAGCTCTTCATTTAGTCGCATCTGGTCGCTTTCTGGCGCAAGGGCAATCGCGCATTGCAGATACTCGCGGGCGCGTGGCAACAGACCGCGCTGGATCGCGAGTTCACCGGCTCGCTCAAGCGCCGCGACCGCCTTCGGCGCCTCGCCGCCACGCTCGTAGTGCATCGCCAGTTGCGCCATGACCTCGTCGAGCGCATCAGCAGACACCACTTCCAACGCGCGCGCCACACGCCGATGAAGCGCCCGTCGCCGCGCGGTACTCAGCTCCGCATAGGCCGCCTCACGGTGCTTATCATGGCTGAAGTCGTAGCTCCCATCGCCGTGATCGCGAATGATGCGCCGCCGCTGCAACTCCTCCAGTGCGCGCACCACTGCGTTCTCATCTATGCTGCCGACTATGCTGCCAGCGCGGCTGGCCTCGAACAGCAGATCAACGCTAAACTCACGCCCGACGACGGACGCCAGACTGGCCAGGTTATGGGCCTCCGGCGAAAGCTGTCCCAGCCGCCATGCGAGTGTCGCCTTCATGCGCTCTGGATATTCCGGCACACCCAACGCGATTGACCCGTCATCCGCGTTCGCCAGCGCTTGTGGCTGGTCAAGGAAGCCAGCGCGCACCTGCTCCACCACGAACAGTGGATTGCCTTCGGTGTCCGTGTAGAGGCGCTCCGCCTGGGCGGCATTCAGCGCGTGCCCCGCTATCCGCGCGCCCAACATGGCGGTATCGGCGGCGTCGAGCGGCCCCAGCCCTATCTCGGTGAGTTGCTGCGTATGACGCAGTTCCGCCATGAACGCGATTAGCGGGTGATCTGGAGTTATCTCTTCCGCGCGCACCGTTCCAAGTACGACCAGCGACGCCTGGGGCGTTTGACGCAGCAGGTAGCGCAGCCACTCGAGCGTCTCACGCTCGCACCATTGCAGATCGTCTATCACCAATAGCAGCGGCTGGCCGCCCTGCCTCACCGCGCGCGCCAACGCCTCAAAGAGCCTCGGCCGCTGGATATGTTCGGGGAGGGGCGCGGGCATGCGCAGATGGGGATGCTCCACCAGCAGCTCGGGAAGAATGCGCGCCACTTCGGCCTGCCAGACCTCATCAAGCGCCAGCGCTCCCGGCCAGAGCGCCTGCGACCTCAGCCAGCTTACCACCGCCGCGTATGGCAGGTCGCCCTCGGCGGCGTAACAAGAGGCCAATGCGGTGGTGATAGGCTGACCAACTTCGTGAGATTGCCGCGCTGCCCATATGAGTGTCTCCTCGGCTACCCGCGTCTTGCCGATACCCGCCTCGCCGACGAGCAGGACGGCCTGGGGCATCTGAGGCACGGCCACCGCGTCCGCCCAGGCATGTCGCAGCCGCGCCAGCGCGTCCTCACGTCCCACGATGGGGAGCAGAGCTACTGACACTGGAGCATTTCTGGCGGCTGGCGCGGGAGAGACGGGCGGAGCCGAGGGCGCGAAGGAAACGGCGGGCGCCAGTGTCAGCGACTCGGCAGCCACCCGACCCGCCACAATGTCAGCATATAACCGCTGGCTCTCCTGGCTGGGCAGAACCTCCAGCTCGCGTTGGAGCGCCACCTGGAGCCGCTCATACTGGCGTAGCGCCTCGTGGCGTTGGCCGCTCTCCGCGTAGAGTCGCATCAGGTATTGGTGCGCCTCCTCGTGCGCGGAATCCGCCGCCAATAGACGTTGGTAAGCCGCGATGGCCGCCTCTTGTGCCCCCCTCGAAATGTATATCTTCGCCACGGCGAACAACAGCGCGTGATAGGTGGCCCGCAACGATTCACGGCGGTTCGCCGCCCAGTCCTCATAACGGTCGTCAGGCAACAGTTCTCCACCATAGAGGGCGATAGCTGTCTCATAGAGTTGCGGATCGCTTCCGAGTCGTGCGGCGTTGGCCGCTTCATCGAAGGCATCAACATCCAACCAGAGAGGCCAGGGTGGATCGAGTGCGATGATTTGTTGACGCAGGCGGAGCAGCGCGCGATGACCTGAGCGGGAGTGCGAACGCGAATGAGGTTCAGAGCGAGGCTGAGCAAGCATAGTGAGGGTGGGTGTCTCCCAGAGGCGCGCCAGCGTGATCCGCGCGGCATGCATGATGTAGTGCAGGTTGTTGGCGGCGGCGTCCAGGTCGAGGTCGGGCCAGAGCAGATCGAATACGCGCTCCCGATGCAGGCGATGGCCCGGCGCAAGCAGGAGCAGCTTAACCAGATGCTGGGCCTTCCGCAGGCGCCATCCAGTCGTATCAAGCGACTGGTCACCTAGTGTAATGGTAAAGCCACCGAGCAGGTGAACGCGCAACTCTGGCGCGTCGTCCTGAAGGGAAGCCACTGGAAGCTGGCGTATCGGTTGGCTATGTGGCGTAGCGACATCGCGCTGTGGTTTATCCATACTTGCCCGCCCTGCTCCCGTCCCACGGCTCCGGCCACGTTGACGTACGCGCACGACGCAAGCTTTTTAGCCGTCTCTTGCATGGCAAGTATATGCAGTACCACTAGTTATTGTCCAGTAGCACACTCGTGACGCGATATACTTCCATCTGACGTGGTGCTGCCCTGGCGTAATGACTGTCTGTCTTCCTCCCTCGCGCTGATGTCGAGTTCAGCCCAAAACATGACATGGCGTTGGCACGGGACTCTTGTACGCTATGCCTGACAGATACGCGTGTTGGCCGCTATGTCGCGGCCGACAATAGTAGACGGGGCGGGTAGACGATGAGCCGACGTATCAGATGGCTGGCGAATCCCTATGGTGCGCTGTTCCGCTCGCGGCCGTTCGCGCGCTTCTGGACCGGGTTCACCATCTCGGCGCTGGGCGATGCGATGACGCGCGTCGCGCTGGTCTGGTTTGTCTACCAGGCGACGAAATCGCCAGAGGCGGTGGGCATCCTGTTGCTGTGCTACACCGGCCCAGTGCTCATAGGCGGCTTGCTCGCCGGGTATCTGCTGGACCGCTTCGACCGTGGGCGCGTCATGCTGGTGGATAATCTCATTCGTGGGCTGGCGGTCGGCCTGATTCCGCTGCTCTATGCGCTGGGCGCGCTGGCGCTCTGGCAACTCTACGTGGTGGCGGGAATCTATGGGTTCCTCTACATGATTACGCTGGCGGGCACTCCCTCGCTGATTCCCTCGCTGGCCAACGAGGAGCAACTATCCGCCGCCAATGCGCTGGAGACGTTGAGCTATACGGTCACTGGTGTGCTGGGCCCGCCCATTGCCGGGCTGCTGATCGCCTGGGTGGGAGCGCCGGGTGTCCTGCTGCTGGACGCGGCATCCTACGCTGTCTTCGTCGTCGCGCTCGCGGGCATGCCTCAGCTTGCGCCACAGTCTTCCTCCGCCGTCGGCCAGAGACCGCTCGATGCTCCGATACGCGCCTACCGATTGCGCGATGCGGTGAGACTCATGCTCTCCAATCGGGTGCTGCTCTCGACCACCGTGATGTTCATCCTCTTCAACGTCGGTTTTGGCTTTCTGGCGGTCTGGCTCCCTGTCTTCGCCGCCAGCCTCCCCGGCGATGGCGCAACGCTGTACGGCGTGCTGCTGGGCGCGCTCGCGCTGGGCGAGATGGTCGGCGCGACGCTGGCAGGCGGTTTCACCGGCTCGCGCGGGTTGGGTATCCTCATCTGTCTGGCGCAACTGCTCTCCGGGCTATCGCTCGCGCTGCTGCTGGTGGGGCAGGCTCTCGGGTGGCCACTAGCGGGAGCGCTTGCCGGGCTGACGCTCCTGGGTGTCTTTAGCGCGCCGCTCACCATCTGGGCGCAGACGCTGCGCATGCAGATCATCCCCGAGCCGTTGCGCGGGCGCACGTTCGCGCTGTTGCGGACGCTGATGCAGGGGGCTGGGCCGCTGGCGAGCGCCGTGGCTGGGTTCGCCTTGCCGCTCATTGGGGCAACGAGCGTGCTGGGCGCGGCGGCGGCGCTGATCGGAGTCCCTGGGCTGGTGGGCACACAGGTCAGGGAGCTTCGCATCGCGCCAAAAGCATCAAATGCGGCTGCCATCGGGATGGATTGATGAAAAGACACCTTGACAACACCGCCAGCTTCTGGCATAGTCTCCTGGCAGCCTTCTAAACAAGCAGGCTGCGGCGTGTGGGAGCAGAGAGGCGTCGCGACTGGCCCAGGAATCCGCTGCAAAGCGCCTCTTTCACACGCAGGTCTTCGGGAACACCGTAGTTTTGCAAGAAGTTGACTACACTCCAGAGACAGGAGACCACACGCGCATGCGAAAGTTTGCTTTTCCCCGGATTCTCCCCGGCGCGGCGGCGCTGATCATCACCGGCATTTCCCTGTTCGGCATGTCCTTCGCCTCCACTGCCCTGGCGGCAGCCCCGGTCGCTGCCAGCGCGGCGGGGTCGCATCAGATAGCCCTCTACCACGGCAGGCCGCGGATCCACAATAACGGCACGGCAAGCAGCACCAACTGGTCGGGCTATGCGGTGACAGGCGCCACTGGCGCGTTCACCGATGTAAAAGCCACCTGGGTGCAGCCGACCGCGACGTGCAGCAGTCGGCAGACCGCCTATTCGTCGTTCTGGGTTGGCCTGGATGGCTACAGTTCCAGCAGCGTCGAGCAGCTCGGCACCGACTCGGATTGTTCGCGCGGTAGAGCCACCTATTATGGCTGGTGGGAGATGTACCCGAATCCCTCGATGGAGCTGAGCACATCCTCCTACCCCGTATCGCCAGGCGATACGCTGACGGCAGAGGTCCACTACACCGGCAGCGCCTATACTCTGACGATGTCGTCGTCGCGAGGCTGGAACTTCAGTACCACCCAGAGCGGATCCTTCAGCCGGTCCTCGGCGGAGTGGATTGCCGAAGCCCCGTCCTCCTGCTCCTTCACCTGCACGGTGCTCCCGCTGGCCAATTTTGGCACGGTCAATTTCTCGAACAGCACGGCCAATGGGGCATCAATCGGCAGCTATGGCAGCTCGGTCTGGGTTGACATCACGATGGCGACGAGTGGTGGTACGGTGAAAGCACAGCCTTCCGCGCTCAACGGCAGTGGCAACGGCTTCAGCGATACCTGGCATCACAAATAGCCGGTCCAACGCTGCATTCGTAAATTAGCGGCGGCGCGCGTTCATGCTCCTGGATGCGCGCCGCCGTTTGTCGTTTCCCTCTGTGCAACAGTGGCGCACAGCTTCGGGCCACTTGTGCCATAGCCAGGAATGGTAGAGACTTGGTATCATCGGTGCGAACGGACCGCGAAGCAGAGTCGGTTGAATGCGAATCGAGGCAGGGAGAGATGATACAGGACGGCCAGGTCTACAACTACATTGCTGGTGAGTGGCGGCGCTCGAAGGCATCCGCGTTTCTTGAGGTCCAGAACCCTGCCACCGCTGAAACCATCGTCCGCGTCCCACTCTCCTCCGCCGACGAGGTGGACGAGGCGGCGCAAGCGGCGCAGGCGGCCTTCGACGATTGGCGGCGGACGCCACCCACCGACCGCATCCAGTATCTCTTCACGCTCAAGAACCTGCTCGAAGAGCACTTCGACGAGATCGCCCGCCTGACGACGCAGGAATGCGGCAAGACGCTGGCGGAGTCGCAGGGCGAGCTACGGCGGGGAATCGAGAATGTCGAGGTAGCCTGTGGCATCCCTTCACTGATGATGGGCTACAACGTCGAGGACATCGCCCGTGGCATCGACGAGCACATGCTGCGCCAGCCACTTGGCGTCGTGGCCGCAATCACACCGTTCAACTTCCCCGGCATGATCCCGCTCTGGTTCCTGCCCTATGCCATCGCCTGTGGCAACTGCTTCATCCTCAAGCCATCCGAGAAGGTGCCGATGACGATGGCGCGTGTCTTCGACCTGATCGATCAGCTGCACCTGCCCAAAGGCGTGGTGAGTGTGGTCAACGGCGGGCGCGAGACGGTGGATGCGCTGCTGGATCATCCGCTGGTGCGCGCGATCTCGTTTGTCGGCTCGTCTCCGGTCGCCAAGTATGTCTACGGCCGGGCGGCGGCCAATGGTAAACGCGCGCAGTGCCAGGGGGGCGCGAAGAACCCGGTGATCGTGCTGCC
>DATBIB010000075.1:0-62072 GCA_036557205.1 Ktedonobacterales bacterium | reverse complement strand
GTTTTCATGCGGTTCGAGGAGATGGCGAAGCCGATGCCGTTGGCGGCGACTCCGGTCGAAGGCTCGACCGCGGCGAGAGTCGGGATGCCGACAAGCTGCCCCTTCAGGTTGACCAGCGCCCCACCGCTATTGCCGGGGTTGATCGGCGCGCTCGTCTGGATGAGGCCGGTGATCGTGAATCGCTGGTTATCCACCACCTCGGTCGCCTCACGGTTGAGTGCGCTGATGATGCCGGATGTGGACGATTGCTCGAGGCCCAGTGGGCTGCCCACCGCGAGGGCAAACTCGCCGACCACCACCTTGCTGGAATCGCCTATCGCTATCGGCTTGAGGCCGGTCGCACTGACTTTCAGCACCGCCAGGTCTTCGGAGGGCGCCTCGCCGATCAGCGTGGCGGGGATCTGCTGGCCATTTGCCAGGAGCACCGTGTAGGTCGAGAGGCCGTGAACGACATGGCTGTTGGTCACGATATAGCCGTCCGAGGTCAGAATCTCGCCCGACCCAATGCTTCCGCCTGTGAGGCCGCCGCGCCCCTGAATCTGCACGACCGATGGATCGACGTTATGGATGACGGTGATCGTCGTATCTTCGATGTCCGTGCCGGAGGGCGCCGACGAGGTGGACGTGCCGGTATTCCTCCCGGTTAGCGCTCCCGCTCCAAAGATGAGTCCGAACAGCACCGCCGCGCCGAGGGCAATCCAGAGCGGCCGCCAGGAATGGCCCTGTCTTGTGCCTTGGGTGGGCTGCGGTGGCGGAGCGGGTTGCGCGGATGGTGGCATCGTCGATGGCATAGTAGATGGCGCTGGTGGGGTGGGCGATGGCGTCTGGGTGACTGGATCAGGTGGTGTCATTGCCCCGTTCACAGGCGCATTGGCGGATGCTGGGGCAGCGGGTGAACCGAAGGCGCGCGGATCCCTGGAATTGTCCTGCATATACTGGCTCCTGGCCGGGACGTTCTGCAGCCTCCTCAGCGTTGCCTCACAGCGCGGACTCCAGAAAGCCCTGTTTCATGAACGTCTGTCGCTCGACAGGTGAAATTACCCAGACGCCTCACACATGATGGAGCATCAGGTATGAGGCGTCGGGCAGATACGCAGACATCGCTGGTCATTAGTGTACGAGGTGGCGGCGCCTGTTCCACCGTCTGCTGGGTGAGTCCACACGACGTGTTTTGTAGCTGTCCAAAGTAACGACGCGGGCCTATCCCGAGGGCGAGCATCCGCTTGCCCTGCCGCGTCGCGCTGGACTCCCAAGGCCACAGTTGAGATACCAACTCACCTTGAAGCGAGGCAGTGGCTCACCCCGATGTCTCACCTCAGGCGGGAAGTTCCTGGGCTACATGCGGGCCTATACTTGGTTTATGCTGGCTGGATTCTGGGGGATTTTTCGGCGTCGAGTCCGCATCTGCCAAATCTGCCAACACTGGATTATCGGTTCGGCTCGTTGGCTGACGTTGACCGAACCAACCTGTATGCCATGCCCAAAGGAGAAGGAACGCCATGAGCGATCTGGTTGCCATCACCTACCCCGATATCAATCAGGCCCAGAAAACACTCGATACGCTGAAGCGCATGGTGGTGGAGCACCTGCTCGAGCTGGACGATGCCGTCTATGTCACCAAGGATAGCAACGGCGCGATTGACCTGCACCAGATGATCAACCTGCCCGCGGCGGGTGCGGCGACTGGCGGCGCGACCGGCGCCCTCTGGGGAACGCTGATCGGCCTGCTCTTCCTCTCGCCGCTCGCGGGCGCGGCCATTGGGGCGGCGGTGGGCGCGGGCACAGGGGCCATCGCGGGAAAGATGAGCGACTATGGCATCGACGATAACTTCGTCAAAGAGTTGAGCGCCCATATGCCGCCGAATAGCTCGGCCATCTTCGTGCTGGTGCGCAATGTGACGGTGGACAAGGTGGTGCCAGAGATCAGCAAATATGGCGGCACGGTGCTGCGCACCTCGCTCTCGG
Organism: Ktedonobacterales bacterium; assembly: GCA_036557205.1. Classification (GTDB taxonomy): domain Bacteria; phylum Chloroflexota; class Ktedonobacteria; order Ktedonobacterales; family JADMIN01; genus DAHUXT01. The sequence goes on along the minus strand of DATBIB010000075.1, from coordinate 60,107 downwards.
ATGACGCGGAACAGCGCCTGCGGGATGCGCTCGCGCAACGAACACCCGCCGGTGCGCCGCCCGACGCTGGCCCGACGACGGCCGCCGACGCGCCATCGCAGCAGGCATAGGCCGTCAGCAGCCGATATGTTTAAGGAATAGCGGGAGGCGTCTCCGGCGCGATGCCTCCTGAAGAACTGGCGTAGGGCGCTCATAACTCGCATGCGCCTTACCTGACGATTGCGAGGCCTGAGATGGGACTTGGCCCGGTCGAATATGTCATGATCGAGTTTCCGAGCACGACGGCGATTGGCGACATCGAGCCAGCGCTTCAGGAGCTGGTGTCCTCAGGGATTGTCCGCATTATCGACCTCATGTTCATCAAAAAAGACGCGGAGGGGCATACCCAGGCGCTGGAGGTTGACCAGCTCGACAGCGTGAGCGCTCACCGCTATGAGGAGCTGGACGCCGAGATCGACGACCTGGTGAACATGGAGGATATCGAGATCGCGGCGGCAGAATTGTCTCCTGATAGCATCGCGGCTGTGCTGGTCTGGGAGGACGCCTGGGCCAAACGGTTCGCGGAGGCGATGCGGGCCGCGGGCGGGCGCGTGGTGGAAAACGAACGGATCCCCAGCGCGGTCGTCGCAGCGGCGATGAAGGCAAGCGTGGGGGCAGACGCATAGGCGCATAAAGCCCAGCACCGTGATAGAGAGGACGAACCCGGCTATGATGCGACGTGGAGCAGTGGGGAGGCGCGGCCCTGGCCTGCTTGGGACAATGGCGCGCACGGCGGTGATCGCGGGGACGGCTACCGCGGTCTCCAAAGGGGTCAGCAACTCGATGGACCAACGTGCCGCGCAACAGCAGGCGGCGCAGCAACAGCAACAGCAGGCGGCGTTCGACGCGGGCTTCCAGCAAGCGCAGGCGCGGCAAGCACAACAGGCTCAGGCGCCACAGCCAGCTAACCCGGCCACGAACACCGACGCCGTGATCTCGCAATTGCAGCAACTGGCCGAGCTACAGAATCTGGGAATACTGACGCCGGACGAATTCGCCCAGCAGAAGGCAAGGATTTTAGGCGGCGCGAGCTGACAGCATCCAGCCGACCGGAGCTATGTAGAAACTGCGAAAAATCGGGGGCATGATAGTCTGTTTCGATGACTATCACGCCCCCGCCCGGTAGTATAGCGCGTTCTAGGTCGCGGCAAGTGGGATGGTGAACCAGAAGGTCGAGCCTTCGCCGAGCATGCTCTCCAGGCCAACCTTACCCCCCATCTGTTCGACCAGCTGGCGACAGATGAACAGGCCAACACCAAGCCCCTCGGCGCTATAGGTGCGCGATCCGCTGGTGCGATAAAAGCGCTCCCACACGCGCTGCTGACTCTCCGGGGCGATGCCGACGCCATGATCGCAGACGGCGACGCGCGCCTCCCCATCGCCGTACTCCAGCCGAACCTCGACTGGCTGAGCGTTTGGTGAATACCTCAGCGCATTGGTGAGATAGTTGCCCACCACCTGGGCGATCCGATCCGCATCCGCCACCACAGGAACAGCTTCCGTGGGTGATTCCAGGTGGATGATCCGTCTCCGCCACACCAGCCGCTGGCCAGCGACCGTGTTATGCACAATCTCACCGAGGTCGCACCGCTTCGTATGAGTCTCAGCGATGCCAACGCGAATCCGGGTGATATCGGCAAGATCGGAGAGCAGGCGCTCCGCCATGTTAGCATTGCGGTCGGCAAGTGCGAGCGCCGTTGCGGCGCGCGCAACGTGGGCCGAGGTGGAGTCGGAGGTGACCATGCGGCTGTCCGCTACCTTTTTCAGCTGGCGTTGCGCGATCTGCGTGCCCAGCTTCATTGTGGTGAGTGGTCCGCGCAGCTCGTGGACGATCTGCATGAGCGCCGCCTCGGTGTTTTCGCTATCCCGGCGGAGTTGTCCCACCGTATTAGCCCATGCCTCGCGCTCATCCATCAGTCGCCCATGATCGAGCGCCAGCGCGACCAGATGGGCCAGCGCGCGTGTCCTCAAGAGAACATCCGGCATAACGCGCTTCCCAAACCGGAACTCGACAACTAACGCGCCCAGCCGTCGCTCGCTGACCAGCAGCGGCAGCACCAGACGGACGACTCTGCGTGAAGTGGGGTCGGGAACATAGGTGTCATCCTCTGCCCGGACCGCGTGCAGCCCCGTCGAACGAGAGGTCGAACGGGAGATGGATTCGTTGCCCGCCTCGAGATCGGGGATGTCGGCGCAGAGTTGATCCCACCAGGCAGCCGCGCGGCCCGGAGCAACGCCCGCCGTGGCGACCAGGCGTGGTCGCCGGGCGCGCTCTGATCGCAAAACAATCCCCACGGTCTCGCTATAGAGGGTATAGCGGACCAGATTGGCAAGCCATGTCGCGAGGCCAGTCTCGTCGCGCCAGTCATCGGCGCCAACCAGTGTTGTCTGGCGAGCATTGGTGGGCACGGCAAAACCTGTTAATGTCGCTCCCTGTGTCCATTGCTGCTGGTCTCTGCTCGCATGCATACCACACCTCCCGGAGTTGATTGTTGAGGGGCCATTCCGCGCGCACCGTATCCACTCTATGCTGTGCATGCTGTGAACGCGCGAAGGAGACATACCATGGCGCTCAGTGAGGATGCGCCCGACGTTTCTCCCGCAGCGCGGCTAGACTTGTCGCTACAGTGAAGCATCTAGCTTCAGCCGAAAGGAAGCCCCTGCCGCACTGCTCACTCTAAAACGAGAATTCCTGCTCCGCATGCGCCTAAGGTTGCAAAAGTGAAGTAGAACATTTTGTGAGCAATGTGTGCGGAAGTTGTGCGAATAGCCCTTGAAACACCCTTATGGTGAGGTGGCTTCATATGATAAAGTATAGATTACAGCTTATTCGTCGCGGGAAAACAGCCTGTTTGCCTGTGCTAACAGGATCAACATACAACCATCTTAACAGCTTGCTCTCTATATCTGTGCGTCGGCCAGTCAGGCCAATAGAGGGCACACGGTATATGTGGGAAATACTCGCCAGGCAGGTGAGATCGCAGTAGGGCTAGTATGGGTGTCCAGAGGTGGATTGTGGCGCGTACAGTGACAGCGCCGCAAAGGTGTAGATGTAGCTGATGTAGCTGAAGCTTGAGTGCGTTTGACGTTCCCTATGACAACATGGCATATGACAGTGTGGCAGTGTGGCATGTCTGGTACGAGTCAGCGGCGATGCGGGCGGACGTGCGTCTGGGTAGTAGCGATGTGACAGGGCCGGGTGTAGGGATCATTCGGTAGGCGAGCGAGACTTCATCGAGCCGTCGCGGTGGGATGAGGTCCACCTTTTCGCTCGAATGAGCGCGGCACAAAGACCATCGCTAGAAAGCCCCACCACGAAAGAGGCGGATGATGGTGCGAATCCTGGTGGCGGAAGACCATGAAGTCATGCGGCGCGGCCTGCGTGATCTGCTCCTGGAGCACCAGGGATGGGAAGTATGCGCGGAAGCGCGCAATGGGCGTGATGCGCTCGATCTCGCCGTTCGGTTACGTCCCGATGTAGCCGTGGTGGATATCTCCATGCCCATCCTGAGCGGCCTGGAGGCTACGCGCCACATTCGCAGGCAATCTCCTGATACCGAGGTGCTCATTTTTACCCAGTACGAGAGCGGCCAGTACGTCCAGGAGGCGCTTCGTGTTGGCGCGCAGGGATATATCCTCAAGTCCGACGCGGCTTTACACCTGACAGAAGCGGTAGAGGCGCTTGCCAGACATGAGCCGTTCTTTTCGCCGAGCATCTCGAAGACGATCCTGAGCACGTTTTTCAACACCGAAGAACAGAAGCGCGATGAGGAGGCGTTATCCGCGCTCACGGTGCGCGAGCGTGAGGTGATGTTGATGCTCGCCCAGGGCAAGAAGAACCGCGATGTGGCTGATGCCCTCTATATTGCCCCGAACACGGTCATCACGTATCGCGCCAAAATCATGAAGAAGCTGGGGGTATCCTCCATTGCGGGGTTGATCCTGTTTGCCGCGCGTAACAAGCTCATCGTGTTTTGAGGTGTACGCGAGATAGGGATATACGCGATTTGGCGTAGAGATCATGTGGATTCGGCATCTGTGCATACTGTAGATTTTGACATAAGAATACTACAAAAGCGGGATAGAAGTTCCTATCCACTAGTGCTATAGTACTCGTGTGCTCCGAAGGCGCCGATACCTTTGTGCAAGGGCATCGTCACTCCTCCGTCGAATGGCTAACGTACCTGGTACATCAGTGCATCATAGGTGTCATACGACAATGCGTCCAATGCCTGAGTCCTAATCGTTTATCCCCCTCCCAGGGAGCAGTGCTGTGCGCTCGCGTACCATCTTCGGGGGCCCCTGGGAGAGATTCACAGGCTATTGCTAGAGTCCTGTATGGCCACACCTCGTGGCAAGTAGCACAAGACCTGGAGGGTTCTTCCCGCTCTTCCTTGTTAAAGGACGGATCCCAACAAGCACCAGGAAATGGGATGGAAGACGGGATAGGATATACGCGGTGATCATCTCGCTGCCCATCGGGCAAAGAGATGTTGAGAGATGTGGCATGGCGTCTCTGAACATTGGCGAGATGCTCGTTGTGGCGGCAGCTCATACGTCGTCGTACCCCGGCAAGCCGACGTAGCGGAGTAGCGGAGCCGGCACTCCCGCGATGCCAGTACAGCGCTTACGTGGTGGAGCGCTGTAGCTGCGGGCGCTCCTCCAGAAATCTTCGCGTGACCCAAGGGAGGAGACGAACCATGGGTACCCCTCTAGTCACCGTTCAGTACGGGCTTGTGAATGCGCCGATTGCGGTTGGCTCCGCCGAATGGTTTGTCTGGCTCGACGGGGTTGATGCCTTTACCGTTGAGGAACACGATATCTCGTTTACCGCCCAGCGCGCGCATGATGGCGCTTCGGCCCTCTGGCTGGCCTTTTGCGCCATCGAGAATGAGCCGCGCTGTGTTGTGCTGGGTATCGCTTCAGAGCTCACGCGCGAGCGACTTCAGACGGCGGCCCATCAGCTTGCGAACTGGGATACGGTCACCCCCGAGTTTCAGGTGGAGCTGGACGGCGAGAGCGGGCCGATGCCGCGCTTGCCCGTCACCAGCCCGGATCTCCTCGTGACCAAGTTAGAGATGCCCATTGTCGATGCGGAGACATTCGTGCGCACGCGAGCTATTGACCGCATGGACCACGTGCTGGCGCATCCGCTCGCCATCATCAATGCGCCTTCGGGCTATGGCAAGAGCACGCTCGTGGCCGTGTGGGCAAGGGAGACATCGGCGCGGGTCGCATGGCTGCTGCTGGATGAGAACGACAACGACCCGACGCGCTTCTCCACCCATCTGCTTGCTGCTCTTGATCGGGTCGTTCCGGGCCTGTATGAAGCTGGATCCCGCTACGTGAAGCATGCGCCGACCCATCTTGCTGATGTATCGCTCATCTCCCGACTCATCAACGTCCTGACCTCTACGGAGGAGCACATTGTGCTCGTCCTCGACGACTACCACACGATCAGCCCGGATAATACGGTGATCCATACCGCGGTAAAGTACTTTATCGAACACCTCCCTCCGCGGATTCACGTCATTCTGCTGACTCGTACCAGCGTTCCTTTGAGTATCGCGCGGATGCGCGTTGCGGGGCGCCTGCTCGAGCTGCGCATCGAAGACATGCGCTTCACCGGCGACGAGGCACGGACATTTCTGGAGCGCAAGACAGGCAAAGAAATAACGCCAGAGGCCTGCGCCCGGATTCACCGGCGCACCGAGGGCTGGGTCGCCGGGCTACAGCTTGCCGCGTTCGCGCTCGAAGACTCCCGCATCCCCGCCGAAAGCGTGGCGGACCTGCTGAGTGAGAACCGCAATGTCGTCGACTTCATCGCGGACGAGGTGCTCATTCGACTGCCACACGAGGTAGGGGAGAATGTGCTGTGGATGGCGGCGCTGGACCAGTTCAATGTGGCGCTCTGCGATGCGCTGCCGGGGATCGTAGACTGCCAAACAACGCTGGAGACCATCGAGCGCGAGAACGCTTTTCTGGTCCCGGTCGATAGCCAGCCTGGCTGGTACAGGTTCCACCGACTCTTCAGGGAGGTGCTGTGGAAGCGACTGCAACGGCTGCGTAAGGAAGAGCTCGCCGAGCTGTATTGCAAGGCGAGTACCTGGTACGAAGCCCACGGAATGACACGCGATGCGGTTCATTATGCGTTGTACGCCAACGACGAGCGCGCGGTCGTACGCATCGTGCGCGATCTTGCCAATCGCGTGTTCGAGAGCGGATCCTCCCCGCCCGATCTTCAGGCGCTGGCGCAATGCCTCGACCTCTTGCCCGCGGACATTATTCAGCGGCATCCTCAGCTCTCTCTGATACAGGCGCAGATGTTTGTGCAGTCAGGAGATCTCAACGAGGCCGAAGAGTGGCTGGAAGCCGCCGACTTGCTCATCTCTTCTCAGGATGTGGCAGTGGCCAGCGAGATGTCTGCGTCTTCTGCGTCTTCTGCGTCTGAGGACCATAGCCGTATGAAGGAAGAGATTTTGCAAGCTCGCGACGTCATCGCGCGGTTGCGCGCAGGAGGTTCCCAGGGTGACGGGGGGCGATCATCCCTGATGCGCTTACCCTACCCATCACTCGCGCGGGAGCCTCAAGCCCCCATATCGCCCATGCCGTTGCGCATGCCGCGCGCTCACCGCTTGATCCAGCGCACCGATACGGCGCACGTGCGCCCTTCCTCCACCGCCCCGGAATCTCCCGTCATTTACGAGCGTGTCACCGCGCGTGAAAAGGAGGTTCTGGTGCTGCTCGCCAGAGGCGATCACAACGACGAGATCGCTGAAGAGTTAACCATTGCCATTGCAACGGTCAAGCGTCACCTGAGCAACCTCTACCGCAAGCTGCAGGTGGACAACCGCACCCAGGCGGTGTGGCGGGCCTGGACCCTGGGATTGCTGGACGACCAGCCTGATGACGAGAGCGCGAACTCGTTGACACCTCCTAACGACCGGACTCGGCCGGATAATCGCGGTATCTCGTTGTGGAGTCACCTCCCCGACAACAGCAACGGCCATCCACCTGCCGTCTCGCCGGGATAGTCTGGGCGCCAGTGTGAGCGCCAGCTATCATCCCGATATTTTGGCCCATGCAGGAGCCTATGGATTAGGCCAGCGCGACGGGATACGGTACGGCACATAAGGCGTATGAGGCATGGCATGGTACGCCAGGTCATGAGTCAGGAGAGAAGCGACTAGCTGTTCAGTGCCACTGCGCGCGCGGCATTATGCAACTTTTGGCCCATGCGGATGGCGAGGTTGTATAGTTTCGTTAGGTTCTGGGCGGTGGTGCGCGCAAACGTTGGATGGAGGTGAGAGCGAGAGGAGCGTATCTCAATGGCACTGTAGTAGGAGGTGAACCGTTTTGCGACTCCTGAATCGCGTCACGTTTCCCGCATCGTGGCAGCACAAAAGGAAGTCCGTTGCCCTTGCTATGAGCCAAAAGATTCGGGGAATATCCCTGAGTCAGCTTCGCGGTTCTCTAAGAGAGATGGCCACGAGCCAGGCCGCGCAAATCGCGGTCTTGGTCGCGGTCGCCTATTTTCTTGGCGCGCAGTTCGGTTTTTCGTTGCGTTTTCCCTCGTCGCCTCTCTCGGTCATCTGGCCGCCCAATGCGATCTTGCTCGCCGCGTTCCTGCTCACACCGACCCAGATGTGGTGGCCGATACTTCTGGCGGTCCTCCCCGCGCATGTGATTGTAGAGTTTCAGAATGGTGTCGATTTCTGGACAATCATGGGACTCTATGTCACCAATTGCGGCCAGGCGTTGCTTGGCGCGGCTGGCATACGCTATGTGTTTCGCGAGTCGCATCGTCTGGATAGCCTGCGGCGCATTGTGGTATTTGGCTTGTGCGCGGTCGTCGTCGCCCCGTTTCTCGTTTCCTTCCTGGATACCGCCGTCTCGATGCTCACCAACTGGGAGATGCGCAATCAGTTTGCGTTGCACTGGGAGGAGCGGTTTGTCTCGAACGCCTTGACGACCCTCATCCTCTCACCCGTCATCCTGGTCGTGGCGGACCGCTGGCGCGACTGGTTGCCCCAGGCCACCCCGCGTCGCTGCCTGGAAGCCGCCGCGCTGACGATCTCCGTGATGGCGGTCGGAGTACTTGTCTTTGGCACGAATGTCATCCTCATCACGGGCCAGAGCGCCTTTTTGTTCCTGCCGCTGCTGTTCCTGATCTGGGCAGCCGTACGCTTCGGCATTGGCGGGACCAGCCTGGCGCTCCTTGGCTTCGTATTACTCTCGACAGGTTGGAATACCGCGGCGGCGCAGGGGCCGTTCGTCGCGTCCACACCGGCCACCTCGGTCCTCGCGCTTCAGCTCTTCCTCATCTCGCTCTCCGCGCCTATGCTGCTGCTAGCAGTGCTGATCGAAGAGCGCAACCGCACGGCGGCGGCGCTACGTCGGAGCGAAGAACAGTATCGCGATCTGGTCGAGACGCAAACGGAGTTGATCTGTCGCTATCGCCCCGATGGCGCCCTCACCTTCGTCAACGAGGCCTACTGCCGTTACTTCGGCGCAAAGCGCGAGGATCTCCTCGGCAGGAAGTTCTTCGACCTGCTGCCATGGGATGCACGTAAACGATCTCTGTCAGCGCTGGACCGCTTCGCTCGCAACCTCGCTATCGTCAGCGACGAACATACCGTGATGCTGCCTGATGGGACCATCGGCTGGCAACACTGGACGGAGTATCCCATCTTTGATGCAGATGGCGACTTCGTGGAGATTCAGGCGATTGGGCGCGATATTACCGAGCGCAAGCGCGCCGAACAAGAGGTGATGCGGCTGGCGGGGCGCCTGCTGCGCGCGCAGGAGGACGAGCGCCGACATCTCGCGCGCGAGCTGCATGATGGGACAGCCCAGACGCTCACGGGCATAGAGTTTACCTTAGGGCGACTGTACAAAGGGCTGCTCGATGAGTCCATGGATTGGGCAAAAGCTGTCCAATTGGTGGCCGAAGGCCGCGAGCTGGCCGCCGACGCCGTGCAGGGGATTCGCTCGCTCTCGTACCTGTTGCATCCGCCCGAGCTGGAGCATATCGGCCTTGCGGAGGCGATTCAGGCCTACGCGGATGGCTTCACCCGCCGGAGTGGCATCGCGGTCATGGTGGATGCCCCACGCGACTTCCCCCGGCTCAATCAGGATGCCGAGATCGCCCTCTTCCGCGTGGTGACGGAATGTCTTACCAATGTGCTGCGGCATGCTGACAGCACGCGTGCCCGCATACGCTTATTCGCCGGTCTGGGCTGCGCAGCGGTGCGGGTGCAGGATTTCGGCCAGGGGATGGATCCGAGCGCTCTGCGCCCTATGGATGACGATTCTGGCGCGCTCAGCGTGGGCATTCCTGGGATGCGGCAGCGCATGATGGAGTTTGGCGGGCGGCTCAATATCAGGACTGGGGCAGGTGGGACACAGATTACCGCCATCCTCCCGGCGCGACAGCCGCCAGCGAGCCGTGCGCTCGATCCCGATGTATCTCTCTCCGAGGCGCTTTAATCCCATCAGGGCGACCAGGTTCCACACGTATGAAGCACGTATGAAGGGCGAGGCCCGGCTCCTCCAGGGGAGGATAGCGGACTCCCCCTCCAGTCTCGCCCTGCGAATGGGGACATAGAGCGCGCTTCCGCCTATAGTGCCTATGTGCCCGCTGTGTCAGCAGGCGCCACTCCGCCCGCTTCCAGATGTGCGTCACGGCCTTTGGAGCCGCGTCAAGGGCTGACGCAAGGCGGAATATCTCCTCGATCACGAGAAGACGGAATCTTTCAGAACAGGAGACACGACATGGCGGAAGCCACGAACCCAATGGACGCAAACGCCGCGAATGCCATGCACGCGGCAGGCGCCCCGCCGATGGCGCAGGCAACCCCCGTCGCGACGACTCGTCCCGGCCTGGTCACCTTCGCGGGCGTAATGATGTTCATTCTCGGCGGATTTCAGTTGACGTGGGCGATTGTCGAGTTCGCGAATGCCGCCTGGCTCGCGGGCACAGTCTATGGCACCTTCAATGGTTACCTGTGGCTATGGGCCATTCTGGACCTGCTGCTGGCAGCGGTCTCGTTCTATGCTGGCTACGATATCCTTCGCGGCGGCACATTCGGCTATGTCTATGGCGCGCTCGTTGCCGGGCTCAGCGCCATTCGCTGGTTCTTCTACCTTCCGGCGGCGCCGGTGGTGGGGATTGTCGTCATCGCGCTCGATATCCTCATCATCTATGGGCTCGTCGCCAATTCAGACTATTTCCGCAAGAGCTCTGCGGCATAGGTCGGGACCTGGCGTTAAACGCGCCAGTCGCACAGACGACTCGGATAACACCCCGGATACGGCATCGACCGCGTTCGGGGTGATTTGTTGCGCCTTCGCCGCCCTTCGCCGCCCTTCCCCTCTGCTCCCGCACGCTTCTCCGCCTGATGAACGGCCAGTTTTTCCTATAGCTTGCTTGATGCCAATGATATCCTATCCGAAAGGGTGAGCAATCACCTCACCCCAGGGGTAGGTATCGCACGGAATCATCATAGGGAATCCTGGCCGACAAGACGGAGTGACACCAATGCATTATCAAGTTGTGGCAAAATCTGGCGAGCCTTCTGGCGCGTGGGACTATTACCCATATTGGGCGCCCGTCCGCGAGAAAAGCGCGGCGGAGCGACTCGCCAGCTATGCCGCTCAAAGCGGTTATGAGGCCGCCATTCTTCAGAGTGTGACGCCCCAAATGCTTGAGTATGTCGCGGTCAGAGTGGTGGAGCGGCAAGATACTGACCTGCTACCGTCGCTGCGGTATTTGCCAGGGGCGCCTGCGGCCCGCACGAACGGCAGCGGCAGACAGCAGCGTGCCGTAGAGACGGCGTTTCGGCCACCGGCTGTGCTGGATCCCTACGCCGAGGGCGCTGACAAGGCTGAGCTGGACGCCCGCCGCCTCGACGCCGAGCTTGGCCCCGGCGGCGACATTCTGCGGCAGAGAGCAACCACACGTCGTCATCCATCGCTACCATTGCGCATGGACATTATCAGCGCCTGGCTGCGCCTCCGGGAAAAAGTCACCGCTGGGGCGATTGGCGGCGACAGCGATGGACTGGCTGATGTAAATGACGTAAACGACGTGAACGGAGAGGGCGACCCACGCGACGCGCACACCTCCTCGACAGAGGCGCCATAACCCTGTAGCCCTATAACTCATGAACTCCGTAGCACTATAAGCGCCGTTCAGGACACCTGCATCCGCAGGGGAACAGTACACCAGAAGGTCGCGCCTTTGCCCACCTCACTCTCGACCCCTACCTCGCCGCCATGCTGCTCGACGATGAGCCGACTGATGTAGAGGCCAAGCCCCAGACCGACATCGCTCCCGCTCTGGGGCCTGATATCAGGCGCCTGATAGAAGCGCTCCCAGATCTGCGTCTGAACGCCGGGCGCCAGCCCTGGCCCCTGATCGCGCACCGAGACGCGCGCCTTGCCTTTCTCGGCGTGTACATCCACCCAGATCGGTCTTGACATAGGGGAATACTTGCAGGCGTTGTTCAGATAATTGGTGACCACCTGCGCCAGTCGCACGGGATCGGCCAGAATGTAGATGTGGCGCTGTCTGTCCAGATGGAGGCGCAGGCGTCGCGAAGGGTGCAACTGGCGCTGGTCCGCCACCAGGTCGCGTACCAGCGTGACGAGATCGCACCATGCGGGTTGGATTGTGAGCCGACCAGTTCGCGCATGCGTCACTTCGAGCAAATTATCAAGCAGGCTGCCAAGTCTGTCAGCGGCTCGTTGCGCGGCATCGAGCGACCCCTGGAGCGATGCCGTGGCCAGCGCGGTCGCCTGCTCGTCCTGGGGGGCAAGAACACGGAGTTTGCGCTCGGCGAGCTCGATCTGCCCGTTGATCACGGCCAGAGGGGTGCGGAATTCGTGGGCAGCTATAGAGATAAACAGCTCCATCCGCCCTAATGCCTCACTTGCCGTGGCGTCGCCCTCGCGTTCATCCCTTCCCTGCGCGCGCGCGGTCACCGTTGTCACGTCGAGGCGCTGAAGCAGCGCGCCTGGCTGGCCGCTCGCCAGCGGTGTGACCGTCAATTGGAACCAGCGCTGGTTGGCGGGCGATTGGCGCGAGGGATAGGGATATTCCAGTGTGAAGAGCGCGCGCTCGCCAGTCAGCACCTCGCGGATGCCCTGGTAGGCCTGCTGGGCCGTCTCTTCGTGCTGCCCGAAGGCCGGGCGGCTCACGTCGAAGTAGTTCAATCCGAGGCCACTCTCAGGAAACGAGGAAGCGCCGTCTTCGGCGGCGAAACGTCGCCAGGCCTCGTTGACGGCAATGATGGCGCCGTCCTGATCGAGAATCGCGGCCTGCCAGGGCAGCGCGGAGAGCAGGTCAGCCCCCCCAGCGCCGCGGTGCGGGGGCACTGTTTTAACGATGGGTCTGGCCTTGAGGCGTTTCGTCGAATAGATGCGCTTGCTGTTGAGTAGCATCTGGCCCCCTCCTTACCCTTCGGGCAGACCCCCCAGGCGCGAACGTGAAACGCTGCCCGGTACGCGGCTCGTGCCCGATTGAGCTTCCGCTCACGATCCAGCCATGTCTGCGCTCCATGTCATACCCATCACAAGAGACCTCAGGTCACGCCCAATCTACTTCACACACGCGGGATTTCTACAAGGCCCGCGAGGGGGGGCGGGAGAAAAATGAGCCTGTGTACATCCTTTCCTTGCCCACGGCAGAGGAGATACACCGATATTCGAGAGCGAAACGGGAAGGGTTGCAACTTTCGGCGCATGTGCCCCATGTCGATGTGCTGTTACACTCCTCATCCTGGGGATAGCACGTCAAGGTGGGAGGATCGGGAGAGGCGAAGCCAGCTTGATTTCTCGCCCGGCCAGGCTCAACGAGACGGCGCCCAACATCAGCGACGGCGGAGAAGGAGGTTGCCAGATGACAGGACCCATGGGAGAACTTGGCAGAATGCGTCTGATGATCGTCGATGACCATGTGGTTTTGCGGCGCGGTGTCGTCGCCTCGCTGTCGGAGTTTGATGACATCGAGGTGGTGGCCGAGGCAAGTAGTGGGGAAGAGGCGCTGGCGCTGTGCCAGACGATTCCGGTGGATGTCGTGCTGATGGATCTGATGATGCCGCCAGGCATGAGCGGGGTGGAGGCCATTCAGGCGCTGCACGACACCTACCCTGATGTGCAGTTGATCGCCTTCACCAGTTATCGCGATGAGGCGCTGGTGGAGGAGGCGCTACGAGCGGGAGCGATTAGCTATCTGCTGAAAGACGTATCACCCGATGATCTCGCCAAGGCCATCCGGCTGGCGGGCCAGGGTATGCCCGTGCTCGCGCCCGCGGCAACGCAATCCCTGGTGCATGCGCTGGCGCAGCGGCATCCCAAGCTGGGGTATGATCTGACCGATCGTGAGCGGCAGGTGCTCGCCCTGCTGACCGAAGGCCTCTCGAATCACGACATTGCCGAGCGTCTGGTCATCACGCCAGCCACGGTGAAGTTCCACACGCGCAGCATTCGCCACAAACTGGGCACCACCAGCCGAACCGAGACTGCTATCCTCGCCTTGCAGAACCATCTCATCCCGGTTGGATGAGCAGAGCTGTTCGTCCGCGTCAACGCCTGAGATAAGCGGCCTGCGCCATCGTGGCGCAGGCCGCCAGTGTGGCGGCGCATCACCGCTCTAGCTGGGGTTGTACCTGTCCGCAGGGGGCGTCTGCAACTAGCCTCCAATACACGCCCTGCATCTGTGGCTCTCTCCCGATCCGTGCGATACACTCCATGTCAGTATTGAAGAGGACTGGGATTTCTGCTGGGCTGTGTTCATCCTACGCGCGACATCAGCCTCGTTTATCCAGCTGCCACAGACCGAACCGCCCGCCACTTGATTGCTCTGACCTCTGACGGAACGGGCGGATTCACCGGACAAGTCGGCCACTGGATACGTTGCCTGAGTGCCTACGTACAAGCGAGTCGCCAGATGACTCAGGTGGGAGAAATCTGCATGGACACCAGTGCGCACAACGATGCCAGGTATTGGGAGCAGGAGATTGGGCGCCTCCATGCACGCATCGACGATTTCGAGGCACGTTTCGAGGCTGAGTATCATATCCTGCGCAGCATCGTCGATACACAGATCGAGGAACTGCGTGCCATGGTGCGAAAAGTCGAGGGCGATCTTGCGGCGGTGCGCCCAGACGCCTACGTGCAGCAAGTCGCCGACCAGGTCGCGGAGCTGAAGCTCAAGGGCGATCTGGCGTACGAGCTGCTCCAGGAGCGGCTGGTCGCGGGCGCCGCGCCGCGAGATGACCACGCGCCCGACGTGGAGCCTCCGGCGTCATAGCTACTCGCCCCGTGGTGAGGTCGGCCCTACCCCCTGGATGGGGGCGATAACTTGCTGCGGAAACGCCACCTGGGCACAGTGGCATGGCGAGGCGCCGCGACTATACTCTGCTCACGTGCGCCGGATTCGGATACAGCCACATGCGGACCTGAATTCAGACCTGAAATCTGTGCGTTGAGTGCGTTGAACGAGAAGAAGAGTACCGCAATCCGCAAGGCGTCACAGTGGGTTTGAGCGTTGAGCGATTGAAGAGGAGAGGTGGAGATGGGTACGCTACGAATCATGTCTCGGCGCGGCGACGATCAGGTGCAGTGGGACACCACGCGCGTGCTAGACGGTGAGCTGGACGCAGTAGCGGCTGTCCGCGAGGCCGAACGCATCTTCGAGCAGCAGCGGGCGAAGGGAGCCACCGCGTTCAAGGTCACGAAAGGCGAGGCGGCAGTCCGCATCGATAAGTTCGACCCCGAGGCCGAGCAAATCATGATCGTCCCACGTGTGGTGGGAGGCTAGCAACCGGCCGGATCGATCGGTTTGCTTGACAAATACACCCCCTACAACGCCGCCGCTGGCTCAGCGTATCTCTATGCCCACCCTACATAGACACGTCTGGGCCGGTAGCCTTGCGGCTCAGGCTGACATCGCCGATACGACGCGCTGACGGACGAGTTCTACAGCGAGTTCTACCAGGCAATTCCAAGAAACTCATGGCATAGGGGCGGGTATGTCGCTGGAGAATCCATCTCAGCTCGATGCTGGGCAGGATGCTGGGCGCTCTGCATCTGCAAGCGAGACAGGCGACGCCGCCGTAGATGCTCCGCGCATCTTCCGCGGCGAGCGTCGGCTCCCTATCACACTGGCGCTGACGCTCCTGGTGGCTATGACGCTGCCGTTTTTGTCGCCCGAGAAACTCAGTCTCGGCCCGAAGTGGCTGCTCATAGTTCTGTTGGGGATATTCCTGATCGCCACGCTGGTTGCTGGCCCCGACCTTGTGAAGCGCCGGGCGACGGTGCTGCGCGTGATGGCGATTGGCGTGGTGGTGGTGCTTGTGGTGAAGGACAGCTGGAGCACCGCCAATCTCCTCATCGACCTCATCAAAGGTGGCCCAGAAACCAACAATCCAACCGCGCTTCTAGTCACGGGGGGAGCCATCTGGGCAGCGAATAACATCGTGTTCACCATGCTCTATTGGGAACTGGATAGCGGCGGCCCGATAGAACGCGCCCGCCGTACGGTGCGCTATCCAGACCTGGCTTTCCCCGGCCAGATGACCCCCGACATCGTGCCTCCGGGCTGGAAACCCGTTTTCATCGACTACCTGTATCTCGGCTTCACGAATGCGCTGGCGTTTAGCCCCACCGACGTCATGCCACTCGCACACTGGGCGAAGCTCACGATGGCGCTCCAGTCATTCATCTCCGTCGCAATCCTCAGTCTGGTCGTCGCCAGGGCCGTCAACATCCTGACATAGCTCGCATAACTCTAGTTTGGTCCTGTTGGGGTGAGCAGGCGATGGTTTCGCTGCCCGCTGATTGGCCAGTACATAGCACGTCTCCGCAAGATGCGCGGGTCCGCACTCACCCATGGGCCGGGTAGACCATACGCCGCTGGAGGAGCATACGACTAGTCACCGAGACCGGCCACGCGGTCGGCGTCTCAGGCGGCGTCACGCGCTACGATGCAGCGGAGGCTTTAGACGAATGAACACGCTAGCCATCAGTTTGCACGCCCACATTCTCATTGTCGGATGTGTTGGGATGTGAAGCAGAAGCACATGTGGCATGGAGTTATGGAGTTAGCTCAGGCCAGGAAAGGACCAACCAAGCGATGACGAAGCCATTCAAGGGGACGATTAACCTCGATATCCGCGACTCGAAGCCCGACTGGGCGCCCTTCGAGCCGCCCAAGGCCCCTGAAGGCGCGCCTAATGTCCTCTACATCGTGCTGGATGACGTCGGCTTCTCGGCCATCGGCTGCTATGGCGGCCCGGTCGAGACGCCCAACATCGACCGCATCGCGCAGAATGGTTTGCGCTACACTCAGTTCCACACCACCGCACTCTGCTCGCCGACGCGCTCCTGCTTGCTCACCGGGCGCAACCACACCCACAACAGCATGGCCTGCATCACCGAGGCAGCGGTAGGCTTCCCCAGCGCCAGCGGGACGATTCCCCCTGAGAATGGCATGGTCTCCGAGATCCTGGGGGAGCAGGGGTGGAACACCTACATCGTCGGCAAGTGGCACCTCTGCCCCACCGACGAGATGAATCTCGCCTCCACCCGCCGCAACTGGCCGACGGGGCGCGGCTTCGAGCGCTACTATGGCTTCCTGGGCGCGGAGACGAACCAGTGGCACCCCGAGCTGATCTATGACAACCATCCGGTTGATCCGCCGAAGACCCCAGCTGAGGGGTATCACTTCACCGAAGATATTACCGACAAGGCGCTGGAGTTCATCCAGGATGCGAAGGCGGTGGCCCCTGACAAGCCGTTCTTCTTCTACTTTGCCCCCGGCGCCTGCCACGCGCCGCACCAGGCGCCGCGCGAGTGGATCGACAAGTACAAGGGTCGCTTCGACATGGGCTACGAGGCGATGCGGGCGCAGACGCTCGCCCGCCAGAAGGAGCTTGGCCTCGTCCCACAGAATACCGAGCTGCCGCCGATCAACCCCATAGGCACGCCGCAGACGCGGACTGGACCCGAGGGCCAGCCCTTCCCGGAGGTAGACTACACGCGCCCCTGGGACTCGCTCTCGGCGGATGAGAAGCGGCTCTTCGCCCGCATGGCCGAGGTCTACGCGGGCTATCTCGCCCACGCCGACTATCACATCGGGCGGCTGCTCGACTACCTAGAGGAGACGGACCAGCTGGAGAATACGCTGGTAGTGCTTGTCTCGGACAATGGCGCGAGTGGCGAGGGTGGGCCGAACGGATCGGTCAATGAGAACAAGATGTTCAACGGCATCCCCGACGATATCCAGGCCAATCTGGCGATGCTGGACGATCTGGGCAGCGAGAAGACCTACAACCACTACCCGACTGGGTGGGCGATGGCCTTCAACACGCCGTTCAAGATGTGGAAGCGCTACGAGTTCAACGGCGGCACCAGCGATCCGTGTATCATCTCCTGGCCAAAGGGCATCCAGGCGAAGGGCGAGATCCGCGAGCAGTACCATCACGCGATAGATATTGTCCCCACGATCCTGGATGCGCTTGGGGTTGAAGCGCCAGCGGCGATCAAGGGGCATACGCAGAGCAAGTTCGACGGCGTCAGCATGCGCTACAGCTTTGAGGATGCCAAGGCGCCGACCAATCATCCTACCCAGTTCTACAGTATGCTCGGCTCGCGCGGCATCTGGAGCCAGGGCTGGAAGGCGGTCACTACGCACCCAACCATTAGCGGCTGGAGCCACTTCAACGACGACACCTGGGAGCTTTACCATACCGATGTCGATCGCTCGGAGTCGCATAATCTGGCTGCCCAGGAGCCAGGGAAGCTGCGCGAGTTGATTGGGGTCTGGTTCGCGGAGGCAGGCGCAAACATGGCCTTCCCCCTCGATGACCGTTCGGCGCTCGAGATCTTCAACACACCGCGACCCCAACTCACCAGGCCGCGGAATCGCTACCGCTACTTCCCCGACACTGCCGTAGTTCCTGGCCTTCAGGCGGTCAATACGCGCAATCGCTCGTTCAGTATTGGCGCCCGCGTTGATATCCCGGCGCCCGGGGCGCAGGGCGTGCTCTTCGCCTACGGCTCCCGCTTTGGCGGTCACGCGCTCTACGTCAAAGATAACCGGTTGCGCTATGTCAATAACTTCGTCGGCATCGAGGAGCAGAAGGTCGTCGCTGACGTCGATCTGCCGACCGGCAATGACCTGATCCTCTCGGCGTCGTTCGACAAAGATGGCGAGGTATCGCCGGGCACGGCGACCGGAATGCTCTCGCTCTACATCGGCGAGAAGAAGGTCGGTGAGGGGCGTATCAAGTTGCAGCCTGGCGACTATGGCATTGGAGCCGGGTTGACCGTCGGGCGAAGCCCTGGGCTGATCGCTTACGATTTTCCTGGCGAGCGGCCCTGGCGCTTCACTGGCGGCACGGTCAAGGGGGTTGTTGTTGATGTGAGTGGCGAGCCGTATGTGGACCTGGAGCACGCAGCCATGGCCATGATCGCGCGCGAGTAGGTTCCATCAGCTCAGGGCCGGAGTCAGCCGACGTAATTGAAGGGAGCGGGAAGCGATGGCGGGGTCTGAGATCGCCATGGCCGGGCCGCTCCCTCTTGCTGCGACGGAACGACGTAGCGTATTCGGGGAGCGTGTCTTGCCGGGCCACACAGTAAGCCGTAACTGAGGATCATGATATGCCTGCCAACGACATCTTTCATGAGTGGAACGAGTTCCTGGTTGCGGCGCTTATTTTCCTCATTCTCATCGGCGCTGGTGAGGTCGGATACCTCCTGGCTCGACGCCGACGCGCGGGCAGAAAAAACGAAACGGCTGCTGAGGTTCACGAGCACCTGAATGAGGTTCAGACGGCGATCTTTGCGGTACTCGGCCTCTTGCTCGCGTTCACATTCGCGATGGCTGTCTCGCGCTTTGATGCACGCAAGCAGGCGCTGGAGGACGAGACCAACGCAATTGGGACTGCCTATCTCCGCACCCAGTTCCTCCCGCCGGGGCAGCAGGCGGCGGCGGCGGCGGTCTTCCGCACCTATGTGGATGCCAGGTTGAGCTCGGCGCGCCCCTTCTGGTATCAGGATGTGCGGCTGAAAAAAGAGACGGACGAGCTGCAGCAGCAATTGTGGACGCAAGGCGTAGCTGCTGCGAACCAGGACCCACACGCCGTCACTACTGACCTGTATATCCAGTCACTGAATGAAATGTTCGATGCCCAGGGCGCCCGGGACGCGGCCCGGCTGAACGAGCTGCCCACGAGCGCGATCTATCTGCTGCTCGCCATCTCTGTCTTGTCGGTAGGGACGCTTGGCTATCGGGCCGGGCTGGGAGGCAGACGGTCGCTGGTTGGCGCAGTGCTGCTCGCGCTCGTCATCACGCTGATCATCGGAATCATTATCGAGTTGGACCAACCCTATCAGGGATTCATCACCATCAGCCAGCAGAGCTTGATCGATCTCAGACAGAGTATGGGGCCATAATTTGGCTCAATTTGGCTCAATCGCGTGGTAGTGGGATGGGCACATTTTCAGAACAGGAGTCTCGTCATGAGTAATGATCCTCATGCCAACAGCCACATACCGTCACCACCAGGCTCGACCGCGGAGACGGCCCGCGATGTTCAGGGCAATCCAGGCGCTCAAGCGCGCGACGAACGATTCGACACCGCCACCGCGCTGCTGCGGCTGCTGGTAGGTGGCGCGCTCGTGGGGACGCGCGAGCTGCGGCTGCGGCTGGAGCGGTGGCAGCAGGCCATACCAGACCCCGCCTCGACCCAGGCGGTTTCGCCACGCGCCGTCTCCCCATCAGATGCGCTACGCCACACGCTTATGGGGATGATGTTCGAGACGGAGTCGCGCATGCGGCGGAGATTCGCCACCATGCGGAGGCGTCTCGCGCACGCCTCACACGAGGCCAATCTCTTCTATACAACCGTCATGTCGGATATGCGCCATACCCCGTTCGATCCACTACGGGCGCGCTTCGAAGAAATGGTCTACCGTGCGACGATGACGATGGACCGTTGGGCGGATCGGGGACGGATAGAAGAGCAACAAAGCCGAGACATGGCGCAGGAGGCCGTGGTGAGTGTGATTGATGAAGTGCTCGACTACATGGCGAAAAACCCTGAGGTCCGCCAGTTGATCGAGCAGCAGGGAATGAGCATGGCTGATACCGCCGTGGGTGAGGTGCGCGAGCGGACGGCGACAGCGGATATGTGGATCGAGCGGATAGCGCGCAGTCTGCTGCATCGTCCGGCAAGTGAGGAAACCACGCAACCGGCGGCTATCGCGTCGCCAGAGACGACAGGCACGATACCGACGACGGTGGAGGCGGATACATCCCTCACTCGGCGGTCCAGGTGAGCAAAGCGATGGACAAGATGGCGATTCACGCTTCACCGGCACAGTTGCGCACACATACGCACGCGCACGCGGGCTTCATCAGCCGCGCCATCGCCTTTGTGCTCGACATCGTCGTGATGAGCGTGGCTGTGCTGGCGGCGGTTGCGCTCTTGCAGGCGCTGCTAGGCTTCTTCACCCTGTATGGCCTGATCGGAGAGCGAGTTGTCCAGTCCAGTCCATTCCGCGATATCGTCGTCGTGGTGACTGCGCTCATCGGTGTCGGCGTCGCCATCGGCTATCCGGTCGTCTTCTGGGTGTTGCTTGGCCAGACGCCAGGAAAGCTGCTCATGGGCGTGCGCATCGCGCGGACGAACGGCCAGCGGCTGACCATCGGGCGCGCGCTGTTGCGCTACCTGGGCTACTGGCTCTCGGCCATTCCGCTCGGCCTGGGTTTCTTCTGGGTGCTGGTAGACGATCAGCGCCAGTGCTGGCACGACAAGCTCGCCGACACCTACGTGATCTATGATTCGCGCTCCCCGGTCCCGCTCTCCTCCACCTCCGCGCCGCGCTCTATGGCTGCGCGTCCTCCGATGCCTCCGATGCCTTAGACGCCTCCGGTGAGTCCGTCTGTGCCAGGCGCTGGAAGTCCGCGACCGACATCCGAAGATAGACGGCGCTAGAATCGGCATCGTCCACATCTTCGATGGGGATGAAGTGCTGGTGCTTCAGGACATGCCCGGAGGTTACCACGATACCGCGCAGCTTCCCCTCGTCTGTCACACTCAGCTCGTGGACATTGCCGACATGGCTCCCGTCGCCCGCCAGAACCTTGGTGCCCTTCGAGATGCCGAACTCGTTTTCCGAGAGGCTACTTTGTTCCGTGACCACACTGGAGGTCATGTCGACGTAGCCGATAAACGGGCCGCTGCCGGGGGTCCACTCCTGCCCAACCGGGGTTGAGCCGCTGAGGCCAGGCGTGGAGAGTGGCATCATGCCACGGCTGGCGCCGTCGTAATCCTCCATGCCCGGAGAGGCGCTATTGGTGACAAACTTCTCGACGAAATACTGCGGCAGTTGAAGGAACTGCTCTTCGGCGATGGCCAGATGAATTGTCTCATCGGCATCCACCCGCTCGACCTTGCTGACCGGCACGATCAGGTCGCTGCCCATCCACTGTGTATGCACTACGAACGAGTCCAGCATCCCCTTGCTGGTATCCACAATCAGCTTGCTCACTTTGCCCGCCGTTTTCCCATCCTGCGTCAAGACATGGGCGCCCAACTCGATATGCATATCTGCCTCCTCAGCAATCGCTCGGCTAACCTGGCATTGGCACTTTGCCCCCAGTGCAGCATAGAGGTGAGGGCTGGCGGTTGTCGCCGCGCACTGTGGGTGTTTGTGGGGTGAGTCCAGCGCCCGCCTCAAGAGCTAGCGCGGGCCTTACCCTCGGGTGAGCCGTCACCATCCACACGGCGAGGCGAAAGCCCCCAGGTAGCGTCCAGCGCATGACGCAGTGCAGCGCATTGCGATGGCGATAACGCGGCAAGGTAGCGTTCCCGTTCGTGCATGCGCCAAAGCCGCCGCTCTCGTTCCCAGCGCAGCAGCTGGAGGTGTTGTATGCGCTGCCGCCAGTGTGGGCCGATGACCAGCAGAACGGCGAACGCGGGAACCACGAAAGCAATCAGCAAGCCAATGCCCATGATGGTGAGCGCGAGAGTGAACCCTTGACCGGAGGGGCGGTAGATGGCCAGCCCAACGCCGAAGAGCGCCGCCCCCGCCAGCGCGCAGACTGGCACAAAAACGCCGCGTCGCCGTTCCGCGATCCGCACCTGGGCCGCGATGTCCACCGGAACGGGTGGCCGTGGCGACGGGGCTGAGCGCGGACGAGGCTCAGGATACGTCGGAGAGAGGTCGGGCCAGTCAAGCTCCGCCCAGGACATGCCGACTGTCTCCCTCCGCGCATACGCTACGCATCGCCCGTCTCAAGACGATTGGTTGCTACTAGCCAGCGCCATTCAGCGTGGTGGCGAGGATCGCGGCAAAAACGACCAGCGCCGCGCAGGTGAAGAACAGCACGATGGCCGCCGGGAGCAGCACGACGGCGACTGACTTGCCAACGGTTAAGCGCTGACTGGCGGCGATGGCAAAGACCGCCAGGACAATCTCGTAGATTCCCAGCGCGATGGACGCGATGCCACCCAGCACAGGCAGAAGCCCCAGCAGAGCGGTGACAGCCTGAATAGGCACATAGAAGAGCGCCATCGCATAGGACTGCTGCAGGAATGTGCCTGTGCCGCCGAAGATTTTGGCCACCAGAAACAGGATGGCGACGCCGATGAAGAAGGCTAGCGGCACCCAGATGATCGTGAACCAACTCACCCTCCCAGGGATATGTACTGTCGTCGTCGTTCCGTTGCCCTGGGGAATTGTGATGTTCTGGACGGTATACAGCGAGGCGATGGCCCCGGTGATCGCCGAGAGGATGCCCAGGCCAATCAGGCTGATCCAGATGTCGCTCCAGTTCGCCGTGGGCAGTTCCTGGTTGAATGAGGCGACGCCCGGCTTCGTGGTGACATTGATCCACTTTTGCCAGATATGGCTCATCCCGGCGGGGACAGGCTGGCCCAGTGGCGCTGCGTAGGCCGCGCCACCGTAGACGCCACCAGGGGGCGGAGGGTACGCGCCAGCCGGTCCGTTAGGGCCATTCTGCCCGCCATATGTTCCGCCGTACGGTCCATATTGTCCCGCTGGTGGGCGAGCACCGTATGGCTCGTCGGGAGGTTGGTACGTGCCGGGATTGGTTGATTCCTGTGGGTTGCCGCCATAGCCAGCGCCTGGCGTATCCTGTGGTGGAGTCGGTGGGTTAGTTGGGTTAGTTGGGTTAGTTGGGTTCGCTGGATTGGGTGGCTGTTCCCGTGGGTCATGCGGAAATTGATTGGGATCGTTTGTCATCGTTGTACCGCCTTTGCCTTGCAGACGCGCGGAGAACTGGTCAAACTGCCAGGCGCGGCCTCGACAACCCGCATCACTCAGGCCATCTGGGCGCGCCTCGCCTTCATCCTTGGCTTTGCCTACGGGGTGGTGTAACTACGATGTGTGGTCAGCGAAGGGGAGATCGTCTTCTCGTCGCTTCGCCATGGGACATTTCCCACAACTATCCGATATACAGGCGCGTTCTGTGCGCGCTGCCGTCCTACGCGACCGTCGTGAAGATACCGCTGCCATACGGTATGGTCGCTGCGTCATGACGACATCGTGCCATCATTGGGCACATGTCGGACATTGTATCACGGAGTATCCAGGCCTGCCGACGATGGCGTGGATTCGCGCGCAGGTGGGCACAGAGGAACCCTGGAGTTGCGGAACGTGGGTGTTCTTGCGGCGGTCGAAAATCTCCTTGACGAACTCGGGCACATTGTTCCAGAATTTGTCGCCCGGTATCGTGCCTGAGCGGACCAGCGCCTACCGCCGGTAGTCCACGGTGAGCTGGCGGTCGCGGATGAAGCGCTCGACGGTGCGCCCCTCTGGCACCGTCACCAGGCGGGTATCCGTCTCGCGGCGCAGCACGAAATTGAACGCGGTCGTGGAATCATCGGGCACGGACCACAGGGGGCGGGCAAAGATCGGCTGGACGATCTCCCAGCCATCGGCCAGCGCCGTGCGCAGCTCCGTGAAACGCTGGCGGACGCCGCTTTGTGGCCTCGACTTCTCGGGCGTTGTCGCGGTGGCGTACGTCACAGGCAGGCGCAGCACAGGCGCGGTGATCGCGCAGGCAACGACGGTGGAGCGGGCAGCAGGCGAGGTGGCGCGCGCCGCACGACGGCTACGCGCTTCGGCGAGATCGATGACCGGCGCAGGCTCACGGACGCGCGCGGTAGATGTTCTCCTGGCCATTGTTCCAGCCTCCAGTTCTGCCTAGTTCTGCTCAGTTCCCCGCTTCGAGCTTTTCCGCCACCCGCAGCTTCGCGCTTCGGGCGCGTGGATTCGTCGCCGTCTCTGCCTCGCTCGCCGTCAACGGGTGGCGCGTCACGATATGCAGCCGTGGCGCGCGCCCGCAGACGCACTCTGGCAGTTCCGGCGGGCAGACGCAGCCACGCTCCTCCTGCTGGAAGAACCGCTTGACGATGCGATCTTCGAGCGAGTGAAAGCTGATGACCGCCAACCGCCCGCCGGACCGCAGCAGCTCGATTGCCGCCGGGAGCGCCGCCTCCAGGCTGGCCAACTCATCGTTGACGGCGATGCGCAATGCCTGGAAGGTGCGCGTCGCCGGATGAATGCCGCCGGGTCGCCCATGGACGACGCCCGCCACCAGCCGCGCCAGTTCGCCTGTGCGCGTGATCGGTTGCCGTTCGCGTATCTCGCTAATACGTCGCGCGATAGCCCGTGACCGCCGCTCCTCGCCATAGCGCCAGAGCAGATCGGCCAGCTCGTCCTCTGGCAGTGTGTTCACCAGGTCCGCCGCCGAGATCCCGCGCGTCGTATCGAAGCGCATATCGAGCGGCGCGTCATGGGAGAAGCTGAAGCCGCGCTCGCGGTCGGCAAGCTGATCGGAGGAGAGGCCGAGGTCGAGTAGGATGCCATCAACCGGGGCAAAGTTCGCCGCTGTCGCCAGGTCGCCCATCCGCGCGAAGTTGCCATGGATGAGGACGAGCCGTCCAGCGGCGATAGCCTCGGGCAACAGCGCCCGCGCGCGTTCCAGCGCCAGCGGGTCGGCGTCTATCGCCAGCACACGGCCATCGGGCGTGGAGGCGTCGAGCAGCAGACGGGTATGCCCCGCGCCGCCGAGCGTGCCGTCGAGATAGCGGCCACCGGCATGCGGCTGGAGCGCGGACAGCGCCTCACCCGGCATCACCGGCATGTGGACCGTTGACGCCGTCACTGGCGGTATTCCGCGCTCTTCTGCTGTCATCGCTGGCTGTGCTCGTGTCGTAGTCGTACTCCCTGGTCTTACCGCTCGCTAGAAGGGCAGTTGCAGAATTGTCAGGTCTTCCTGCTCCATCTCCTCGTTGTAGCGCTCCCACTCGGTGGGACTCCAGATCTCGAAATGGTCGTGTACCCCAACAACGACCGCCTCGCCGTTCAACCCGGCGTACTGGCGGAACTTCGCGGGGATGATGATGCGCCCCTGCCCGTCCATCTCGCACGCGTCGGAGGTGCTGAAGAAGCGGTGCATCAGCATCCGGCGTATCTTGGGATTGGGATTGGAGGCCGCCAGCTCGCTGCCCTTCTGCTCCCAGGCGTCCAGTTGATAGACATAGAGGCACTGCTCCACCCCACGCGACAGCGCGACCCCGCTCTCGATCTGCGGACGGAAGCGCGCTGGAACGGCCAGTCGCCCTTTGGCGTCAATCTTGTACTGAAACTCGCCTAAAAACACCACGACCTCCGCTGGAGGGTGGCAACTGGTGGGAATGCCCTTCACACTTCCACACTTTGCCCCACTTTGCCCCACGCATTCAGTATAGCCCCCCACCCCCCTGGCTCCTACCCCTTTATCCACGACTTTATCCCCCAATTCTCCACATCCCGTGGATAAGCCGTGGACAAGCTGTGGGGGATATTGGGTAATCTGGGGGTATTTGGGGAGACAGGGCGAGGCGCCAGCAATCGGGTGGAGTGCCGCGAATGGTATACTGGCGGAGGGGGCAGAACCTCTCCCCCTACCCCCTCCCTCTGAGGGGAGGGACCGCACTGCGAGGTTTCAGGCGGATGGGTACGCAAAACCCGCCCTGGCATGGAGAGAGGCAGCGCAGGATACCGTTCGCGCCTCTGGTTCCCCCTCTCCTCGCGAGGAGAGGGGGTTAGGGGGTGAGGTCAGGAGAACCGCCCGTGATCGAGCCGCGTGATACGCCATCGGGGGATGCCGCCAGTGTGGAGCGGCGGGCGGTTGCGTGGCGCGCGCTGCTGGCATGGTACGCCTCCGATGGGCGGGCGGCGCTGCCATGGCGCCACACCCGCGACCCCTACGCCGTGCTCGTCTCCGAGGTGATGCTCCAGCAGACGCAGGTGGAGCGCGTGCTGCCCAAGTATCGCGCCTTCCTGGAGCAGTTTCCCACGCTGGCCGATCTGGCCGCCGCGCCGCTCGCCGAGGTCATCCGCGCCTGGGCGGGCCTGGGCTATAACATGCGCGCCGTCAGGCTGCATGAGATCGCGCGTCAGGCCGTCGAACGCTACGGCGGAACGCTGCCGGGCAGCCTGGACGAGTTGCTTCAGTTGAAGGGCATCGGCCGCTATACCGCTGGAGCCGTCGCCTGTTTCGCCTTTGGGCTGCCCGTCGCCACTGTGGACACCAACATCCGCCGCGTGCTCTGGCGCGTCTTTCGCGGCGTCGAGCCAGCCGTCTGGCCCGCCGATAGCGCCTTCCAGCGCCAGATGCTCGAGGTGGCCGAGTGGGCGCTGCCACCCGACCACGCCTACGACTGGCAGCAGGCGCTGATGGATCTCGGCGCGACCGTCTGCCTGGCGCGCCGCCCGCTCTGCGAGCGCTGCCCGCTCACCGCATGCTGTGCCGCCTATCAGGAGGCCGCGCGCATCTCGCTTTTTCCTTCCGGTGAGGTGGTGGCCCAACTGCGCGATGAACGCGAACACGGCGCTGAAACAGACGGTGGCGCATCTTCCGTCCGTAAAGTAGCTGAGCGTCGCGCCGGGTATACGACCGAGACGGCGGGCAAACGGCGTCCGTCGGCGCAGCCGTTCACCAGTACCTCGCGCTACTTTCGCGGGCGCGTCATCGCGACCCTGCGTGAGATGCCGTCGGGCGCGACACTCTCGCTGGCCGAGCTTGGCCCGCGCCTCAAGCCGGAGTATACCGCCGCCGACTATCCCTGGCTGCGGATGCTGGTCGAGCGACTGGCGCGCGATGGGCTGGTGCGGCTGACTGGCGATATCGAAGATGCCAGCGCGGCGTTTGTCTCGCTGCCGTGAGAGTGTCTTGCACACCCTCGGCCATAAATGGCCGCCTCGCCGTGTCGCGGCGAGCAGGACGACAACGTCGTCCTGACGGGCTTTCGAGCCTTCTGGCGTTTACTCCGGCCTTTCAATGCCGAGAGTCGTTTTCCTCCGCAAAGGAGCGCGCATGGACGATACCGCCAGCACGGCCCCCTCCCCTGACCCCTCCCCCATAGGGAGAGGGGAACCAGATGCAGACGTGAAAGGCGCGGTTTCAACCGCCCACATCTCTCCACACACAACTGGCCGTCGCCTCGCCAGCGGCTGCCTGACCTCGTTGAGTTGGCTGGCGCGCGGGGTATTGTTGGTTTTGCTGCTGCTCGGCATCTTCCTCTCGCTCTTCCCCAATGGCCGCGCCGTGCTCCGGGGAACACTGCTGGTGCCCGCCGTCCTGTTCCCGAACAAGACGACGCCGCTCACCGCGACCGGCGCCACCGTGCGCCACAGCATGATGGTTGTCACCGCGCGCTCTGGCCCGGTCTACCTGGATATCTACGAGCCTGCGGATAGCGCGCCACCGCTGCCCGGCGCGCGCGAGGGCGTGGTGGTCATCCCTGGCATCGGCGACGAACGCAAAGACTCACAGCTGATCAATCTCTCGACCTCACTAGCGCGTGAGGGCATCGTCGTGATGGACCTGACGACGCCCGCGCTTATCGCCCGGCGGCTCGACCCCGACGATATAGACGCCGTCGTCCAGGCGTTTCTGGCGCTGGAGCATCATCCTTCGGTTGGCGCGGGGCGGGCGGGT
Organism: Ktedonobacterales bacterium; assembly: GCA_036557205.1. Taxonomy (GTDB): domain Bacteria; phylum Chloroflexota; class Ktedonobacteria; order Ktedonobacterales; family JADMIN01; genus DAHUXT01. The sequence goes on along the minus strand of DATBIB010000075.1, from coordinate 32,044 downwards.
ATCCTGGGCATTAGCGGCGGTGGCGATCTCGGCATGCTGGCGGCGGCTGATCCGCGCATCCGCGATCAACTAGGCTTCATGATGCTCTTTGGCGGCTACTACGACGCCACATCGCTGCTGCGCGACTTCGGGCGGCGCGCGCTCGACGTGGACGGCACGCTCGAACCCTGGACGCCCAACGCCGTACCAGTGGAGGCGCTCGCCAAGACGATAGCGCCGACGCTCTCCGCGAGCGAGGGCAAGCTGCTGGTAGGCGCACTCTCGGAGCACGGCAAGCCGCTCACCGCCGCGCAGCTCGCCAGCCTCTCGCCCGGCGCGCTTGCCGCCTATCATCTGCTCCATGGCGACGACCCCGCCCATGTGGACGCGAATATCGCCGCGCTTACCCCAGCCATGCAGCGCGATCTGGTGGCGCTCTCGCCCAGCGCGGTCCTGAACGAGATTCGTGCTCCGATCTATCTGCTGCACGACCGCAACGACACGTACGTGCCCTTCACGGAGTCGCGTGCCTTCGCGGCCGCGCTGGTCAAGGCCAACCATCCGCATGACTTCGTGGAGCTGAATATCTTTGCCCATGTCGAGGTGAAGTCTGGGGAGGGGATCGGCCCGCTGGTGGGTGACGGCGCGCGGCTCTTCGGCATCCTGACCGAGCTGCTGGAGCGTGCTTCATAGCAATCTCGTAGTGATCTGGAAAGCGCGATATCATGACAACATCAGACAATGAGAGACAGCCGCTGACGCTGAGCGACGCCCAGCATGCAGTAGACGCCTCGATTCAGGCGCTGGGGGGCTACTGGCCGCCGCTGGCGAATCTGGCGCGGCTCTTCGAGGAGTGCGGCGAGCTGGCGCGGGCGGTCAATCAGGCGCATGGCCCGAAGCCGGTGAAGTCTGATGAGGTCGCCGCCTCGCTCGACGAAGAGCTGGGCGACGTGCTCTATGTGACACTGGCGCTGGCCAACAGCCTTGGCCTCGATGCTACATCGGCGCTGGAGGGCGCGCTGGCCCGTGCCATGCAACGCGCTAAATAGGTAGCGGTTACGCGAATGTATCACACGGTGTAACCAAAGACCATACCGAAGAGTAGATATTGGGTGACGAGAAGCATGCTGGTGTGGATATATAGAAGGAGCAGGTATGTCGGCAGGTGACGAAATCGCGGATGAGACGAAGGACGCCAAGGACGCGGCCAGCGAGCTTGATCCCCGGCTGAATGATCGTAGCCCCTATCAGGGCTGCTTTGCCTGTGGCCTGCGGAACGATGCCGGGCTGAAGCTGACCTTCTGGATGGAGGGCGATGAAATCGTCACCGAGTTCACGCCGGATGCGCACTACCAGGGATTCCCCGGCGTGCTGCATGGCGGCATTCTGGCGACCCTGCTTGACGAAACGCTCAGCCGCACCGCCAGCATCGAAGGCCGCTGGATGATGACTGGACGGCTGGAAATCCGCTATCGGCGTCCCGCGCCGCTGGGGCCGCGCCTGCGGGTGACGGCGCGCCAGCTCTCGTCACGCTCGCGCATGGTACAGGCCGAGGGCGAGGTGCGGCTGGCCGACGACCCCAGCGTGATCCTGGCCGACGCGCGCGGCGTCTTTCTGCGCGTCCCCGAGGAGTATCAGAAGGAGGCAGCCGCGAGTTTTCCCGGCGCGGAAGAGTTTTTCAAGATGTAGGCGGCTGGCGGCTCAAGCCGCGCCTAGGGGATGCGCCAGCGCATCCACAAAGCCTGCCTGCGCAGGCTCCAGAGAGCGATAATATCCGTCCGGTTTGGAGGCCGCGGCTTCAGCCGCCAGGGTTGAAGCACAGCACACAGCGTAGTGGCACAGCCCCTGGAAAGGGAATCAGCAGCATGACAGCTCAAGACATCGTATTTCCCCGCTTTACCGTCCGCCCACCCGAGCCCATCGAGGTCGGGCCGGATTCCATCCCCGCGCTCGTTGTGCGCCCAGAGGCCGAGGAGCCACGCCCCGCCGCCCTGGTGCAGCATGGCTACGGCGCGTCGAAGGCTGATCTGCTGCCGCTCGGCCAGTTTCTGGCGTCCTATGGCTTCGTCGCGCTGCTGCCCGACGCCTGGGGGCACGGCGACCGCTTCCCCACCAGCGGCCCGAACTGGATGTCGAGCTTCTCCGCCGACTTCATCGTCGAGGTGCTGCGCCACACCGTTGACGATATGGGCGTCGCGCTGACCGCGCTACTGGAGCGGCCCGATGTGCGCCCCGGCGGCGCGCTGCTGGCGGGCTTCTCGCTCGGCGCGATTGCCTCGCTGATCGTTGGCACTGAAGATCCACGCGCCACCGGCATCTACTCCATCTCCGGCTCGCCCGTGCCCGATCTGGCGCACATGCTGCCCGCGGGGTTGCCTGGCCCTGGACCCGATGGCAAACACTGGGCGCGCGAGCATGACTCCGCCGAACATCTGGCTGCCTTCGCGCCCAAACCACTACTGCTCCAGCATGGTCGCCACGACGATATGGTGCCGGTCGGCGGCTCGCTGCGCCTCTACGAGACGGCGCAACCACTCTACGCGGCGCATCCCGACCGCCTGGCGCTGATGCTCTACGATCACCGCCACGACGTGACCGAGGCCGAGGTGAACGAAGGCGTGCGGTGGCTGCTGCCCTTCTTCGCCACCGCCTTCGAGGAAAACGAGTCGGTCGCGTAGACGTAGAAGCTTAAGGCTTGCTTAGCAAAGGCTGAGAGATGGCCTAGAGCCATTCCATTCCGGCGGCGGACGTGTCATCCTGTATTCAGGCAATGCGCCGATCCATCTGGGAACGACGGCGCATAACTCCATGGCCCATGTGGCAAATATGCCTGAAAGTGAGAATGATACATCATGCGAAAGAAAGTGCTTCTTGGCGTGGCTGGGGGAGTTCTGCTGTTCGTCGGTGTGCTGGCGGGTATGATTTTCGGCGACAATATTCGCGCGCTGGCCGCCGGGAACACCACCTCGACCGCGCAGGCGACGCCGGGCAATCGCGCCAGCTACTGCCAGCTGTATATGCAGACGCTCGCCAGCGATCTGGGTACCACCACCGATAAGCTGAAGAGCGCCAATCAGGATGCCGCGCAGAAGGTTATCAATCAGCTGGCCAGCGACGGTAAGATTACCGCGGCCCAGAAGGCCGAGCTGACCCAGGCGCTGCAGAAGTATGGCAGCAATCCCTGCGCCTTCGTGAATCTGCATGACGCGGGTAAGGGATTGCGCCAGGGGCTACCGGGCGTCCAGCGGGCGCTTGGCCCGGCGCGGGCCGCCGTCGAGTCGGCGGTTGCGGGCGCGCTGAAGATCTCCACAAGCACGCTCGAGAGCGATCTGGCTGCCGGTCAGACGATTCCGCAGCTTGCGACGGCGCAGAAGGTAAATCTGAGCGACGTCAACACGGCCTATCTCAACGCCGTCAAGTCGCAGCTGAGCGGCGCGGTCAGCGCTGGCACGATCACCCAGGCGCAGTCGGACGCGGCATACAGCAAGGTGCAGCAGGCGGTGCAGAGCGGCAACTATCCGCTGTTGGGCATGCGCGGCCACAAGGGACAACCAGCCCAACCCGCGCAGTAGCCCACTGACCTCTCTTCTACTCTTCTTGCATCCCCTCCCCGTCGTGGAGAGGGGATGCAGCGAACAGTCGCACATCGACGCGAGCTTCGCTTGATTACCGCTCGCGCGCTTTCGACGTGTTCAGCCCCACAGCCTCGAGAATCAGCGCCTTGAACGCGGCCTCATCGACCGTGGCGCCTTCATGGAAGTCAATGGCGCGAACGCCCTTGCTATCCAGTCGCGTATTGAAGAGCTTCTTCGGATCTTTCATCTGAGCGCCTTTCGGGAAGGTCAATCTCACGGCACTCTTCAGCGTATCAGCGACGCATAGTATGCCATCATGCGACCAGACAGGGACACCCTCTGGTCGCGAAGGCTTTTTCCACTTCACTTCTTCGATCACGGTTGGATCGGCTGCCTTGATGAGCGCGCGGAGTTGTGCAAGCTTCTCGCCCCGCCAATCACCTGACATCTTGATGATGTCGTCTATCTGCTGTGAGACGGACCTGGCTTCCATGTAAACGTCCTCCTGAATAAGACAGCATGGACCAATTTGTACGCCTGTTATTCTTTCTTAGTCTCCCCTGAAAATCCACTGAACGCCGTATCTGTCGTAAAACTGTCCGTAGACACCAAACGGCATTTTGTGCAACTCTTGCAGCCTTGAGTTGTTGTCTCCATCCCTGAGCTTGTCGAAAATGGTTTTCAATTCTTCGTAGGCATTGCCAACAACGAAGATGGCGTATGTATTACCTTGCACGGGATCAAATTCAGGAGAAGCCATCCAGTCTGTGGCGGAAATCTCGATAGCGCCACTCTTGAGATGAGCATTGATAAGCCTGTTGTGCTTCTCTGGCGGAAACTGGTCTTTCATGGGCGTATCGCCGAGCCTGGTGAGCGTGAGTTCGCCACCGAGACACTGGTGATAAAAAGTCATTGCTTCGGCACAGTTACCGTCAAACAACAGAAACGGGGTACTATGTAGCATCGGCGTCGATCTCCTTGTCCATGTTGTTCTGATGCCCTATGTCCTAGTGTTCTATTTGAACATGATAAACATGGTAACATCTGCTGGGTTCTGCTGGCCGCGTCGGGCGAGGAAACGGCAAGGACCTAGATGAGCGTAGCGGCATTGGAGGAGTGTCAGTAATATTTCTCGATGCCGCCGTACCCGACCTGCTTGCCTTTCTCCAGGCTTGCAATGAGGCTTTGGAGGCGCTTGGCGAATTCGTCCGGTCGGCGCCTGGCTCCGTCGACAAACGCGACGCGAAGCCGTTGATAGGCTGGCGAGAACCGCTGGAAGTGGTGATACGCCACTGGGTTTGCCGTGATCGCCCGCATGATGTCGTCGGGGAAGACGAACTCCTTCTCAAGCTCAGGTCTCGCCGCCTCCAGGATATGCGGCAGGAGCTGGTTCGTCTGGGCGAGATACCGCAGCCGCTCGATGTTGGGCTGGGAGTAGTGGCCCTTGATCTTGCGCGGCGTGAACCGTTGCACGGTACTGTCGTCGCCAAAGGGCTTCTGGATGCTATCGATCCAGCCAAAGCAGAGCGCTTGCTCAACTGAGTCATTATAAGAGATCCTTGGCTTACCAGATGATTGCTTGGGAAGGACCAGCCAGATTTCCGACTTCTTATTCCAGTTGTTGGCAAGCCATGCCCGCCACCTTTGCGGGTCAGCGGTATAGAACGTTTCGGTGATCTCTGGCATAGCAATCTTCTCTTCGAGAAGGCGCGAACCTGACCGCCCCGCACTACTGGCGCGGGTTGGACGGCGGCGCGGGGATATTCGCCGAGCTATCCTGGGCGGCGGGCAGCGCCAGCGGGGTATCGCCACCGGATGTGGTCTCGCTGGCGTTGTCGTCAGGCTGCGCGGGCGGCAGCCCACGCTCGACGCGCAGCTTGGTGATGCGCCGCCCCTTGGTGCCCAGCACGGTGAACGCCATATCCTCGTAACGGGTTGTATCGTTCACGCTCGGTATCTTGTCCAGTTGCGAGATGACGAAGCCGCCGACCGTCTCATAGCCGTCCTCTGGCAACTCCCGCTCCACCAGCTCCTCGAACTCGTCCAGACTGACCTTGGCGTCGAGGATGAAGTCGTTCTCGCCCAGCTTCTCGAAGAGCTGCTCCTCGACATCGTACTCATCCTGAATATCGCCAATGATCTCCTCCACCAGGTCTTCAATCGTGACGAGGCCCGCGACCGAGCCATACTCATCCACCACGATGGCGATGTGGACGCGCTGGCTCTGCATCTCGCGCAGCAGGTCGTCCAGCCGCTTGGATTCAGGGACGAAGAACGGCGGGCGCACCATCTCTCGTATCGTCGCCTGCTGGTCCTGCGCGTAGATGCGCAGCAGATCCTTGGCATAGAGCACGCCGATGATGTTGTCTATCGAATCCTCATAGACAGGGATACGCGACTGGCCGCCCTGAAGGATGAGCTGGGTAGCCGCGCGAATATCGTCATCCGCCTCGACCGTTACCATATCGATGCGCGGCACCATGATCTCGCGCACGGCGGTATCCGAGAGCTCGAAGACGTTGTCGATCATCTCGCGCTCTTCCTCTTCGAGCACGCCCTCTTCCTCGCCCACCTCCACCAGCAGCCGCAGCTCATCTTCGGTGACGAACTGGGTGCTGTAGTGGCTGCCACGCCCGCCGAAGAGCCGCACCATACCCGATGTCACCCAGGTGAGCGCGACGACCAGTGGCCGTAGGACGAACATGATCGCCTCGACGGGCCGGACCAGCCAGCGCGCCCAGCGCTCCGGCGCCAGCACGGCGATGCTCTTGGGGGTGATCTCACAGAAAATCAGCACGATCAGCGAGAGCAGGGCGGTAGAGATGATCTCGGCGCCATTGAAATCGAGGTCTACCGCGATGATAGTGGCGAGCGTCGAGCCGGTGATGACCGCGACATTGCTGACAACCAGAATCGTCGTCAAAAAGTTCTGCGGCTTCTGGAGCAGTTTGGTGATGCGCCGGGCTTTGGCGTCGCCCTCCTCCGCTAGATTGCGGATGCGCAGCCGATTGACCGAGGTGAGCGCAGTCTCGGCGCCAGCGGAGATTGCCGCGACAATCAACGTGAGAAGCAGAAAAAATAGCAAAACCCAGTCATGCGGCTGAAAACCTCTTGCCCCAGCCGCCGCAAGTGTGAACAGACCCGCTAAGCCTGTACTGTCACTTTCCACGTTCGTGCATCACTCCTTCACATCGCGTTCCGTGGCAGGCGATGCCCCGCCGTGTGACGATGTGGTGTCGGTATCCGCCGAATCCGCCGGGTTGTCTGCGGCAGGGTTCGTGCTGGATGGCGCAGCCGTTGACTGCGCATCGTGTTTGGCGCGTCGCATGCGGGCGGGCATACCGACGGCGAGGCCGCCGGGTGGCACATCCCGCGTCACGACGGAGCCCGCGCCCGTTCTGGCTCCGTCCCCCAACGTTATCGGCGCGATGAGCATCGTATCGCTGCCGATAAAAACATCATCTCCCACTTCAGTATGATACTTCTTGCCGTCCGGCTCAAAATTGCACGTGATGACTCCCGCGGCTACATTCGTACGCGCGCCAATCGTGGCGTCGCCAATGTAGCTGAAGTGGTGCATCTGCACATCATCACCCAGCGTCGCGTTTTTTACCTCGGCAAAATTACCGATATGCGCGCCGGGGCCAATCTCCGCGCCGGGCCGCAGCCGACTCATCGGGCCGACGCGCGCGCCGCTGTGCATGCGAGCGCCTTCGAGCCACGAGCCGTGGACCCGGCAGTCGTCGGCGATGACGCTATCCTGAATGACGCTGTAGGGGCCAATCTCACAGCGCTCGCCGATCACCGTTCCGCCGCGTAGGGTCGTGCCGTGGCGCAGAATCGTATCCTGGCCGATACGCACGGCCGCCTCGACGTAGGTGGTCACGGGGTCTTCGATGGTGACGCCGCTCAGCATCAGCTCGCGCAGCACACGCTGGCGCAGAATCGCCTCGGCCTCGGCAAGTTGGATGCGGTCGTTAACCCCGGCGGCCTCCTCGATGCTGGCCTGCTGTGTGGCGACGGTCAGTCCCTCGTCCAGCGCCAGCGCGACCAGGTCGGTCAGGTAAAACTCGCCGTTGTCGTGCGCAGCCAGCCGTGGCAGATGCGCCGCCAGCCATGCCGTCTGGAAGCAGTAGATGCCCGAGTTGATCTCGCGAATCGCTAGCTCTTCGCTGGTGGCGTGCTTCGCCTCGACGATGCCACGCACCGTTCCACGTTCGTCGCGCAGCACCCGGCCATACTCGCCCGGCTCGTCGGTGAATCCGGTGAGGAAGGTCAGCGTCGCGCCGTTTCGATGGTGCTCGGCCAGCAGGGCGCGCAGGGTCTCCGGGCGCATCAGGGGGGTATCGCCATAGAGGACGAGCATCGTCTCGGGCAGGCTCTCATGGTCGAAGGCGGTCAGGCCGATACGGGCGGCGTCGCCGGTGCCGCATTGTGGCTCCTGGACGACGAAGCGCAGGTCGCCATGCGCTGGCTGCCAGTGGAGGCAGGCGCGGACGGCGTCGCGTTCGTGGCCGGTGACGACGACGTAGCGGGGCGCGCTGGTGGCTGCTTCCCCGGCGGTGGGCGCAAAGGCGCTATCGGCGGCGCGCAACACGTGTTCGAGCAGGGGACGACCGGCGACATGGTGGGCAACTTTGGGTGTGCGCGAGCGCATACGAGTTCCCTTGCCCGCGGCCAGGAGGAGAACCCCGACAGGCCTCATACGAATGCGTTCACTCCCTGTATATGCGGCGGATCACGCTTGATCGCCGCGTTGCCAGTACTGATTTCAGTACGTATTGGCACATCCTGAATTATTGCCGATGACGGCTGGCGCGAACCGCCAGCGCGCGTCGTTGCGCTGATGAGAGATTGGCTCCGGCGCCAGGATTCGAACCTGGGATCGTGGATCCAAAGTCCACTGCCTTACCGCTTGGCCACGCCGGAAGGGTGTGCAATTTCACCCTGATAGTTTATCACATGAGTTGTACTGCGCAAAGTTGGGGCGCGGGGCGAGTACATGCAGCACGTATCCTAATTGGCATCAAATGACCGCAACCTGAGAGACTATAAAGAATCCTGGAGCGAACGTTGCCAGGCAGACCCCAAGAAGCCAGGCCCGTTATGTGATTTCCGCAAACCACCAACATGAGAACAAATAGTCTCTATCAAGACCAACGTAGTTGATAGCTGCGAACTCGCAGGTAACGGCGTTGGATTACTCATAGTCGCTGCTGCGATAAGGGTAGATAAGGGTAGATTCAGAACAGATGAGGGCCAACAATGCGTTATAGTAATCAAGGAGTTGCTGCGGGAAAGCGGAGCACATCAGTGGCGAGAACGACGGGAACAGCACGAACGTCGGCCCAAAAAACGAAAACGAAGCCGAATATTCGACAGATTTCCCTGGATAGAGCACTAACGAACGACCAGGCGTTGTCGGATGCGGGCCTCGAGTGGGTGCCTTATATCCTGGGATATCAATGGCGGCAGCATGGCGGTTCGCTGGCGGTTCACGCTGACTGCTTCGAATGGCTGGGAAGCATTCCTGAAAATAGTCTACATGCCATCATTACTGATCCGCCGTATGGGGTCAAAGAGTACAACTTCGACCAGATCGAGAAACGCGCAAATGGAAACGGTGGCATCTGGCGCATCCCACCATCGTTCGATGGACATGAGCGAGCGCCATTGCCGCGCTTCACTGCCCTCAATCCCAGAGAGCGTGAGACTCTTCGACGCTTCTTCATCGAATGGGCGAGACTGGTTACGCATGCGCTACGTCCTGGCGGACATGTTTTCATTGCGAGCAATGCATTCCTGTCACAGCTTGTATTCTCGGCGCTCGTGGAGGGTGGATTGGAATTTCGTGGTGAAATAATCCGCCTTGTGCGGACGCTTCGTGGTGGAGACCGTCCCAAGAACGCCGAAGAGGAATTCCCCGACGTATGCTCGCTACCACGTGGCTGCTATGAGCCGTGGGGCATCTTGCGCAAGTCACTTCCTTCCAAAATGAGGGTAAGCGACTGCCTGCGCGAGTACCAAACCGGCGCATTGCGGAGATTGCCAGATGGTAAGCCATTCAGCGATGTTCTTCTCAGTGAACGGACGCCGAGGCGTGAACGGGATATCGCTAACCACCCTAGCTTGAAGCCACAGTCTCTCTTGCGTCACTTAGTATGGGCCGCACTGCCGTTAGGAGAAGGTATTATCGCAGACCCGTTCATGGGTTCTGGCTCTACGATAGCGGCAGCCGAGGCCGTAGGCGTGAAGTGCGTTGGTGTGGAGCGATTTGCCGACTATTTTGCTTTGAGCGAACATGCTATATCAGGGCTAACTGCTATTCCTGTCCGCGCGATCAGTCAGCAGACGCTGGAGAAACTCGAAGAAGAGGGAGTGGACGGAAACGGAGTAGACACGAGCAACGCGCACGAAACCGTTGCGCAGAAGACCCTGCCCTTTGGCTAGCGCCAGGAGCAACGAGCCTCCGCATGCGGGACTATGACAACGTTAATTCGTCATCGGATTCGCCCGTTTGCTGCTCATCAAGGTCAGCCTCACGATAAATCCAGTTGGCCTCCATTTTGTCATAACCAGATGGCAGAATTGTGGCGGTTGCTGTTCTCCTGCTCGTGTCTCCGCGAGGCTGTTCTTTCCAGTCGCTCTTTTCGAGTTGCGCTCCAACTACCTTGATGAAGCGGAACGGTTTGGGATAGATCGATTTCGGTTGCGTAAGGTCATTTGGTCGATTGCTGTCGAAGACGAAAACCATGAGCCAGCTTTCTTCAGCGTTGTGTCCCTGCCAGTTCTTCAGATAGCGAGATGCTTTTACCTCAATGCCCTCATGGCTATATTGCATCGAGTTGTTAGGAAACCAGCCAGCGGGTAACAGATCAGGATGACCATTGTGGTACGTGTTTCTGGCAAGTGAACTACAATATTTCGGGATGGTTACGTTCATGTACTCGCTCACGACGCTACTGAAATTCGCAGGCATAAGCAATGACTCGAGTCGGGGCATTTGTCTGGTGTGCAATTGGCCATTTACGAAACCAAGGAAGTTTATGAAATCGTCCATAGCGCTAAAAAGATGATCCGTAGCGCATCCAAATGGCAAGAGCACATTCGGATTGAACGCGTCCCGCCGTATCGACTGTGGGGTACATGCCACAAGTTCCAGCCGATCCATGTCTACATCCACAGGCTAACCTCTTGTGCCGCAACCAGTTTACTCAATATGAGATCACTTTTACCCTGCTAGCTACTTGACCGACATCGACAGTTCCCTTTTCAGAACCAGTGATAGCATAGCACGCCGATACCTCAGCAGCACCGCATCCCGACACAAGATTGACGCCACATGTGTGTCTGATTGATGGAGCATTGGCGCGCTGCTTTTCTGCCTCTGCGCCATGTTGGTGTATGTACTGTTTCGGTACCAGACATGCCCTCTCTGCACCCAAGTTACACGCGCGTGCACATACGTTGCGCATCGCAGATTGCTACTCTAGGGTAAATGGTTTGGATTGCGCCCTTCGCCAGACATGCTTCAGACATGCTTCTGGCGCGTGTCTGGCGTGTTCGGAATACAGTCACGACAAGCGGGCAATATGGTGTTGGAGGGGTTGTTTCATGAGGTCCCAGAAGATGGCGCCGCGCGTGCGCCAGACAGGTCGAGGCTCGTTTGCAGGGTGGCAACGCGTTGCCTTGCTCTGTATCCTGGTCTTTGCCGGGCTTGGTCTAAGCGTCGGCAGCGCTTTTGTCTCCGGTGTGCCGCGCGTGTCGGCAGCGTCCAATCCCATTCAGATCGAGAATACCCAGCCGGGTGACTCCACCTGGGACGATTTCAGCGCCAATCTGAGCCAGACGGCGCTCTCGGGCTATTCCTCGCCAATCAGCGTCAACCACGGCCAGACGGTGAACTTCTACGTCACCACGACCTCCGCCAGCGTGACGATTGATATCTACCGCATGGGTTGGTACGGCGGCACCGGCGCGCGCCACATGGAAAGGCTGGGCACCTACGCCGGGCAGCAGCAGGCAATTCCCAATCCCGATCCAGTCACCGGTATCGTCGTCTGCAACTGGCAGCTGACCGCCTCGCTGGCCGTGCCGTCCAACTGGGTGACCGGTGTCTACCTGGCCAAGCTGACCGGCTCCAGTGGCGACAAGAGCTTCATCTTCTTCAACGTGCGCAATGATGGCGGACATGAAGACTTCGTCTTCCAGACCAGCGTCACCACGTACGAAGCGTATAACACCTACGGCATCACCAGCCTCTACAACAACTCCGCCAACGATCCAACCTATCCTTACCCTCACGCGACCAAGGTCTCGTTCGACCGGCCCTTCAATCCCGGCGACAGCAACGGTGCGGGCCACTTCCTCTGGTACGAGTATCCGATGTTGCGGTGGGCCGAGAAAAACGGCTTTGACCTGACCTACACGACCGACATCGATACCGATCTCAACACCAACCCGCTCACCAATCACAAAGCGTTTCTCTCGGTCGGCCACGACGAATACTGGTCGAAGGCGATGCGCGATAACGTTCAGGCGGCCATCAACGCGGGCGTGAACGTCGGATTCTTCGGCGCCAACGATGTCTACTGGCAGGTCCGCTTCGAGCCGAACGCGCAGGGTGTCCCCGACCGCGTCATGGTCGGCTACAAGGACTTCGCTACCATCAATCAGGCGCCTGGGCCAGACCCACAATGGAACGTCAACAATGCGATTGTGACGACCAGGTTCAGGGATCCTCCGGTCAACCAGCCGGAAAACGCCTTGATTGGCGTCATGTTTATCGATGAGAACAAGACTATAGAGCGACCCTACGTTGTCACCGATGCATCGAGCTGGGTCTTTGCCAATACAGGCTTCGTCAACGGTACCACGGTCAACGGCATCGTCGGCTATGAGTTCGATCAGGTCTTCAGTAACGGGGCGAGCCCCGCGGGTCTCCAGGTGCTTTCAGCCTCTCCTGTAGACGGCGATAACGGCCCCAACGAGATCGCCAACTCCACCATCTATACCGCCGCCAGCGGCGCGCGCGTCTTCGCGGCAGGCACCATCGAGTGGAGCTGGGGCCTCGACAATTTTGGTGGCCGCGTCTACGCCAACGCTGGCATCCAGCAGGCGACGGCGAACATCTTCTATAACTTCAACGGCGGTACGCCACCACCACCCCCGCCGCCACCCCCACCAGGCACCTATCTGCAAGACAACTTCGAGTCCGGCAACCTGACGCAGTGGACCGGCCCAAACGGCACTGGCTCGGCAGGCGTCGTCACGGGCCCAAGCGTCCACAACGGCACGTACTCCGCCCAATTGATTGATCCAAGCGGATCCAACCAGTATGTGACGCTCACACAGAACCTGGTCAATAGTCCGGGGGCCAACACCTATACCCGTCTCTACTTCCAGGTTAGCAACGCCAGCGCGACCTCGACGCTCGCTGTGGCGACCGACAGTGGCGGCAATAACCGCTGGGCGGTGATCTACGATGGCGGTAGCCACGGGCTGGATGTCTATTTCTGGAGTGGCGCGGGTACCCGGTTCGAATATGACAGCGCCTCCAACCTGATCTCAGCCAATACCTGGTATGGGTTACAGGTCCAGTTGAACGGGGCGACCAGCGGCGCGGGCAATGTCTGGCTGAATGGGACGTTGCTCGGTGGGGTGACGGGCAATCTCTCGGCCTCCACGCCGATCAACGCCCTTACCCTCTGGAACGAGGCGGCCGGCACGACCATCTACTACGACGATGTGATCGTCTCCGATCATGACAATGGCACCGTCAGCAGCGGCGGGTCTCCCCCCGCCTTCAATCCGACGAACCTGAACTTTGGCAATCAGAATATCGGCACGACCAGCGCGGCCCAGACCGTGACGCTGACCAACGCCAGCGGCGCGACGTTGCATATCAGCGCCGTCGGCATCACCGGATCGAATACCGGCGACTTCGCCAAGAGCGCCGATAGCTGTTCCAATCAGGCCATCGCGGTGAATGCCACCTGCACCGTCGCCGTCACCTTCTCTCCGACCGCAGTGGGCAGTCGCGGCGCCACGCTGAGCTTCACCGACGATGGCGCGGGCAGCCCGCAGAGTGTCGCGCTCAGTGGCGCTGGCGTCGCCGTCGGTCCGGCGCTCAGCTTCAATCCAGCCAGCCTGAGCTATGGCAACCAGAATACCGGCGCCACCAGCGCGGCGAAGACCGTGACCATCACAAATAACGGCAACGCAACGCTGCACATTACCTCGGTAACGGTTACTGGCACCAACGCGGGCGACTTCGCCAAGAGCGCCGACACCTGCACTGGCGCGACCGTCGCCGTCAACGCGACCTGTACCGTCAGCGCAACCTTCGCGCCAACCGCCGTGGGCGGGCGGAATGCCGCGCTCAGCTTCACGGACGACGCCGCTGGCAGCCCGCAGACCGTCGCGTTGACCGGCACAGGCGTCGCGCCAGGGATTAGCTTCGCCCCGACGAGCCTGACCTACCCCAGTCAGGGCGTTGGCACGACCAGCTCAGCGCAGACGATCACTGTGACGAATAACGGCACGGCTGCACTGCACGTGACCTCGATCACCTTTACCGGGACGAACGCGGGCGACTTCGCCAAGAGCGCCGACACCTGCACTGGAGCGGCGGTCGCGCCACTCGCGGCGTGTAGCGTCAGCGTGACCTTCTCTCCGACGGCGACTGGCGCTCGTAGCGCGTCGGTCTCCTTCGCCGATGACGTGGTCCCCAGCCCGCAGACCGTCGCGTTGAGCGGCACGGGCGTTACCCTCGCGCCAGGGACAAGCTTCAATCCCCCCACGCTCACCTTCGCCAATCAGGGGGTTGGCACGACCAGCGCGGCCCAGACCGTGACCGTGACCAACAACGGCAATGCCAGTCTGCATGTCACCTCGGTGACGCTCACCGGCGCCAACGCGGGCGACTTCGCCAAGAGCGCCGATACCTGCACTGGCGCGACCGTCGCCGTCAACGCGACGTGCACCGTCAGCGTGACCTTCAAGCCAACGGCGGCAGGCAGCCGCACCGCCTCGCTCTCGTTCGCGGATGACGCGCCGGGTAGCCCGCAGGCCGTTGCCCTCAGTGGGACTGGTATGCAGGTGGGAGTCTATCTGCAAGATGGCTTCGAGAGCGGCAACCTCAGCCAGTGGGGCGCTCCCGCTGGGACTGGCTCTGCGACCGTCCAGACCAGTGTGGTGAATAGCGGAACGTATGCGCTGGCGATGGCCAACGGAGCCAACCAGTACGTCATCACCTCGCAGAGTCTGACGGGCGGCGCGCAGGCGCATACCTTCACCCGGCTCTACTTCCGCATCACCAACGCCAGTGTCTCCTTCAGCCTCGCCTCGGCGACGGACAGCGCGGGCAACAACCTGTGGGCGGTGGTCTACGACGCGGGCAGCCACGGCTTCGACGTCTACTTCTGGAACGGCGCGCGCACCCGCTTCGACTTCTACTCCAGCGCCAATCTGATCCAGGCGAATGCGTGGTACTCGCTGGAGATCGAGCTGAATGAGGCGACGGTAGCCAATGGTGGCGTAGGCAACGTCTGGCTCAATGGAAATCTGCTCGGTGGGGTAAGTGGCAGCGACCTTTCGGCCACCAACAACCTCAGCAAGCTCTTCCTCTGGAATGACGCCTCCAGCGCCACGACCTACTTCGACGACGTTGTGGTCTCGAACGTCTACAACGGGCCGTTGGGCAGCGCCGCCGCGATTGGGTTCACGCCCAGCAGCGTGAGCTTTGGCAATCAGGGCGTCGGGACGACCAGCGCGGCCCAGACTGTCACCGCCAAGAACACCGGCACGGCCACCCTGCACCTGACGACCGTTGTCATCACGGGCGCCAACGCGAGTGACTTCGCCATCAGCGCCAACACCTGCAATAGCGCGACGTTGGCGCCGAATGCGACCTGCACGGTCAGCGTGACGTTCACCCCAGCTGTGGTCGGCAGCCGGAGCGCTTCGCTCTCCTTCACCGATGACGCGCCGCTCAGCCCGCAGGCCGTTGCGCTGACTGGGGCTGGCGCCACCTCGGGGATCAACTTCAATCCGACGAGCGTCAGTTTTGGTAATCAGACCGTATCCACGACCAGCGCGCCGCAGACCATCACCGTGACGAATAATGGCGGGGCCAGCCTGCACATCACCTCGGTGACGCCGACTGGGACCAACGCGAGCGACTTCGCCAAGACTTCGGATACCTGCACCGGAGCCACCGTTGCCGCCAGCGCCACCTGCACGGTCACTTTGACGTTCACTCCCGGCGCGACCGGAGCGCGGAGCGCCTCACTCTCCTTTGTGGATGACGCGCCGAATAGCCCGCAGACCGTCGCACTGACAGGCACAGGCGCTTCCGCGGCTCCGGCAATCAGCTTCAACCCGACTAGCTTGAGCTACGGTAACCAGAACGTCGGCACGACCAGCGCGGCGAAGAGCGTCACAGTGACCAACACCGGGACGGCGGCGCTGCACGTCAGCATCGTCGCCCTGGCAGGCACGAATTCCGGTGACTTCACCATCAGCGCGGATACCTGCACCGGGGCGACCGTCGCGGTCAATGCCACCTGTAGCGTCAGCGTGACGTTCACTCCCGGCGCGACGGGCGCCCGCAGCGCCACGCTGACCTTCACCGACGACGCGGGCGGCAGCCCACAGACGGTCGCGCTCTCGGGCGCCGGGACCGCCGCGGGCATTGCCTTCAATCCGGCGAGTCTGAGCTTTGGCAACCAGGGGACGGGGTCAACCAGCGCGGCCCAGCCCGTGACGGTGACGAACAGTGGCACGGCCACCCTGCACATCACCTCAGTGACGCTCACTGGGACGAATGCGGGCGACTTCGCCAAGAGCGCCGATACCTGCACCGGGCAGGCAATCGCGGCCAGCGCCACCTGCACGGTCAGCGTGACTTTCACGCCGACGGCGACCGGCGCGCGGAGCGCCTCGCTCTCCTTCGCCGATGACGCGCCCAGCAGCCCGCAGACGGTGGCGCTGTCTGGCACAGGCGCCCAGATCGGTGTGTATCTGCAAGACGGCTTCGAGAGTGGCAACCTCAGCCAGTGGACTGGGCCTGTGGGAACAGGGTCGGCCACCGTTGAGACGACGGTCGTCAACCGGGGTACGCATGCGCTGGCAATGACGGATGGCGCCAACCAGTACACGATTCTCTCGCAGAACCTGACGGGCGGCGCGCAGGCGCACACCTTCACCCGGCTCTACTTCCGCATCACCAACGCCAGTGTCTCCTTCAGTCTGGCCTCGGCCACCGACGTGAATGGGAACAATATGTGGGCAGTGGTCTACGACGCTGGGAGCCATGGGCTGGATGTCTACTTCTGGAATGGGTCGCGCACTCGCTTCGATTTCTACACGAATGCCAACCTGATCGCCGCCAACACCTGGTATTCGCTGGAGATCGAGTTGAACGAGGCGACCGCTGGCGCGGGGAATGTCTGGCTCAATGGCACGTCGCTCGGTGGGGTGACGGGCAACCTCTCGGCCACCAATAACCTGAGTCGCATCTATCTCTGGAACGACGCCTCCAGCACGACCACCTACTTCGACGACGTCATCGTCTCGAACCAGTACAACGGCGTCCTGCCGTAAACACTGGCGCGAGTCATAGCGCGGGCCGTCAGGGGGCAACTCCTGGCGGCCCGTTTTTTGTGGCCGCACATGTGAGCTACCACGCCGCTTGCCCGTACCTAGTTATTAGGAAGGAGGCGTGTGGCATGAGGCGGCTGCTCGTTCGCATTGTCCTTGGTGGCCTGCTGTTGCTGGCGCTCGTGAGCTGCGCCGCTATTCTGCTGACCCAGCGCGATCTCCGCAATCTGCCGCCTCCCAAAATCGTCCTGAGCGATTGCCCGGGTCACCCTCCCAAGGTCTCGGTGACAACTATCATCCCAGCCGTGACCGCGCATACTATCTATGCCAGCAGCGGAGAGAATCTCTATGCGCTCAACGCTCAGACGGGCGCGTTGCGCTGGTGCAGGCAGATTGCGATTGGCGGCGATTTTGTGTGTCCTGGAAGTTGTCCCCCTCCGCCGTCCATCATGCTTGGCCAGCCTGCCGTCGTCGATGGCGTCGTGTATGTCTGCGCGTCGGGCTACGGCGATGGGCAGACCTACGCCTTTCGCGCCAGCAATGGCACGCAGCTCTGGCAGGCGATAAGCGACTGCCTGGTAGGCACTATGTTCTCCGGGCAAACTGCGGTTCCGCTGGTGGATCATGGCATCGTCTATAGCGGCTCCGTTGCGCTAGGGGCGCGTGATGGGCGGATCGTCTGGGCGACACATGTGGGAGGGAGCTCCTTCGTGCCACAGGCGCTAGCGGATGGCGTGCTCTATGCCAACGATGCCGATAGTATCCTGGCGCTCGATGCTGACAATGGCGGAGTTCGCTGGAAATATGGCCCGCCGGGAGTTACACCAGGCGACCGGCTTGCCGTCGCCTATGGCCGCGTCTATGTTGGCGTGCATGGGCAGGGGAACGCGCTGCACGTGCTCGATGCCGCCAGTGGCGCGTTGCTGTGGACATCGGCGATGGCTGCCGCTAGCAACCCAACGGTCGCCAATGGCATGATCTATCTCGGCTCGTGGGGCAATACGCTCTATGCGCTGCAAGCCAACGATGGAGCAGTCTGCTGGCGCTACGTGGCGTCCGTATCTATCTTTACGGCGACGACGATTGCGGATGGCGTGGCCTATGTGAACCTGGGTGGCGCCTATGCGTTCGATGCAACGACGGGCGTGGTGTTCTGGCATCGGCCACTCGGTGCGGGCGAGAATGTCTGGTTTACACCGCTGGCAGTTGCGGGGAACGTGGTCTATCTCGGGCGCACCGACGAGGAGGGGCAGGGGACGGGGACCATCTACGCGCTGAACGCGGCGACGGGGGCCATCTACTGGCAAATCTCCGGCATCCAGCCGAATACGCCGCTGGTGGTGGCGTAGCGATTTAGGATCGCTTCTCGTACTCGCGGTGCGTGCCAATCCAGACCTAGGTTATCTCGTCACCATCTCTCAGGCCGAGTGCCAGATAACTGTCATTGATGCGAACTGACCATACTCATGGCTTGCTCTTAAAGGAATTGGATAACAACCCGTGTGCCGCGATAATCCCGACCTTGACGAATCTATGACTGCCTGGATGAGATGGATGTTACCGTGCTGGTCGTTGCCTTAGACTACGCTGTTTGCCGTCTCCATGGATTATTAAGGCGTATTCTGTTGCAAATAGGCGCACGGTGGCATATACTTCTTGCTGGGAGGCTGCGGCCCGGACTGAGGAGAGGACCAGGCGTATGACAACCCAGGAGCAGTGGCTTAATGTCGAGGACGTTGCACGACGGCTCGACGTGACCGAAGAAACCGTTAGGCGATTACTGCGTCGCGGCGATCTGCCTGGCATGCAGATTTCGAAGCGATCGGGCTGGCGGGTGCGTGCGGTAGATGTGGACGCCTTCATTCGAAGTCGCTACCGCACTTTTGCACCACCGAAAACCGAGACTGGACAATAGCGCCCCGTAAGGCGACTCACTTGAATAGGGAGGATCATCGGCAATGGCGGAATCAGCGGTCTCGGCCTTCGAGCAGATCCAGCACAGCGATGACCAGGGCGAATACTGGCTTGCTCGTGAGCTTGGAAAACCATGCCTTATTGCCGGTAGACAAATGTTCTAATGCACTGTATACTGTGAGGTAGCTGGCAGACAAAGACCGTGATAAGGAGTGTTGTCTATGTCAGAGCGCCCGCAGAGCGGTGGCATATACGTCATTGCGAACACAATCACTGGTGATATCTATATTGGAAGTAGCATCGATCTTTCCAATCGCATGAGTCAGCACCGTGCCCTCCTCAATGCAGGACGGCATCCTAACACAAAATTGCAGGCTGACTGGGATGAATTTGGAGGGAGCGCCTTCCTCTTCGATATCTTGGAAGTTGTCCACGATCATTCCCAACTTGTCGCGGTCGAACAGCGCTATCTGGATGAGAGAAAACCACAGTACAACCAAGCATGGATTGCCACAAATGCAGCAGCAGGCGTCGGACATCAGACGAGGATGCGAGAGAAACGAGAACGAGCAGAACAAATCCGCGAATTGGCAGCGGGGGAGAGTCTGAGGTTTTATGAGCGCATAAACCGGTACGACGATGTTGGCAATATCCTGCTCACATTACAAGATCTCTCGTTGTCTGGACTCTTAGCCGTGTTTGCGCATCGCGATCTTGCTCTCGCTGCCTATAGAAGTGGAGTGCTCACGGCTAGAGACTTCCTTCAATTTCTCGATTCGGGGTATCGCGGCCTCTACCAGGAGACTCAGCAGCAGATTCGTGAGCACGGGGGTCTCAAGCGAGGACAAGACATCAGCGACTATATGGGCAGCCTCGAGACGGCGGCAAATATCTTTCGGGCTGCACTAGCACGTCAAATGATGGATGATCGCGGTGTCAGTGATCTACCGAGAGCCAATGCGACCCACTATGAAGCTGGAGATTCCGTGCGTACGCTCCTGCTGAGTAAGGGCATCGTGCCAGAGCAACTTCCCACACCACGGAAGAGCTTTCAACAGCTCCTGCGTGAGGAAGAAGCGCGCCAACGCATCCTCGCTGAAGATCGGCTTGGCCTATGGGGTGACGCTGAGGAAACGGAGTAGCGCGGCTGGGGGAATCGGGGCGTGGCGGGTGACCTCACCCAGCATTCTCCGCCTCATCATCCCATTCACAGGGAGCAGTTGGGCCGTTCTTGGCTTCCTGGATCAGTTCCTCCAGGAAGGCATCCGATTCGGGTGATTCCAGCAGCGCGTCCCAGCGGGCGTCGGCCAGCCACGACTCGATCTGCGCGGCCAGTTCTTCCTGCGCCTCGGGCGAGAGGGTGGCGGCTTCGCTGATCGCGGCTTGCAGTTTCTCGTTCAGCATCAGCGGTCTCTCTTCGGTGATATCGCCACCTCAGGTGGTGATTTGGTTGGCCACATGCGATACTACGAAATAAGGAGGGCACAGCGATGCGTGTGCATATCGAGCGTGCTGAAGGTGGGTCGGCAAAGTCCTGGCATATTGATATCACCTCCGGTCTGCCAACCAGTAGGCGATCACTCATCTGGCAGTCAATTGGATTGGTCGTGCTGGATATTTTCGTTGTCATGCTGGTAACCGCGACGCTTGTGCAAGCAATCCAGGCTGGTAACAATCTGCTCCTTCTATCGTCCCTTTTCCTGCTGGTATCGGCTGGCATCGCACAATATCCATGGTGGCGGAGCAGTTATCACGCACTCCGCCATCACGAGGATGAATCGCACTGAAGGTTGTCACCCCTCGGCGCGGGCCGTCACGATGTCGTTGCGCGCCGCCCAGAGGCCGAGGTCGCGCTTCTGGATCGTCGCCGCCATCAAGTCGGGGAAGAGATCGGGTGTGCAGGCGAACGACGGGATGCCCATCCCCGCGAGCGTCGCCGCGTTACGCTGGTCGAAGCTGGGCGCGCCCTTATCGCTGAGCGCCAGCAGGCAGACCATCTGCGCGCCACTCGCCGCAATCTCGCCCGCGCGCCGCAGCATCTCCTGTTCATTGCCGCCCTCGTAGAGGTCGGTGATCAGCACCAGAATCGTCTGCGCCGGGCGCGTGATGATCTGCTGGCAGTAGGCGAGGGCGCGGTTGATATCGGTGCCGCCGCCAAGCTGCGTGCCGAAGAGCAAATCTACCGGGTCCTGCAAGTCCTCAGTCAAATCCACCACTGACGTATCGAAGACAACCATGCGTGTGCTGACGGCGCGAATCGAGGCCAGCACCGCCCCGAAGATGCCCGCGTAGACCACTGAGGACGCCATCGAGCCGCTCTGGTCCACGCAGAGCACGATGTCGCGCAGTGTCGAGCGCTTGTGGCCGTAGCCGACGAGCTTCTCGGCGATGATCGTGCCGCGGTCGCGCTGGTAGTTCTTCAGGTTGGCGCGGATGGTGCGATGCCAGTCGATCTCGCTGGCGCGGGGACGATACGAGCGCGTGGCGCGGTTCAGGCTGCCGCGAATCGCCTGCTGCATCGGGCTCGCCAGCTTGCGCTCAAGCTCCTCCACCACCTTGCGCACGACCGCACGGGCGGTGTCCTTCGTCTTGTCGGGGATGACGCGGCTCAGTGAGAGCAGTGTCGCCACCAGATGTACATCGGCGTCCACCTGCTCCAGCATCTCCGGCTGGAGCAGCATCTGTGTCAGGTTGAGCCGTTCCAGCGCGTCCTGCTGCATCACGCGCACCGCCGTCGAGGGGAAGTAGGTGCGGATGTCGCCCAGCCAGCGCGTGACGTTGGGCGACGAGCCGCCCAGCCCCGCCGAACGCTCGCCATCGTAGAGCGCGGCGAGCACGTCGTCCATGCCACGGTCCGTGCCCGCCAGCGCGCCAGTGCCCAGCCCCTGCTGCGCCGGGCCGCCCAGCACCAGCCGCCAGCGCCGCAGTCGCTCGGACTCCATCGGATCAGTGATTGGTGTCGTCATAGCTCACTCCCAGCACCTGCGCCAGCACCGGCAAGACCCGGCGCGCGCGTTCCTCAGCCACCGCCCCGCCCGACGCCTCGGTAGCCACAGCGGCAGTAGCGACATGGTGGAGATTCTTGACCTTCTCGCCCATCGTCCGGCGGGCAGGCGCCTCGAAGTCGGCGAAGGCGCGCCGCAGCAACGGTAAGAGCGCCACGAACGTCTCGCCGTCGAGCGCGGCCAGCCAGCCATCCAGCGCCAGCCAGAGGCCATCCTGGACCATCATCATCTGCGCGCCGCCACGCAAGACGCCAGCCACCCAGGCGGCAGCCTCCGGCGCGGGAGTCGCGGGCGAGAGCGTCAGCCCGGCCAGGCGGCGCAGCTCTTCTTCGTCTATCGCGCCTTTTTCCAGCAGCAGTCGGCAGCAGCGGCCACGCACCAGCCCATGCGCGCCGTCGCGCTCCATTACGGCACGTAGCGCTCCCTGCCATGCCAACCTCAGGTCGTCGCGCTGCAAGGTATCCATTGCCTGTTGCGCGCGCTCGATGCTCTCGACCATCTCATTGGCGGCGTCGTCATCCAGCGAGGCGCAGGCCAGCGGCAGCCCGACGACGATGCGGGCGTAGAGGTTGTCCACGACCGGCAGCACTCGCTCGGCGCGCGCGCCGCGCACATCGCCATAGCGAGCCACCCTGGCCAGCGGCGGCATGGCGTCCATCAGGCGGCGCACGTCGGCGGAGACCGCTGCCCGCGCCTGAATGTGCACGAGCAGGTCATCCACCGCGCCAGACATATCGGCCAGCATCGCGCGGTCCAGCAGCTCAGCCAGCTCGGCGAGATGGTCGGCTTTGGCGGCGGCGGCGCGCACGGCGGCGGTCGCGGCGGACTCGATGGTGTTGCCCCAGACGTTCGCCTCGATGATGGCGACGGCAAACTCCGGCTCCCACTTCACGCGCCAGACTTCATGGAAAGTACCGAGAACTCTCCCGGCGTTCTCCTGCTCGCCCCAGGGGAGGTTCAGCAGCCGTAGCGCGTGGAGTAGCTTGCTCCGTTCGCGGTCGTTGTCATTGCGCAGGTCGAGGTCGTAGTCCTTGTAGTCGGCTGAGGCGGGCATACGCAGCCGACGCTGGCGGGCCTCGAGGTCGCGCTGGAGCGGGACGGCGGGCGTTTCCGGCGGCACCTCGCCCATGTGCTCGCCAATCTCCAGCTTCTCGCGGATCAGCGTCATCGGCGCCTCGTCGCCATTGCAGAGCACAGTGAGCGTCGCCTCGTGCATCTCGTCCAGCCCCGGCATCGGCAAGTCGCGTAGCGCCGCCAGCGCCTCGGTCAGCCGCACCGCCTCGATCACGCTGGCCGACGAGACATCCAGCCCCTCGCTCCGCAGCAGTTGGGCTGCCCGCGACATCCAGCGCGTGCCCAGCCGGTCGGCTGTCGTCCAGAGATGCTCGTACCAGCCGGGCGAGCCGACGCCCGCGCCATAGCCGCTACGCCAGGAGAGCCGTGAGTTCGTCCAGGGAATCCAGGTCGCGGACACCTTTGTGCGCGGCAATTTGCTCAATAGCGCGGCGTCGCCCTTCGCGTCGTTACGTTGCGCCAGCGCGGGAGTATGCCACGCGCCGCAGACAACAGCGATCCGTTGAAATCCCTCGCCCTCGGCGGTGCGGATGCCCTGGCGCATGTGGGCCTCGCGTAGCGCCTCTTCCTCGTCTTTGGGAGTCAGGTCGCTACGCAGCGCGGTCATCGCTTCCAGGATGCCGTCGAAAAGGTCGTTGGCGTTCTGGCGCTGCTCGATCTGGCGCTCCCACCACAGCTCGTGATCGGTATAGCCCGCCGCCTCCGCTAGCATCGCCAGCGGGTCATCGCGGACGGCTGGCGCATCTGCCGATGGCGCTTCGGGCGTGGCCTCGGCGACGGCATCCGCCGCCGGGAGCATCTCCGGCCCAGCCTTCACCTCCGCCGCGACGGGTGTATCGGATGTCTCATCCTTCGAAGCCGTCATCTCCTGCGCCAGCCGCACCGACTGCGGCAGGTCGATGAAGCGCGCCGGAATGTTACGGGTCAGCGCGTAGCTCATCGCCTGCCATTCGGGCGAGAAGGTGGTGAAGGGGTAGTAGACGGCATGGGCAGGCGCGTCGGGCGCGTAGATCAGCAGCGCGACCGGCGGCTTCATCGCCGGATCGGTCAGCAGCGGCAGGACGCTGTGCGCGTCGGGCGGCCCCTCCACCAGCACGATATCCGGTTCGAGCCGTTCGAGCGCCTCACGCAGCGCCCGCGCGCAGCCCGGCCCATGGTGGCGAATGCCAAAGATGTGAGTGGTCACGGTGGCACGTCCTCAGATTATTTCGTGGCAGGCCCGATAGAAGTCTTTCCACCCGTTACGGTCCTTGACCACAGTTTGCAGATACTCCATCCAGACGATACGGTCCTGCACCGGGTCTTTGATGATCGCGCCGGTCAGCCCGGCGGCCAGGTCGCCCGCATGCAGCGCGCCATCGCCGTAGTAGGCGGCCATCGCCAGCCCGTTGGTCATCACCGAGATCGCCTCGGCGGTGGAGAGCGTGCCGGAGGGCGTCTTCAGCTTGGTCTTGCCGTCCGCCGTCACGCCATCACGCAGCTCGCGGAAGACCGTCACCACCCGGCGGATCTCTTCTAGCGCGGGCTTCTCGGCGGGCAATTCCAGCGCGCGGCCAAGCTGCGCCACGCGGCGGTCCACGATCTCCACCTCTTCATCCATCGTCGCGGGCAGCGGCAGCACCACCGTGTTGAAGCGGCGCATCAGCGCGCTCGAAAGCTCGTTGACGCCCTTATCGCGGTTATTGGCGGTGGCGATAACGTTGAAGCCCTTCTGCGCCTGCACCTCCATGTTCAGCTCTGGCACAGGTAACGTCTTCTCGGAAAGGATGGTTATCAAGGTATCCTGCACCTCGGCGGGGATGCGTGTCAACTCCTCGATCCTCGCCAGCCGCCCCTCGCGCATCGCCCGCATCATCGGGCTGACGACCAACGCCTCTGCCGACGGCCCCTCCACCAGCAGCCGCGCGTAGTTCCAGCCGTAGCGGATGGCGGACTCGTCGGTACCCGCGGTCCCCTGGATCAGCAACGTCGAGTCACCCGTGATACCGGCGGCCAGATGCTCGGAAACCCAGCTCTTGGCTGTCCCCGGCAATCCATAGAGCAGCAGGGCGCGGTCGGTAGCGAGGGTGGCGACGGCGATCTCGATCAGGCGGGGATTGCCGATGTATTTGGGCGAGATGGTGAAGCCGCTATCCAGTTTGCCGCCGAGCAGGTACGTGCGCACGGCCCAGGGCGAGAGCGTCCAGTTGGGCGGGCGCTGGCGGTCGTCCACGCGGGTAAGCTCGGCCAGCTCTTCGGCGAATTGCTGCTCGGCGTGCTGGCGCAGGACAGAGTCGTTGACGATGTTCCCAGAGGTATCGTTGGCCATGGTGATTCAATCTCCTCACATCAATTACGCGCGGGTTTACTCATGGGCGGGATGGGTAACTGGACCTTTCGCATAGGGAAAGTGGATGGTTGGCCACCTTCGCGGCATAAATGCCGCGGCTAATCCTGACCCAACCATACTATTCGATCAAGTTACGGTGCGCTCGCGCCCGGTATCTCGTCGCGGATGCGCTGGCGCTGGCGCACCGTCTTGAGAAAGCTCTCATGCTGCTCGCGCCAGGAGTTCGCTTGCCACCGGTTGTTGGCGTATTCGTCCATCTCCCAGGGCGAGAGCGCCTCATCCAGACACTCGGCTGGCAGGAGCGTCGCGTGCTCCTCCGAACAGTCGCGCCAGTCGGGGGCGTAGCTCTTCAACGACACCAGTTCGTCGCGGGCGAAGGCGCGCAGCCCGGCAAGCCACTCGCGCGCCAGCTTGGCGCTCCACGGGCGGGGCAACGCCGCCACCAGCGTCTCCCAGGCGATATCCTGCTTCGATTCGCCGTGCCGCAAAATCTTGAGCGCCATCGCCTCCAGCGCGGATAGAGGCAACTTCGGCAATAGCAGCTCACACATCTCCAGCGGAGCCACGCCACCACCGGCGCGCTTGCCAAGCCGTTTGCTCCACGCCTCCACGAGCGGCTGGATCCAGTCGCTCGCATCAAAGAGCACGGCGGCGCGCGACCAGCCCTCCAATATCTCAACGCCATGCTCGTCGGTCGCGGCGGCAATCAGGTCGGCGGGTGGGATGCCGAACCGCTCGACCCAGTGCGCGGGCGGCGTCACCGCGATGATCTGCATCAGCCACCACGAGCGCTCGCCCATCCCCTGCCGGGGCTTCGCCACGATGCCATCGCGCTCCCAGCTTTTCTCATGCGCATCGGGCAGGGTGGTCGCCAGCTTCTTCTTGCCCATCGTCAGCAGCGTATCGGCGCGGGCAATGGCGCGGGCGCGGTACGCCGTGCCAGGGATCCGAGCTAGCAGCCGCTGCGCCACGGCGCGCACATTGCCACTCCGGTCGTCCAGCGCGGTTTCGAGCAGTGGCTCATCATCGGCATAGAGTGTATCGGCCAGCGCCTCGACCAACTCCACGCGGAAATCAGCCTTCTCCTGCCGCCAGACCGCCGCGATCTCGTCGCGCGCCTTCGCCGGATCGGTGGACCGCCAGCGCGCCAGCGCCTGAAGCCGGTCGGCGGATGTGCCTTCCTGCCAGATGGTATCGGCGTCGGCGGGCATCTCATCCAGCGAATGCGCCAGGGACTCGCGCACCCATGACCAGGCGCTATTGAAGCTGCCCAGCCACGCGCCACGTTCGCCCGCTACCTGTGCGATCAGCGGGCGCTGCGCCACCGTCGCACTGCCCATGGCCAGCGGCAGCATCTCTGGCGGGAGGATCAGCCCGGCGGCGATCATCCGCCCCAGCGCCTCCTGGAGCAGATCGCTCTCCCGCGCGATCAGCAACTGGTGGATCAGGTCGGCGACATTCGCCGGGCAGACCGCTTTCGTCTCGGCGGGCGCAGGCTCCAGCGGCGTGTCCAGTCGTTCTGGGGTGTAGCCAGCCATGCGATAGATGGCGCGCACTCCGGCGGCAAGCAGTAGCCGCTGCTCGGCGCTGGTGTCGGCAAGCGCGCCGACCAGCGCCCCTTCGGGAGTAGCGGATGGCAGCGCGTCATCGGTGGCGGCGCGGGCGGAGCCGATCAGCGCGGCGTTCGTGATACGATCCAGCGTGCCCATTACTCGGCCTCCCCCAGCGGATGGTAGACGCCATTGCCAAGCACCCCCAGCGGCCGCAGCAGGCGCCCATCCCACTCGCCTGCCATCTCCACCGGCTGCCCGCCAGAGATCGCCAGCAGCAGCCAGTGGTCGCCGGCGGTCAGCGGCAGCGCGGCGCCCTCGGCGTCGCGCACACGCCAGACGCCCGTGGTGGTGTCGTAGTGCGGCGTCACCGGCGCGAGCACTGCCAGAAAGCGCTCCTGCCAGGGCTGGCGTGCCAGTGATTCGGCGACGCTGGCGAGAAACGGCTCGACGGCGCATGCGCCGGGAAGGGGGCCGCTCAGCGAGTGGACGTCACCCAGACGGGTCGTCAGGGAGGCCCGTAGTGGGCTGGCGCCGGGCCAGAATCCCAGTTCCGCCCGCTGGCTCACGCCGGGCATCAGCAGCTCAGGGAAGGGTTTGCCAGGATACTCAAACTGCACAATCAGCGCGGTCCGTCCGGTGGAGTAGCCGCGCAACCAGTTGTATTGGGCCTTGCCGTGTAGTGGGTCGCTTTCTTGAGTCTCGACCCACTGGCCCAGAAACGCCCAGTCATCGCTGATGCGCTCACCCTGGGTCTCCAGGTCAGCGGCGCTGTACGTCCATCCGACGAGATGGCGCACATCCTCGTGCAGCGAGGGATCAAGCTCATCCAGCCGGGCAAAAGCCCGCGTGAGCAGTGCGACACGGCCCAGGCCATCGAGGAGACGATCTGGCCAGTCTGGCGTGGAGCCGGGTAGCGTCGCCATCGAGCGGAGCCGCTCCGCAATAGGCCGAGAGTTAGCGGCGTCGATCATGCGCGCCGCCTGAATCTCCCAGAAGCTCTCCGGCTGGGTCTCCACGGCGGCCAGTCCATTGCGCATCAGGTCGTCGAGCCAGAGATTCAGACCATCGATGCCATCGGCGACCTGCTTCTCGCGTTTCTCGGCGCGTTTCGCTTTATCTTTCTCGCGCGCCTGCTCTTTGGCGGCGGCCTCTTCGGGTGAGAGCGTCGTCTCGGCGGCGTGTTTTTCTTCGTGGGCGTGGCGTTTGGCTAGCCAGTCGGCCACCCAGGATGGCGGCTCCGCCTCGGCTACGTCGCTCGCCTTGGCGGCGAAGATCAGCATCAGGCCAAGCCCATGCTTGCAGGGGAACTTGCGGCTGGGACAGCTACACTTGACGCTGAGCGTCGCCAGATCCACCTCTACCTTGTAGGGGTCTTTGCCGCTGCCCTGACACTCGCCCCAGAGAGCGTCGGGATTGCGACCAAGCGTCTTCCACTGGCGAGTATTGGCGAGCTTGCGTCCCGCGGCGGCGGATGCGCTATCTGGCGCGAGGGCAAGCGCCTGTTCGCTGGTAAATGGCATCGTCTCCTCCTCCCCACTGCCGCCAGAGGCATATTTGGGATCACCTGTCTATTCCGAGACAGACAGCCAGAAGCGGTCAGCGCTCCCCACATGGAGACATGACGAACCTAACCCTTCCCCTGCCAGTTTCTTACAGGCCGCAGAGGTAAGAGCGAGCGTCAATCGTCCTATGATATCGCCACGACGGATAATGCGCAACGAGCAAAAAGCGAGCACACCCTGAACTCGGCAATATCGCTGATCGGGCGTGCTGGTATGTCGGTACTGGCGCCGACGCTGGCGACTAAAGTCGCGCCTAGGGGCCTGTGGCCGCAAAGCCCGCCTGCGCGGGCTGACTAGACTTCTACCGTAGCAAGTTGCTACATTGCTCGCACGGCCACCCTCCCCTCGCAGGGGAGGGTGGCCGAAGGCCGGGAGAGGTCTGCCGCCCTACAGCGTCGTCAGAATCTCGGGGCCGTTGTCGGTGATGGCGAGCGTATGCTCGAATTGCGCCGAGCGTCTGCCGTCGGCGGTGCTGACGACCCAGCCATCCTCGCCCAGTTTGGTCTCTGGACCGCCTTCGTTGAGCATCGGCTCGATGGTGAAGACCATGCCGGGGCGGATCTCCGGGCCAGTGCCAACCTTGCCGACGTGGGTGACGAACGGGTCTTCGTGCAGCGAGCGACCGACACCGTGGCCGCCATACTCGCGCACAACGCCGTAGCCCTCGCCTTCGGCATACTTCTGGATGGCCGCGCCGATGTCGCCGATGCGTCCGCCTGGCTGCGCCGCCGCGATGCCAAGCTCCAGGCTGTGTTTTGTCGCGGCGAGCAGTCGCTCTGCCTTCTCATCCACCTTGCCGACGGCGAAGGTGACGCAGGAATCGCCGACCCAGCCGCGATAGATGACGCCGATGTCGATGCCGACGATGTCGCCATCCTGCAATATCTGGTGCGTGCTGGGGATGCCGTGGCAGATGACATCGTTGATGGCGACGCAGATCGTGGCTGGGAAGGCGGGGCGCACCAGCCGTCCGCGATTGCTGATCGCGCCGTAACCCTTGTAGATAGGCATCGCCCCGTGGCCGCGGATGAACTTCTCGGCGATGCTATCCAGCTCGCCGGTGGAGATGCCGGGCTTGATGTGCGGACGCAGCTCCTCGTACGTCTCGGCGACGAGACGGCCCGCCGCGCGCAGCTTCTCGATCTGGTCAGGAGATTTGAGCAATATAGCCATATGACAGTCGCCTTTGTTGACTGGTTTGTGGACTCATTATTGACGATGCGTTGTCGTTCATGGCAATGCATTGGTTCAGTATACAATTTTGGAGGGTGATATCGGGATGGAATGAATGGCGCGCCTCCACAGGCTGGCGGCTGAAGCCGCGCCTAAATGACCTCGCTGACGCTCGGCCACAAAGCCCGCCTGCGCGGGCTGCAGGACACGCGCATTCAGTTCCTCCCGCGTCGGGAAGGGGGAGCCAGAAGAGCGATGGTGCGCGCCGTGGCCTGAAGACCACGGCTAATCCCGAACGTCGAGAATGTGATGACCTTTCACGCGAATACCGAATGATCAGGATTAGCCGCGGCATTCATGCCGCGAAGGTGGATTACTACTAACCTTCCCTTACCGGTTTAGCGCCTGCTTTACCAGATCGGGGATGTCGAAGATCGTGTCGGCGACTGGCACATGCGCCGCTTGCAGCGCCTCGACCTTGCCCTGCGCTGTTCCCGTCTTGCCGGAGATGATCGCGCCCGCATGGCCCATGCGCTTGCCCGGAGGCGCGGTGCGTCCAGAGATGAAGCCGATGACCGGCTTGCTCATCGTCGCCGCATAGGCCGCAGCGTCCTCCTCGTCGCTGCCGCCGATCTCGCCACACATCACCACAGCCGCCGTCTTCGGATCGGCCTCAAAGAGCCGCAGGCAGTCGATGAACGTCGTGCCGATGATCGGGTCGCCGCCAATGCCAATGCACGACGACTGGCCAAGCTCCGCCTGGGTCAGCAGTGCCACGACCTCATAGGTGAGCGTGCCGGAGCGCGAGACGAAGCCGATATCGCCCTCCCGGAAGATGTGGTACGGCATGATGCCGACCTTGCCCGCGCCGGGGGTCGCCAGGCCGGGGCAGTTCGGCCCGATCAGCCGCGTCGGATGCTCCTTGAGGAAGGCGGCGACGCGCGTCATATCGTTGACCGGGATATTCTCGGTGATGCAGACGACCAGTTCCATTCCGGCGGCGGCGCACTCCATGATCGAATCGGCGGCGCCTAGCGGCGGGACGAAGATGCAGGCGACGGTCGCTCCCATCTTGGCCTTCGCCTCCTCGACCGTATCGAAGACCGGCTTCTCCTCGACGGTCTGGCCGCCCTTGCCGGGGGTGACGCCGCCGACCACCTGCGTGCCGGAGGCGAGCATGCCCTTGGTGTGATACAGCCCCTCGCGGCCGGTGATGCCCGTCACAATGACGCGCGAGTCCTTGTCAAACAAAATGCTCATAGTGCTCTCTCAGCTCCTGGCCTTGATCTCGGCAACGATCTTCTGCGCGGCGTCGCGCATGTCAGCGCCCCAGGTGAGGCCAGCGTCGGCCAGCAGGGCGCGTCCCTCTTCCTCGCCGGTGCCAGCGAGACGAGCGACGATGGGCATGCCCTTGGGAAGCTCCTGCTGGGCCATGATGATGCCCCTGGCGACCTCCTCGCCGCGGGTGATGCCGCCGAAGATGTTGACCAGAATGCCGCGTACCTGGGGGTCGCGGGCGACGAAGAGCAGCGCCTTTTTCATCACCTCGGCCTTCGCCCCGCCACCGATATCGAGGAAGTTGGCGGGCTTGCCGCCGGAGCGGGCAACCATATCGAGTGTCGTCATGACGAGGCCCGCGCCGTTGCCGATAATGCCGACATCGCCGTCGAGCTTGACGTAGGTCAGCCCCTCGGATTTGGCCTCGAACTCCAGCGGGTTCGCCTCTTCCGGCTCGGCCCAGGTGGCGTACTCTTTCTGCCGTGCCAGGCCGTTATCATCGATCAGGATCTTGCCGTCGGCGGCGAGCACCTGACCATCGGCAGTGAGGGCGAGCGGATTGATCTCGGCGAGGGTGGCGTCGCTGCCTTCATAGGCGCGGGCCAGCGCGGCGAGGATCGCGCCGCCCTTCGCGACGACGTTGGAGGGCATGCCCGCCTGGGCGAGCAGCTCGCGTGCCTGCCACGCGGGCAGTCCCCAGCGCACGTCGATGGTGTGCTTGATGATCTTTTCGGGTGTCGTCTCGGCGACCTCTTCGATATCGACGCCGCCCGCCGCGCTCACCATGACGACCGGAGCCTGGCTGGCGCGGTCGAGGACGATGCCGACGTAATATTCATCGCTGATGGCGATCTTGGGCGTGACGAGAACCTTCTCGACGGTCAGCCCTTTGATGTCCATCCCAAGCACACGGCTCGCGGCGTCGCGCGCCTGCTCAGGCGTATCGCCAAACTGGATGCCGCCCGCCTTGCCACGTCCGCCGACGTAGACCTGCGCCTTG
>DATBIB010000074.1:0-46393 GCA_036557205.1 Ktedonobacterales bacterium | reverse complement strand
AGCCGAAGACCGCCCGGCTCTGGTCCAATCGCGACTGGGTGCTGCTCTGGAGCGGTCAGCTTGTCTCGGTTGTGGGCACGCAGGTCTCGCAGCTCGCCTATCCGCTGCTGATGCTGGCGCTGACGGATTCCCCAGCCCAGGCGGGCTTCCTGAGCGCCGCGCGCACGATCCCCTATCTGTTGCTTGGCCTCCCGGCGGGCGCGCTGGTGGACCGCTGGGACCGCAGGCGCGTGATGATCGTCTGCGACGCCGGGCGAGCGCTCGCGCTTGGAAGCATCCCGCTGACGCTGGCGTTTGGCTGGCTCAGCCTGGCGCAACTCTACGCCGTCGCGCTGGTGGAGGGCACGCTCAACGTCTTCTTCAACCTGGCGGAGACGGCGGCGCTGACGCGGGTCGTCTCGCGCGAGCAAATCCCCTCCGCGACGACGCTCAACGAGGTCACGCTGAGCACCGGCTCGATGCTCGGCCCCGCGCTGGGCGGGCTGATCTTCGCCATTGGGCAGGGCTTCGCCTTCCTGGTGGACGCGATCTCCTACGCTGTCTCGGTGGTCTCGGTCTGGCTCATCCGCGCCAACCTGAGCGCACCCCGGACGGCGGACGCGAGCAGGCTGCTCGACGATATCCGAGAGGGCGTGGTCTGGCTCTGGCGCCAGTCGCTGATGCGCTTTCTGGCGCTCGTGGCGGGCGGGACGGTGCTGATCGAGTCGGGATACATGCTGGTGGTCATCATCCTGGCGCAGCAGATGGGCGCCTCATCCATTGCCGTCGGGCTGATACTGGGCGCTGGTGGAGTGGGCAGCGTCGTGGGCGCGGTGCTCTCTGGCCCTGCCATGCGGCGGCTGACCTTTGGCCAGATTGCGATGGGCGTCCACTGGATGTGGGTGCTGCTGCTGCCGCTCTATGCCATCGCGCCGACGCCACTCGCCCTGGCCGCCATCACCGCGGCTGCCTACGGCGTGACCCCGATCTTCTTCGTCGCGCAGTATAGCTATCGTCTCACGCGCATCCCGAACGAGCTGCAAGGGCGCGTCAATGGTGTCTTTCGCCTGTTGCTCTTCGGCGGCCAGCCGCTCGGCCTGGCGCTGGCAGGGCTACTCAGCCAGTCCATCGGCCCGGTTGGCGCGATCCTGGCCTTCTCCGCGCTGCTGCTGGCGCTGGCGCTCTCTATCACGCTGAATCGCCAGCTGCGGCGGGCGGGCAAGCTGATCTCCTAGCCCCAGACCTCACCCCCTAACCCCCTCCCCCGCAGGGGAGGGGGAACCAGAGATCTCATTCCCCGGCTGCCCTCCTGCGAGGAGAAGGGAAGCGGCGCACCGTATGGTGGTGTAACACAAAAACGTGACTTCCCCGCGATGACCGCCTCCGGTAGCATCTGCTCTAAGAGTAGAGTAGCACGAACGGTGAAAGGCTACATGAGGTCAGACGGGGCCACTTCCGCGCATGGGCGGAGAAACG
This sequence comes from Ktedonobacterales bacterium, assembly GCA_036557205.1. Taxonomy (GTDB): domain Bacteria; phylum Chloroflexota; class Ktedonobacteria; order Ktedonobacterales; family JADMIN01; genus DAHUXT01. The sequence continues at coordinate 44,938 of DATBIB010000074.1, read as the reverse complement.
AGCCAGTTTGGCGATGACAGGAGATGTGGTACTGGCGGGTCCGGGTGAAGCGATATTGCTATGCACATAGATTTACGGCCATCCTTTCCGCTTATGTCCTCTTGCGCCGTATTCCTCACACTGCGATAATAGATGAGCACAACAGGCAGGCGACCTCTCCCCCTAACCCCCTCCCCCGCGAGGAGAGGGGGAACCAGAAAGAATACACTCTGGCTCCCCCTCTCCTATGGGAGAGGGGGATGGGGGGTGAGGTCCCGGGGATAGCAGGAGAACACACCATGACAGAACTCGTATGGGATGGCAAGTACGATAAGGATGGCAGGCGTGTCGCCCCGGTCAGGATTCCGCTGCCCTTCCAGACCGTCGAGACGGTGAACGAATCGGGCGTGCAGCGGGCCAACCAGATGGACCTCTGGGCGCAGGGCCAGCCCGGCGAGTGGCGCAACCGCCTGATCTGGGGCGACAAGAAATACGTCCTGCCCTCGCTGCTGCCCGAGTTCACGGGCAAGGTGAACCTGATCTATATCGACCCGCCCTTCGCCACCGGCAGCGACTTCTCCTTTACCACCACCATCCCCGAATCGGACGACGCCTTCACCAAAGAGCCGAGCATGGTGGAGCAGAAGGCCTATCGCGATACCTGGGGCCGCGGGCTGGATAGCTACCTGCAATGGTTCTATGAGACCGCTGTGTTGCTGCGCGAGTTACTGGCCGAGGATGGCAGCATCTATGTGCATACCGATTTTCATGTCGGCCAGTACGCTAAGATTGTGTTAGATGAAATGTTTGGGCGAGAAAACTACAAGAGTGAAATAATTTGGCAAAAGATAAGATCGTCAAAGGCCCAGAGTAATCGCTACGGCAATGTCTGTGACTCCATTTACTTCTACTCTAAGAGCCAAACAGCTACATTCAACCCAATTCACGTCAAACATTCGGATGACTATTTAGCAAGTCACTATCGCTATATCGAAGAAGGAAGTGGGCGACGTTATAGGCTCCATGATTTCACCCAGGCAGGTCAAGGGCAGCCCAGGCAGTTCGGTACGTGGGGAGTACTTTCACCGCCGCCTGGCAAGCACTGGATTTGGTCCCAAGAGCGGATAGACGAAGGCCTGAAGCTTGGATTGATAGTGTTCTCTAAGGAAGGAATGCCAAGCGTAAAGAGATACTTGGATGAGGTGGGCGGCAACTTCCTTGAGGACTTATGGGCGGACATTCCGCCCATAAACGCGATGTCGCATGAGCGTCTTGGCTACCCCACCCAAAAACCCGAAGCGCTGCTCGAACGTATCGTTAACGCCTCCTCCAACGAGGGCGACCTTGTCCTCGACTGCTTCTGCGGCAGCGGCACGACGGCGGCGGTCGCCGAGAAGCTGGGCCGCCGCTGGATCACCTGCGACCTGGGCCGCTTCGCCATCCACACGACACGCAAGCGGCTGCTCAGCATCCCTGGCGTCAAGCCGTTCATGGTGCAGAACCTCGGCAAGTACGAGCGGCAGCAGTGGCAGGCCGCCGAATTCGCCCAGGGCGACGTGACCCAGTCGCCCGCAGCCCAGCTGGCCTATCGCCGCTTCATGCTCGATCTCTACCGCGCCCAGCCCCTCGAAGGCTATAGCTGGCTGCACGGCGTCCGCGACGGGCGGCTGGTCCACATTGGCAGCGTAGATGCGCCGATCTCCGTCGGCGATGTGCGCGCCATCGTCAAAGAGTTCTGGAAGGCCAGCGGCTCGGCCAGCAGCAACGGCGTAGACATCCTCGGCTGGGACTTCGCCTTCGAGGTCAACGAGACCGCCAAGCAGATGGCCGCCGAGAACAACGTCACCCTCCGCTTCAAGACGATCCCGCGCGAGGTGCTGGAGAAGCGCGCCGTGGAGCAGGGCGACATTACCTTCTTCGAGCTGGGCGCGCTCAGCGTCGCAGTCAGCCAGCGCGCGTCGGAGATGGTCAGCGCGGAGGAGCGCCCCAACGGCTGCTACGCCACCATCACGCTCAGCGACTTTCTCGCGCCCTATCAGGACGTGCCGCAAGAGATCGTCGCCAAGATCAGCCACTGGTCGCAGTGGATCGACTACTGGGCGGTGGACTGGGACTACCAGGGCGACGCCTTCCACAACATGGCGCAGACCTATCGCACGCGCAAAGACCCGCAGTTGCAACGCAGCCTGAGCCATACCTACGAGCAGCCGGGCACATATACCGTCGTCATCAAAGTGATAGACATTCTCGGCAACGACACCACCAAAACGGTGAAGGTTGTGGTGGGGTGAGCGGACCTCTCCCCCTAACCCCCTCCCCCGCGAGGGGAGGGGGAACCAGAAATGGGCCACCGGGAGGCGGTGGCAGCCTGCGGTTTTGGAGACCGCAGCTAGTCATTCTCCCGCGCAAGGCTAGACTCCGGCTCCCCCTCTCCTGTGGGAGAGGGGGCTGGGGGGTGAGGTCTGGGGATCAGAAAGGCTAACGATCATGCCATCCAGTCAGGCGCTCATTCGCGGCCAGCGGGTCAGACGTGTGAAACTACAGCGCTCCAGGGAGCTTCGGCAAACCATGACCCTGGCGGAAAAGCTGCTCTGGGAGCGCCTGCGCGCCAACCAGCTTGATGGCCTGCGCTGGCGCCGACAGCAAGTGATCGATGGCTTCATCGTCGACTTCTATTGCCATGCCGCCAGCCTCATCGTCGAGCTTGACGGCGCCGTCCATCGAAACCAGGCGGAGTATGACACCGCACGCGACAAAGCGCTCGTTGCCCGCAACCTGCTTATCCTGCGTTTCACCAACACCGAAGTAGAAACATCTATGAGCAGTGTGCTAGCCCATATTCGCGTAATCTGCCAGGAACGAACCGCCCCGCACCTCTCCCCCTAACCCCCTCCCCCGCGAGGGGAGGGGGAACCAGACAGAAAGGTAGTGCCAGGGGGCGAACGGAACCATATGCAAACTTTCTGGCTCCCCCTCTCCCGCAGGAGAGGGGGCTGGGGGGTGAGGTCCGGGGATGGAAATACAAATCTCGCCTGCCGCAAAAATGCTCTGGCTCCCCCTCTCCTGCGGGAGAGGGGGCTGGGGGGTGAGGTCCGGGGATCAGAAAGGAAACCGCATGCCGTCGAAAACCACCGCATCCGCGCAACTCTCACTCTTCGAGGTCGAAGAATACCTCAAGACCGCGCCCTGCGTGCCCTTGCTGCGCCAGAAAGTGGCCGAGTGGCGCGACGCAGGCTATCCCGGCGCCACCGAAGTGACACAGCGGCTGCTCAACTGGTGGTTCGCCAGCGACCATCGGCTGCCAGATGGCCGCCCATTCGCCTATCACCGTGCCCAGCGCGACGCCATCGAGACGCTGATCTATGTCTATGAAGTGGCCCGCATCCGCACGCGCCGCGCTCTCTATGAGCAGTTCGCCCGCACGGATGAACCAATCAGACTCGCGGCGGAAGACAAAGATAACTTTGCCCGCTTCGCCACCAAAATGGCCACCGGCTCCGGCAAGACCAAGGTCATGTCACTTGCCATCGTCTGGCAGTACTTCAACGCCATCATGGGCGGCGGCGATGCTGACTACGCCCGCACCTTCCTCATCGTCGCGCCCAATGTCATCGTGCTGGAGCGACTCGCCGAAGACTTCGCGGGCGGGCGCATCTTCCAGCACGACCCTGTCATGCCGCCGAGCATGCGCTTCTTCTGGGATGTCGAGACCGTCGTACGTGGCGATCCCGAACGGCCCGACGCCGATGGGCTGGTCCTGCTTACCAACATCCAGCAGCTGTATGACCGCCCCGAAAACGGCAATGATGGCGAGTCGGAGCCGCTGGCCGCCGTGCTTGGCCCGAAGGCGCCCGCCACTCTCAGCGAATCGGCCAGCTTCATCGAGCGCATCCAGAAGCGCGAGGGGACGCTGCTCGTCATCAACGACGAGGCCCACCACACCCACGATGAAGACAGCGCCTGGAACACCGTCATCCAGAATCTGCATGAAGCGCGCCCCATCGCCGCGCAGCTCGACTACTCAGCCACGCCGCGCTTCACCAAAGGCCAGCTCTTCCCCTGGGTCATCTCCGACTATCCGCTCAAGCAGGCCATCATTGACGGCATCGTCAAGCGCCCCTATAAAGGCGTCACCGATCTGGATGTGGTGACCTCAGACATCGCTAGCGTCAAATATCGCGGCTTTCTCGTGGCGGGCGTCAACCGCTGGCGCGAGTATCGCGAGCAGTTGGCGCCGCTGGGCAAACGCCCGCTGCTCTTCATCATGCTCACCACCAACGCCGAGGCCGACGACGTTGGCCCGCGCCTGGCTGAGTGGTATCCAGCCGATTTTGGCGGCGACAAGCATCTCATCATCCATACCGATAGCGCGGGCGAAATCACCAAGAAAGACCTCGATAAAGCGCGTCGCGCCGCCCGCGAGGTGGATTCACCCGACAGCCAGGTAAACGCGATTGTCAGCGTGCTGATGCTGCGAGAGGGCTGGGATGTGCAGAATGTGACGGTGGTAGTGGGTCTGCGCCCCTACTCCGCCAAGGCCAATATTTTGCCGGAGCAGACGATAGGCCGCGGGCTGCGGCTGATGTTCCGGGGTGAGAGCCGTGGCTACACTGAGCGCGTCGATATCATCGGCACGACCGGCTTCATGGAATTCGTCAGCAAGCTCGACCAGCTGGAGCAGTTGGGGAAGGAGCTGGGTGAGTTCGAAGTCGGCAAAGACAAGCTCATCATCCTCACCATCCAGCCCGATCCCGCCAAAGCCCAATACGACATCACCATCCCGCAGCTGACTCCCATCCTGACTCGCAAGCGTTCCATCGCCGCCGAGATCGAAGCATTGAACGTGCGCAGCTTCCTCTGCCCGCCCTTCCCACGCAAGCCCGGCGACGAGCAGGAGCGCACCTTCCACTACGACGGGCTGGACTTCTTCACCATGGAGCGCGAGTTCAGCCGCGACTACACGCTCCCCGCGCCCCAGACCGCCAACGAGGTTATCGGCTACTACGCCCGGCTCATCGCCAGCGATCTGAAGCTGCCCAGCCAGTTTGCCGTGCTGGCGCCGAAGGTCAAAGAGTTCTTCGCGGTGAAGGCGTTCGGCGGCGAGGTGGACCTGGACGACCCGGCCATCATCCAGGCGATGAGCCGCGTGCCGGTGGCGCATGTCGTCCGCAAGCTCTTCACGAACGCGCTGCGTGACAAGATCGTGGAGGAGCAGGAGCCAGAACTGGTGGATAGCGGGCGCAGTCTGGCGCAGGTCCAGCCGTTCCCCTTCTCCAATGCCAACGCCACGCCAGGACACAAGCTCATCCTGAATTATGCGCCCTGCACCAACGACTATGAACACCGGTTCGCGCAATTCCTTGATCAGGCGTCAGATATCACTGCCTGGTGCAAAGTGCCGGATAGCTTCCGCTTCAGCATCGAATACACCGACCAGTATGCCAACCTGCGCTACTACTATCCCGACTTCGTAGCCATCGCCGAGGATGGCGCGCATTGGATCATCGAGACCAAAGGCGCGGAAACGGTCGAGGTGCAATTCAAAGACAACGCGGCCCGTCTCTGGTGCGACAACGCCACCCAGCTGACTGGCGTCCATTGGGACTACATCAAAGTCGCGCAGAAAGACTTCGATAAGATGGGTGCCAAAGATTTCGGCGATATTACCCTCCTCAGGTGGGGCTAATCTCAGCTGCGGCGGACCTCACCCCCGGCCCCTCTCCTGCAAGGAGAGGAGAGGCAGCGGCTGCGGGCCGCGGCCGTTGCGAGCATCTCTATACGCATGTCGGTGTAGAATGAAGACTCGGAGTGAGACCGTACCCTGGAATGGATGTTGTACTAGAAATGGTTCGACAGGAAAAACCATGTTTACTGTAGATGATCGCAATCGCGTGCGTGACCGCGTGCTCGCACTGGCGGCGGCTGATCCGCGTGTGGTCGCCGGGGCGGTCGTCGGCTCGCTCGCTCTCCATGAGGGTGATTGCTGGTCTGATCTCGATCTGACCTTTGCGGTCGCCGATGACGTGCCTGTGGCTGACGTCTTGGCCGACTGGACTCAGACTCTCGTGGATGAATGCGACGCGGCGCTGTTGTTCGATCTGCCCGCGGGGGCCAGCATCTATCGGGTCTTCATGCTCCCCGGCTGCCTCCAGTTCGATCTCTCATTCACGCCAGCGGCGGCGTTCGGCGCGACCAGCCCGAAGTTCAGGCTGCTCTTCGGCAAGGCCGTCACAAAACCGCACACACCGGCGCCCGCGCCGCAGGAGCTTTTCGGCTATGCGGTGCATCACGCGCTCCGGGCGCGCTTCTGCATCGAGCGCAGGCGCGTCTGGCAGGCTGAATACTGGCTCAGCGGCGTCCGCGACTATGCGCTGCACCTCGCCTGCCTTCAGCACGATCTCCCTGCGCGCAATGGCAGAGGCTTCGACGACCTGCCCGCCGACGTGCTGGCCGTCTTTGCGGGCGCTCTCGCCCGGTCGCTGGATCCCACTGAGCTACTGCGCGCGCTCGAAGTCGCCGTTTCGGGGCTGCTGCGTGAGGCGGCGCACGCGCCTGAGATAGCCGAGACGGTCGAGCAGGTCGAGCCGCAGTTGCGCGAACTCACCCGCGCTTGGCCAGACGTAGAGAAGATCTAAGGGAAGCGGGCTGGCACGTCGAGATATTGCAAGGACTTGGGGTGAGACATGCTATACTTGATAGCAATGTATGCTTTGGTCCAGGAGAGTTCCTATGAGCAAAATTGCCCTTGCCAGCCCAATTGAAGAAATCGTTGTCTTCTTTGCAGGTGGACCTTCACGTGACGCAATCGCTTCATTTCGCCTCTCGAAGGACGCCCAGGAACATATCAGCATACTGCTGGAAAAGAGCCGATCAGGAACATTGACGAGCGACGAGGATCGCGAGCTTGACAGGGTGATGGCTCTCAATGAAGTCATCTCGCTCATTCAGGCCCGCGCCAGGGCAACCAAAGCCCATCCTTTGACGACATCCACACCCGCGAATCTGCCAGGCGCATGAGTGAGGCTCACATTTCGGCGGCGTTGCGCTACTTACGGCAGTCGGGAGAGCAACGGTGCAATTCCTACGACTCAACGGCAGTGCCTGGGTGGTGTTACGAGCGGAGTTGCAACCGCAGGGGCGTTATACAGCACCCTCTTCTTGAATTCGCTCCAGTCCTTGCTTACTTCGGCGCGCGGAGGCGGTAGCCGATGCCTGGCTCGGTGAGCAGATAGCGCGGGCGGCCTGGCTCGGGCTCGATCTTGCGGCGCAGCTGGCCGATGAAGACACGCAGATAGTGAGCCTCATCCTCGTAGTCTGGCCCCCAGACCGCGCGGAGCAGTGTCCGGTGGGTAACGACCTGGCCCGCATGCATCGCCAGATACTTCAGCACCTCATACTCGGTGGGTGTCAGGTGGACCTCACGCTCATCCACCAGCACCTGACGGCGCGCGAAGTCCAGCGCGAGACCGCCAGTGGTGAAGCGCGCGCCATCCCTGGCGCCGCCTGTTGCCGCGTGCGCGGCGTGGCGCAGGGCAACGCTGATGCGCGCGCGCAGCTCCCCCATGCTGAATGGCTTGGTCAGGTAGTCGTCGGCGCCCAGCTCGAGCGCGGTGATCTTATCGGCGTCGCCTGAGCGCACCGAGAGAATGATAATGGGGACCGCCGACCAGGAGCGCAGCGCGCGCGTCACCTCGATGCCGTCCATATCGGGCAGCGAGAGGTCGAGCAGCACGATATCAGGATGCCACTGCGCCACCATCTCCAGCCCGCGCTGGCCGGTTGGCGCCCACGCCACCGTAAACTCTCCGCTAGCCAGCCCCAACTGCACCGCCCGGCGAATCTCTGGCTCATCGTCAATCACCAGCACCCGCACCTTCCCGCCGCCGGTGGCCTGCTCGGTGTCGGGCAGCGCATCCGCCGCTATCTCATCGTTCGGCATGGGGCGCCTCCTCTGCCTCTGCCACGGTGGTCGTCGCTTCGGCGTCAGGGACAATATCGGGCAGGGCACCCCGTGGCGTCTCTTCGGGAATCGGCAGCCGGAAGATGAACGTTGACCCCTTGCCCGGCGTGCTCTCGGCCCAGATGCGGCCATCATGCGCGCGGATGATATTATCGCTGATAGCGAGGCCAAGTCCGGTACCGGTTGGCGGTCGGTCCGACGCCCAGGGAAGATGCACATCATGCACGCGATAAAACTTGTCGAAGATGGCGTGCAATTCGCTGGCGGGAACGCCGATCCCCTCGTCGCTGACGCGCACCTCCAGATCGCGCTCTGGCTCGGCGGTCAGCATTGCGGTGACGCGCACCGGGCGATCCGCGGGCGAGTACTTGAGTGCGTTTTCCAGCAGATTGGTCAGCACCTGCTCGATCTGCGTGTGGTCTATCGGGACCAGCGGAACGTCATCGGCGACATCCACCAGTACCTCGCGCTCCTGTAATTGTCCGGCAAGCTCCAGCCGGTCCAGCACGGTGGCAATGACATCGCCGATGAGATACCAGTCCTTTTCGGGCGTCGCCACCCCAGCCTCCTGGCGCGAGATGTCCAGCAGATTGCCCACCAGCCGGTTCAGCCGGTCGGCGCTTTCATCGATGGATTCGAGGAACTCGCGGCGCTCGCTCTCGCTCCAATGCACATCAGCCCCGAGCAGGCTGGTGACCGCCGCTTTGATGGAGGCCAGCGGCGTGCGCAGGTCGTGCGTCACCGAGCCAAGAAACACATCCTTGAGCTGGTTGCTCTCGTCCAATGCCTCGGCATGGATGGCCTGCTGCTGGAGGATGGCGCGGTCGATGGCGAGGGCCACCTGATCGCAACACGCGGCGAAGAGCGCCGACGCGCCGCTGCCACTCGCCGTTGGAGACGTGGGAGGCGAGAGCAGCGTGCGGATCGCGGGCTTTCCAGTGATTGCCAGCAGGCCGACGGTGCGCTGGCCGCTGGTGAGTGGGATGTAGTAGACGAGGCTCTCAACTTGCGCCTCAGGCGAGCGCGTGCTCAAACGACTCAGCGTGTGGGCAACCGTCTCGCCGACCGTCTCGCTATGCTCCAGCGCCCAGGCGGCCTCGGCGGCGTAGCTCTGGTCGGTGAGGCGTAGCGCGTCTCGCTCGGCCTCGGCTCCGGGATCGGTGGCGAGCGCCCGCACCGCCGGGTAGATGCTCTGGCCGGGCAGCAGAATAGCCACACCCGTCACTCCTGATGGTGAGAAGACCTTCAGCAGACGCTGGGCCAGATCGTGGAAGAGCGATCCCTGGTCCGTCGCGGTGGCGATCAGCTGGGCCACGCCGTAGAGGGTCGCGGTCCGCTGCTGGCTCTGGAGCGCCTCGCGCGCACGGTTGCGTACAGCTGATGCGAGCTGTCCGGTCACCAGCGATGTGACCAGCAGCGCGATGAGCGAGAGCCACTCGGTGGGGTCGTCCACTGTGAAGCGAAAGAGCGGCGGGATGAAGAAGAGGTCATAGGCGAGAAAGGCGAGCACCGAGGCGAGGATGGCGGGCCCGCGCCCCACCCATGCCGCCAGCCAGAGCACGACCAGCAGGTAGAGCAGCGAGATATTGGCGACGTGTCCGATGCGCCCAACCAGTGCGATGGCCAGCGACGCGCCCGCCACGCCGAGCAGCGCGTAGCCGTAGCCGCGGAGGTCGTCGCGGCTCATGCGCCAGCGCGGCAGGGAGGCCAGCCACGCTCGGAGCCGTTGCGTGCCGGATTGCCATTCGAGCGCTCTACGTTTTGCCATACCATCCATGTCCTCTGAGCGCGGCCACTGTCCGGACGCCCGCTCTCTCCAATTATAGGCCGACACTGTCGGCACGTGGGCGGGCAAGGCTCGCCGTACGTCGCGGAAGCGGAAAGCGCGGCGCGATCCAGCAGAATAGCCGATGGAACGCCAGCATGATTTGTGATTTCCCTCATTGTATGCACCCGTATACTAGAGATACCAATCAGGTTCGTATCGGGTTGGTCAAGAAGAGGATGGACAACCATGCGCGTTCCACGTAGACCCATGCGCCCAATTCTCGCAAGTCTTTGTCTGCTGGCGGTGGTGCTGCTCGCCGCCTGTGCTACCAGCGCCAACAATGGCTCGGATACCAATAACACTTCCAACGGCACGCCAACCGCCGCCGCGCAGACCACGCCGACCGCCGGGAGCGACAACGGTGGCTCGGGCGGCAACGGCAGCCCAACGCAGGTTCCGTTGAGCCAGTATAACGCCTACGCGGGTGGGCAAGACAATATGTTCTACGGCTTCAACGCCGATACTGGCGCGCAACGCTGGCATTATTCGATTGCCGGAACGCCCAACAAGCCCTGGGCGGTCAACGGCGGCGTCTTCGTCTCGACTACGGCTGGCTATGTCTACTCGTTCTCGAAGACGGGCTCGCTGAATTGGAGTAAGTCGGTGGGCGGCACAATCTACGGCCGTCCGACGATGGATAGCGGCCTGGTCTACGTTGGCACCGATCAGGGGCGTGTCTTCGCGCTCAACAGCACCACGGGCGATATCGCCTGGAACTATACCACCGGCGGCACGATCAGCGGACAGGTGGCGGTGGCGAATAATGTCGCCTATGCCTCCGCCGATGGCAAGCTCTTTGCCCTGAACTCCAGCAACGGCTCGATTGTCTGGACGACCTCGATTGGCGCGATCAGCGAGTTCACCTCACCTACCATCGGCAACAACGTCGTCTACATTGGCAACGATGGCGGTCAGCTCTCGGCCCGCAAAACGAGCGACGGCTCGGAGCTCTGGCATTTTCAGGCGGGCGGCCAGATTTTTGGCAAGCCCGCGGTGGTGAATAACATCGTCTACTTCGGCGCATCCGACCACTACTTCTATGCGGTGAACACTGGGAACGGCTCGCTCAAGTGGAAGTATCAGACAGGGGACAGCGTCAACGAGTCGCCCAACGTCACCAATGGCATTGCCTATATCGCCTCTGGTGACGGCAAGCTCTACGCGCTCGACGCCAACTCTGGCCAGGTCAAGTGGAAGTTTAGCATCGCCAATCAGAGCGTCTCTGGCGGCTGGACCTCAATCGTGAATGGGCGCGTCTACCTGGGCATGAGCGATGGCCGCATCTATGCGCTCAACGCGGGTAACGGCCAGATCATCTGGAAGACCCAGACCAGCGCGGCCGTCACCTCACCCGCCATCGGCCAGTAACAATATCCGCCCCTGACCTCACCTCAGCCCCTCTCCCTGTGGGAGAGGGGGGCCAGACGGCAGAATTAACTACAAAAAGGCGTGCTACTATCTCGACTGTGGCGCGCCTTTTTGTTGCATCGAATCACCAGGACAGCGAGTTTTTTCCTGTATGGAGAACCAGATCACATTTACCCGGCGCGGCGTATGGGCTGGCGCGCGTGCTGCGTTGCCGGTCGCATTGGGCGCGGGCGCCTTCGGCATTGTCTTCGGCGTGCTCGCGCGGCAGACGGGCCTGAGTCTGGCCGAGGCGCTGCTGATGAGTGCGATTGTCTTTGCCGGGGCGTCGCAGCTGGTGGCGCTGGGCCTCTGGGTCACGCCGCTGCCCGTCGGCGCGCTGATCCTGACGACGCTGATCGTCAACCTGCGCCACGTGCTGATGGGCGCATCGCTTCATCCCTGGCTGGCGAAGCTGCCGCGCGGGCGTGTCTATGCCTCACTCTTCTTCATGGTAGACGAAAGCTGGGCGCTCACGCTTGGCGCGCTGACTAGTGGCGGAGGGGATGGCGCGTTTCTGCTCGGCAGCGGCCTGACGCTCTACGTCTTCTGGGGGACGGCCACGGCCATCGGCGAGCTGGCGGGTGGGCTGGTCACTGATCCGACGCAGTGGGGGCTGGATTTCGCGTTCACCGCCGTCTTTCTGGCGCTGCTGGTGGGGCTGTGGCGCGGCAAGTCCGATCTGCTGCCATGGCTCGTGGCGGCGGTCGTCGCGGTGGCCGCGTCATACTGGCTCCCAGGCAAATGGTATATCCTCCTTGGCGGGCTGGCCGGGAGCCTGGTGGGAGCGTTCCGCCGTGGAGATTAATCCGGTCGCGCTGCTCACCATTCTGGGGATGGGCGCCGTCACCTATGCGACACGGATCGGCGGCTTCTGGCTGCTTGGGCGCATCACCCCGACGAAGCGCGTCGAGGCATGGATGCGCGCCATTCCGGGCGCGGTGCTGGTCTCGCTCATTGCCCCGGCATTGCTGGCGGCGGGCGTGGTCGGATTCATCGCCGCGGCAGCCACTGTCATAATCGCCGCACGGACACATCGCCTGCTCCCGGCGCTGGTGGCGGGCGTCGTCATCGTCGCGGTGGCGCGGCTCGTATTTCACGCTGGCTGATACCCCTGCCCTGCTTGATATGTCATAATAGGGTCACGAGCTGTCAGCGCTCGGTCGTTCGCATGTGGCGCCGTCTGCGTGTGCGATGTGAGGTCCGCCCAGGGGAGGCGATAAGAGGAGCGTGCTCGCATGCCTGCTCTGCCGACCGGTACCGTCACCTTCCTGTTTACCGATATTGAGGGTAGCACCAGGCTGCTGCAGCGGCTCGGAGACAGATACGCCCGCGCGCTGGGCGAGCACCAGACGCTACTGCGCGCCGCATTCGCCGCTCATGATGGCGCCGAGGTCGATACCCAGGGCGACGCCTTCTTCGTCGCCTTCGCCTCCGCGCCCGCTGCCGTGGGGGCCGCAGCCGATGCCACCGGCGCGCTGGCCGCGCATACCTGGCCCGAGGGGGCAACGCTACGGGTGCGCATGGGGCTGCACACCGGCACGCCCCAACTGGTCGGCGACCACTACGTCGGGCTGGACGTGCACCGAGCCGCCCGTATCGCCGCCGCTGGCCATGGCGGACAGGTGCTGCTCTCGCAGGCCACCCGCGCGCTGGTCGAGCAGAACCTGCCAGCGGGCTGCGCACTGCGCGACCTGGGGGCGCACCGCCTCAAGGATCTCCAGCGTCCCGAACAACTCGCCCAGCTGGTGCTGCCGGACCTGCCCGCCGACTTCCCCCCGCTCAAGACACTCGACACCCACACGACCAACCTGCCCTTCCAGCCGACACCGCTGCTGGGTCGCGAGGAACAGGTAGCCGCGATCTGTTCTCTGCTGCGCCGGGAGGATGTGCGGCTGGTCACGCTGACCGGGCCGGGGGGCATCGGCAAGACGCGCCTGGCCGTTCAGGTGGCCGCCGAGCTGGTGGATGACTTCGCCGACGGCGTATGGTTGGTCAAGCTCTCACGGCTGGTTGATCCAGGGCTGGTGGTACCCACTATCGCCCAGACCCTTGGTATCCAGGAGGAGGGGAACCAGCTGTTGGCTGATATGCTGCGGTCCCATGTGGCCGAGAAGCGCTTGCTGCTGGTGCTGGACAACTTCGAGCAGGTCGTCGGCGCGGCAACGGAGGTGGCGGCGCTGTTGCAAGCCAGCCCGGGCCTGCGCGTGCTGGTGACCAGCCGCCTGGCGCTGCATCTGCGTGGCGAGCACGAGCACCCAGTCGTCTCTTTGCCGTTGCCCGACCCGCGCCACCTCCCCGCCCCCGAGCGGCTCTCCCAGTACGCGGCGGTGGCGCTCTTCATCGAGCGGGCGCAGGCGGCCAGGCCTGATTTTGCGGTGACCTCTGCCAACGCGCCCGCCATCGCCGAAATCTGTACCCGGCTGGACGGGCTTCCGCTAGCCATCGAGTTGGCGGCGTCGCGTGTGAAGGTGTTGCCGCCAGAGGCGTTGCTCTCCCGGCTCTCTCGGGCGCTCCAGCTACTCACCGGCGGGGCGCGCGACGCCGACGAGCGCCAGCAGACGATGCGGGCGGCCATCGCCTGGAGCGAACACCTGCTCGCACCGGAGGAGCAGGCGCTGTTCCGGCGGCTCTCGGTCTTCGTGGGCGGCGGCACGCTGGAGGCGGCCGAGGCGGTCTGCATAGCGCCAGATGCGACTGCGCCGTTGAGGCTGGATCTGCTGGACGGGCTGAGCACGCTGGTGGAGCAGAGTCTGGTGCAGCAGCGTGAGGAAGGCGGCGAGCCGCGCTTCGGGATGTTGCAAGTCATCCGCGAGTATGCCCTGGAGCAACTGGAGGCGAGTGGCGAGGCCGAAACCCTGCGCCGGGCGCACGCAGGCTACTTCCTGGCGCTGGCAGAGCAGGCGAGGCAGCAGCAGACCGGCCCGGAGACGGTGGCCTGGCGGGACCGGCTAGAGCGGGAGCACGACAATCTGCGGGCGGCCCTCGGCTGGCTGCGCGAGCAGGGTGAGGTCGAGCTGGGGCTGCGTCTGGCAGTGGCTCTCACGTGGTTCTGGAGAAGGCGTGGGCACCTGCGCGAGGGGCAGGCGTGGCTAGAGGGGCTGCTAGCGACGACGGCGGGACAACTCGCGGATGATACCGGGGCTGGCGCAGAGCTGGCGGTGGTACGAGCGAAGGCTCTTCATAATGCTGGTATGCTGGCCCTGCTGCAAGGCGCATATGCCACGGCCCAGACCCAACTGGAGCAGGCACGCGCGCTGGCCCTGGCGGCAGGGGATACGCGGACGGCGCGGCAAGCGCTCACCAACCTGGGCCGTGTGGCCTCAGACCAGGGCGACAGGGAGCGGGCAGCAGCTCTCTATACGGAGAGTCTGGCGCTGGCGCGCGAGCTGGGCGACCAGCAGGGCGTTGTGACGCTGCTGACCAATCTAGGCCGCGTCGCTGTGACGCAGGGCGACCTAGAGCGGGCGGAAGCCATCTATACGGAGAGTCTGGCGCTCGCACGCGAGCTTGGCGACCGCGACCAGGTGGCCCTGAGTCTCAACAACCTAGGGGACGTCGCGTGGAAGCGGGGTGAGTTGTCCCGGGCTGAGGGACTCTTGCGCGACGCGCTGGCGGTGGTCTGGGAACTGGGCGATCCACATCGGTGCGCGATGGTCCTGGAATCACTGGCGGAAACCGCCGGTGCGAGGGCAGGGCAGGGAGAGCGGGCGGCTCGGCTGCTGGGAGCGGCGACGGCGCTGCGCGAGCGGCTAGGCGCCCCACTCTCCGGGCCAGATCAGGCAGAGTTGGCACAGGCGGTGGCGGCGGCACGGGCAGCGCTGGGCGCGGAGGCGTGGGCGACAGCGTTCGCCGCTGGAAAAGCGCTCACGCTGGAGGAAGCCATTGCCGAAGCTTTGGCATCAGCGTGATATCGTTTCGCGTCTCATGCCCTCGAGCGAAGCATAGGTCGTAACGTCACCTCTACAAAACAAACGCGCTCGTAGAGGTTAGGGCCAGGAGAGAGTTCGCTCGCTCAGGCGCCACGGGCGGTGACACGCTGCCACGCCATCTTCAGCGCCGTGCCATAGAGGCCGGGCCGATTGGCGAAAAGCGTGCGAATCAGGCCAAAGAAGCTGCTATCCATGCTGACGATGGGTGTCTCGAAGAGCGCGCGCTTCAGGACGCGGTTGCCCTCCTCGGTGTCGAAGAGGCCGTAGAAGGCGCTCAGGTCGGCGTTCGAGCTGGCGCGATCCATCAGCTTGCGAATCCAGTCTTCGATCTGGAGGTAGTGGCCGAGCCGCCCGGCATGGGGCAGATCTTTCAGATAGGTACGGATGGCGCCCTGCGTCCCGCCGCCGATCTCATTGGCCACCGCGTGCGCTGCCAGCCGCCCCGAGAGCAGCGCCGGGTAGATGCCGCCGCCTGTCGCCGCGCCACAGAGGCCCGCCGCGTCGCCCAGCAGCAGCGCCCGCGCCTGCGCGTCGTCGCGATAGACGCGCTTGAGCTGCCCTCCGACGGGAATCACGCCGCCCTTGCGCTGCACCAGCCTCATCTGGCTCAGGTCGGTGACATGGGCAAAGAGCGCCCGCGCCAGTTGGAGCGTCTCACCCGGCTTAAACTCGCGCGAGTGGCCCGCGACGCCGAGCGCTGCGATCTCGCCGTGGGGCGCGAGCCAGACACAGTAGCCCGGCGCGAGTTGATGGTCCATCACCAGATAGAACGTTTCCCGGCTGAGCGCGACGCCCTCCACCAGCCACTCAGCTCCGGCGAGAAAGCGCGTGTTCTGGTCGAGTCCGGTGCGCCGCGCCACCTGCGAGTGCGCGCCATCCGCGCCGATCACGATCCGCGCATACTCAGTGTGGACGACCGCCGCGCCGTCCATCGTCGTCGTATAGCTGACGCGCATTCGCCCATCGGGGTCGCGGGTCGCATCGGCGAAGATTGAGCCGCAACGGACCGTCGCGCCGTGGTCGCGCGCGGCGTCGGCCATCCACTGGAGCATGCCGGTGACATCCGCCATGTAGAAGCGCCAGACCTCCGAACCGACGGAGATCGAGGGATGCTCCGGCGCGCGAATCTCTATCCGCCGCACCGAGTTCATCAGGTAGCGTTGCGGCACGTCGAGGATATCCAGAACATCGCTAAATAAGATGCCCGTCGTGCGCACCACGCCGCCCACCACCGGATCGCGCTCCAACACCAGCACCCGCAGCCCGCGAGCCGCCGCGCCGCTGGCGAAGGCCAACCCGCCGAAGCTGGCGCCGACGACGACGGCATCCCAGGTGGCGCTCTCCGGGTGTGACATAGCGGGCATGATGCGGATCCTTTCACGGTTTCGGCATAGTCTCGGCCTTGAAAGGCCGGAGTAATACAGGCAGGAGGGCGTAACCGCCCTGCCAAAGCGGCTCTGCTCGCCCAAAAGACGAGGCGCCATTTATGACCAATCTCTCTACTCCGGCCATTTGTGGCCGAGAGATGGCTGACGCAGCACTCCCTATTGTTGCCCATGCCGCCGCCTCTTGGCAAGGAAGCGCGCATCTGCCCTTGACATGACGTAACTATTTCGATACGCTTCTAATTAGATATATATCAACGTTGGCAACCATCGAAACATAAATAGGAGAGAGATGATGAGCGGACAGGAGCCTGATGAAATAGCCGAGCACGAGGCGGGGAGAGAGACGGAGACAGAGGCTGGTCCGTCGGATGACTTGCAGACTCTGCTGGTCTACCTCAAGACGCTGGCGGACCAGACGCGGCTGCGCATTCTGGGGCTGCTGGCGGCGGAGAAGCGTAGCGTCGAGGAGCTGGCGGCCCTGCTCGATCTCAAGCCCTCCACCGTCTCGTGGCATCTGGCGCGGCTGAAGGAGATTGGCCTGGTCGAGATGCGCGCGCAGGGCAACACCCATATCTACCGGATGAACGGCAAGGGGCTGGGGCGCATCAATAAGCTGCTGGCGACGCCAGAACGTGTGGTGATGCTTGGCGATGTCGAGGCGGACGCCTGGGAGCGCAAGGTGCTGCGCGACTTCCTCGAAGAGGGACGGCTGAAAGAGATTCCAGTCTATCGCAAGAAGCGGCAGATTATCCTGCGCTGGCTGGTGACGCAGTTCGAGGTGGGGCGCGTCTACCCGGAGAAAGAGGTCAACGAGATCATCCAGCGCCACCATCCCGACAGCGCGACGTTGCGCCGCGAGATGATTGGCGAGAAGCTGATGGCCCGCGAGCACGGGATGTACTGGCGCATCCCATCGCCAGAGGAAGAGGCGAAGCTATGAACAAGTTTAGGGATGCTCTCCACTATGACCACACAGCGTTATGAGCTGGCCTTCCTGGACGAGCTTGCGCGAGACGCCAGTAGGAGCCTTACGCCTTCTGAAACGCATTTGCTCAATCTTGCGCGTGAGGCGCTGGAGGCCGCCGATGCGGTCGTCATCCATTTCGGAGGCAAGTCGGGTCGGCTCGGCGAGGCGATTGTCGGCACGGCCTTTCTGGAGGGGACGCTGCAGACGCTTGCTGCCCTCGGCAAACAACACACGCCGCTGACGGTCATCATCGATCGCTCCATTGCCGAGCTGGTGTCCGTCTCGGAGTATCGCACGCGCTACTGGCCGGAGATCGCCGTCATCGTCGCCCTGCCCAGCGAGGTGGACGCGATGGGCCTGGCCAGCTTTGTCGGCCCGTCGGCGCGCAACATCCTGGCGCTGGACTTCCACGCCGAGCATGA
The DNA here is from genome assembly GCA_036557205.1 of Ktedonobacterales bacterium. GTDB lineage: Bacteria > Chloroflexota > Ktedonobacteria > Ktedonobacterales > JADMIN01 > DAHUXT01. Next base: position 27,058 of record DATBIB010000074.1, on the reverse strand, counting down.
CGTCGCGCCGTATCTGGTCATCGAGAAGATCGAAGAGTAGTGGGACATGCGGGCCTCAAAAGGAATGTACAGACACATTACGACGCTGGCACATCTTAACCGGGTGGCGCTCAGAAGCTACGCCGTGCGCGGGCCGCGGCGCCGGTATGCCGACTTTTTCGAGGATCTCTTTCTCCTTCCAGGTGAGAACCTCAACGCAGCCAGCGTGCAGCCGCGCATCTATGTTCCCAACGCTGACGCCGCCCGCTATCCACAACTGGCGCGCACCTTCGGACTGGACGCCGATGCAGCCCTCATCGTCTGTTTCTTCCAGTCGGTCGTCGCCGCCAAGTGCTATGAGCGCTGGGACGAGACGATGGCGCTGGTCGCTGCCCATATCGCCCGGCGGCTCCCTGGCAGGCGGGTCAACTTCTTCGTCGCCTGCGGCCCGAATGCCGCACAGCCCGTGCATCGCGAAGACATCGCGGCCATCCTCGGCAGCTTCACCGGCAGCCGCGACAATGCGCGGGTGATCGTGGCGACGACGCCATCGCTGCTCGAACTGGCGGTCATCCTGCGGCGCGCGAAGTTGGCGCTCTCAAACGATACCGGCCCCGGCCATCTGGCGGGCGCGCTGGGCATCCCGACCATCACGCCGTTTCTGCCCGGCGCGGTCTACTCGCGGCAGGTCTGGGTCTCCACGCTCTGGCACTGCGGCGTCACTCTCGACCCCAGCCCTTATGGCTTTGACGCGATCACGGCGGAGATTTTCGCGGGCCGCACCGACATTATCAACACCATCCCGCCCGAGCGTCTTGCCGCCGCGGCAATTGCTCATCTCCATGAGTTGCCTTGACAAACTGTTCTATCTGCTCTATAACAGTTAGTGGTTGGCGCGACAACAGTGGTGGTTGAAGCAGTGGTCTATGATACCTCTGAACATCGGCTAAGTATTTGGGCATCACCTGGATAGTGGGAAGGGAAACCATGGGCGCGTCGCATATCGACACTGGAATACTCCTTGCGGTTATCCCGCTGGCCATCATCGATCTGGCGATGGTCATCTACTGCATCGTGGATCTTTTCAAGCCGGATCGGAAGGTCAGAGGCAACAATAAGCTGGTCTGGCTGCTGGTGATTCTGCTCGTCAGCACGCTCGGCTGGCTGATCTACCTGCTGGCCGGACGCGAGGAGTAGGGGGTGATAGCCATGGCGAGCGCAATCTCCTGCGACGGCCTCACCAAGCGCTACGACGACGTGCTGGCGCTCGATCACCTCTCGCTCGACGTGCCAGCGGGCGCGATCTTCGGCTTTCTTGGCCCCAATGGCGCGGGCAAGACGACCGCTCTGCGCCTTTTTACCGGGCTGGCCTTCCCCGACAGTGGCAGCGCGACCATCGCGGGTGAAGACGTCGCCTCAGGTGGTGTGAGCCTGCATCGGCGTTACAGCTTTCTCGATCAGTCGCCACAATACTACGGCTGGATGCGCGGGCGGGAGCTGCTGGAGTTCGTCGGCGCGCTATTCGGCCTGCGCGGCCCGGCACTACGGAGCCGAGTGGACGAGGTGCTGGCCCTGACTGGGCTGACCGAGAGCGCCAGACGGCGGATCGGCGGCTACTCCGGCGGCATGCGGCAGCGGCTCGGGCTGGCCCAGGCGCTCATCAACCAGCCTGAAGTGCTCTTTCTCGATGAGCCTGTCAGTGCGCTCGATCCCGAGGGGCGGCACGACATCCTGGAGGTGATCGCCGGGCTGCGCGGCAGAGCGACGGTCTTCATGTCGTCGCATGTGCTGGCCGATATCGAGCGGGTCTGCGACGCCGTTGCCATCATCAATCACGGCAGGCTGATCGTCTCCTCGACGGTGGCCGAGCTTCAGGACCGCTACGCCCAGCCAATCTTTACCTTCGAGCCGGAGCCAGGCCAGGACGAGCGGGTGCAGACGTTGATCGCGACGCTCCGCCAGGCGGCATGGGCGGGCGAGGTCGTCCAGGAGCACGGCGTCATCCGCGTGCTGGCGCGCGATACCGCGCAGGCGAGCAGCGAGATATTGGGGCTGCTGGCGGCGCACCACGTCGCGGTGCAGCGGTTCGAGCGCGGGCGGCCTAGCCTCGAAGATATCTTCCTGCGGCTGGTGGGCGCGGAAAGCACCGAGAAAGCGACGGCAAACTGATGGAAGGGTTCAGTGTCTTTCTGCGCAAAGAGTGGCGCGAGGCGGTGCGCAGCAATCGGCTGCTGGTGGTCGCCGCGGTCTTTCTCGTGCTGGGCATCATCTCGCCGCTGACGGCCAAGTACACGCCGGAGTTGCTCAAGGCCATCGGCACGGGCCAGGCGGGCGTCACGATCACCTTCCCGACGCCGACGGTAAACGATGCGATTGCGCAGTTCATCAAGAATGTGGCCGGAACGGGGATTTTCATCGCCCTGCTGTTGCCGATGGGGATGGTCGCGCGCGAGAAGGAGCGCGGCACGGCGGCGTTCGTGCTGACCAAGCCGCTCTCGCGGGCGGCGTTTTTGGGCGCCAAGCTGGTCGCGCTGCTGGCGCTGCTGGGCATCGGCGTCGTGCTGGCGGCGGCGGTCACCTATCTCTACACCGCCATCCTCTTCGAGCCGATGACCGTCGGCGGGTTCATCGCCTGTAGCGCGCTAGTGCTGCTCTCGCTGATCGTCTACGGGCTGCTGACGTTCCTTGGCAGCACGCTGGTGCGCTCGCAGCTGGCGGCGGTGGGCATTGGTCTGGCGGCGTGGGTGCTGCTCTCGATTATCAGCATCAGTCCGCGTGCGGCGCAGTTCACCCCGGCAGGGCTGATGGACCCGGCCAGCGCGCTCGCCCGTGGCGCTACGCCCGACCACCTGCTGCTCTCGGTCGTCGCGAATCTCGTGCTGTGCGTCGGATTGGCGGGCATCGCGTGGCTGGCGTTCCGCCGCCAGGAGCTGACTGGCGCTACGGAGTAGCACGGCGGATCGGGTGCGCGGATTACATGCGTCAAGCCAGGCGGCTTGTGAGGGAATTTGCCCCCCAAGCGTACTATGATGCATGAGACCCGACGACGTAAGCATGACGCCCGACGAGCAATTAGCCTATCTATCGGCTGAGAATACGCGGCAGCGTGAGCAGATCGCGGCACTGGTGGCACGTGACCGCGTGTTGAAACGTCGGCTCCATGTCATGCGCTGGACGCTGGTCCTCGGCGCGCTGGCGGTTCTCCTGGCGGCGGGGATTGGCCTGCTGGTTGCGCGGGGCCAGGGCGCGTTCGAGAGTCGGCTGACATACTGGCGCGAGCGCGGGCAGAATTGCGGAGACATACAGTTTAGCCCCAACAGAGTGCTCGTAGACCAGAGCGAGGCCGACCAGGCGGTAACCTGCTTCGCTGCGGCGCATGCGCTCTGCAAGGCGGCAACACTCACAAGGAATGTGGGCGGTGTAGATACCTCTGAGACTGACACGTTCGTCGTCGAGCCGTGGAACGGTGGCGGAGGCTGTGACGTGGGGCTGCACGTCGAACACTACATGGTCAGCGGCAATCACACATTTTCAATGGATACGCAGTGCGCCAATGTGTCGAGCGCCGAAGATGGCGAGTTGACCATCCTCGGCTGCCCCGGGTTCGGCGACATTACTCTGCCCGATGGGCAGCCACACCCGGCGTTGCCGTTTCTACCAGAATGGCGGATTGCGGAATGAGCGCGAGTCTACACGCCGCCTGATCGCAACAGGGCGTTGATATCAGCGATAGCCTGGGCGTTGTCGCGGAAGAGCACGCCATGAATGCCCAGCGCGCGGGCGCCTTCGACGCAACGCTCGGCGTCGTCGAGAAAGATCATCTCGGTTGGCTGTATGCCCATCCGCTCGCAGGTCAGCGCGTAGATGCGCGGATCGGGCTTGGCGATGCCCACCTCGTGCGAGTAGATGATGGGGTCGGCCAACTCGCTGAAGCGGTAGAGCGCCTCCTCGCGCTCGCGGGCGCCGACGAAGCTGTTGCTGATGATACCGGTCAGGTAGGGCGGGCGCAATCCGCGAAAGTAGTCGGCCAGCTCGACGTTCAATGTGCCGACATACTCTTGCCACATGGCGGCCATGTAGGTGTCCACCTGCTGCTGGCTCGGCCCAGCGATCTCGCGAAGGCCGCGCTCGACGTCGGCTTCGGCGCACTCGCCGAGCGAGCCAGCCCGCCAGAGATGCTCCATCCGCGCCATGCGCTCGTCCAGCTCCCCCGGCTGCAGGCCAAACTGCGCCTCCCACCTGACGTTGAACTCACGCATCTGCGGGTCAGGGGTCACTTCAAGCACGCCGCCAATATCGAAGACCACAGCGCGAATCGCCATCACTGTCTGTCCTTACACTCTGTCCACGCTTGAGCGCCCGCATTGTACACCATGCCGCCAAAGCGCGGTCGAAGATGCGATCCGATGCTATACCGAGCAGGTGACGCGCCGCTTTCTGCGGTGAGAAGGAGATCACGATGCAACAAGTTACTCCAGTAGAGGCCAGGGCCCATTTGGCAGAGCTCATAGATGCCGCTATGCGCGGAGAGCGCGTAGTGATTGCCCGCGACGATCAACACGCCGTGCAACTTGTCCCGGTATCGCCAACGAGCCAGCGCCACCAGGCTGGTAGCGCGAAGGGTCTTATCGTCATGCAGGAAGACTTCGATGCGCCGGTTGATGATTTCTCCGAGTATACGCAATGAGTCGCACCAGCGCAGTTGGTGGCACGTCCTGTGGCTACACTCACGCGGACAGTCGGTTCGCCAGGTGTCGCAGAGCACAGGCTTCCGCCCGACTCACGCTCAGCAGTCGAACACGGACCAGCAGATGTCGTTCCGCAACCGCTGGTCGTCGAGGACGAGTGCACGAATCGCTTCCGGGAGCTGGTCGCGCTGCCACCGGCACTCGCGTCGCCCGGCACTCTCTGCGCTCTCTGCGCTCTCGCTCGCTCCTTCCAGCGCGGCAGCACGCACGGCCTTGATCGCATAGGTGGCCGCGCCGAGCTCGTGCGCGGCGACGTGGGCTACGACTGCGGCCTGGCCAGCGGCGTACGCGGCATATCGCGCTGCCCCACGCAAGTCTCTGGCCGCGCCCATGGCATGGCCGCCCGCCGTGCGCGCCTGGGTCATGGTGATCTCGCCGCGCGCCCAGGCGCGAGCATGCTCAATCGCCCGACGCGGTCGCGGGTCCTCAGGCCGGGCCAACTCGAAGAGGTTAAGGACGTGCTCCGCGCACGCTGCCGCCCATAGGGCGAGGAGCTGGTGATCCGCATCGGTGAGCGTCCCACCGCGGCGGATCGTTACGAAACGAGGGTCGCGGACTTTCGGGAGGATCACACCCAGCACCCCTTTCTGCTCGCGTCCTGCTCGCGCAACTGCCCAACGGCCAGCGCCTAGCATGGCCCACGCCGACATCATCACCATTGTAGCATCCGCGGTGCGGCTGTCCCGTGTGTATGAGCCGCCAGAAGGCCATCCTGCCGCATGCGAACGGGCGGCGCCCAGCCACGGCGAGGGTCACGTCCCTGCGCTATGCGCCCAAGCGGAAGTCATCCCTTCACGAAGCCGTGACCGCCGCTGACAGCTTCCTGCCCGCGTTGCTGGCGTCTGTCGCTCTCGTGCCATCCCCGCCGCCATGCTACCTTTTGACGTGATAGCGTGTGTCGGGCGAGGCGGAGAGGCAGGGGAAGAAGCAATGGGTGGCAAGCGAAAAACGCGCGGACAGCGTGGCGCGCACGAGACGATAGAGACGGTGGCGAGCTTCGCGCCGGGAACACCAGCCCCGCCGACCGCGCTGGATAGCAGCGGGCGGCAGCCGCGCCAGTGGGCCTATCCCGTCGGCTTCAACCTCACCCAGCGGCCGCGCGCCACCGAGACGACCACCTTCGAGCAGCTGCGCAACCTCGCCGCGCTCTACGACGGCATCCAGATCTGCGAGCGGGTCTACTTCGACCTGATTGGGCGACTGGAGCTACGGGTCTTGCCGCGCGCCGAGCTGCTGACAGATGGCGAAGATGCCGCCGCGCCACGCTGGCGCGAGCCTGCCCGGCGTATCGAGGCGCTACTCGAATCGCCCGACCGCATTCAGGATTTGCGCTCGTGGCTGGTGGCCTTCGTGCGCGACCTGCTGGAGATCGACGCCGTCGCCGTCTACACCCGGCGCACACGCTCTGGCCAACTCTATGCGTTAGAGTTAATCGCTGGTGAGACGATCAAACCGCTGGTGGATGAGGCCGGACGCATCCCAGAGCCGCCCGCGCCCGCCTATCAGCAAGTGCTCTATGGCGTCGTCGCGGGCGACTATACCCGCGACGAGATGGACTACCTGCGCGAGACGGCTCGCACCGAGAGCGTCTATGGCATCTCGCGCGTCGAGCGGATCCTGCTGCGTGTCAATCAGGCGCTGCGCAAGCAGAACTTTGACCTGACCCGCTTCACTGATGGCGCGACGCCGCTGGGGCTGATCCAGCCGCCCGCCAGCCTCACCTGGACGCCCGACCAGCTGGAGACGTTCGAGCGTGCCTTCAACGGGCTGCTGGCGGGCAACGACGCCTGGCGCGTGCGGGCCAAAGCGCTGCCGCCGGGGAGCAGCTGGCTCGCGCTTGGGGGCGACGATCCGCTGGTCGAGTTCGACCGCTTCCTGCTCAACGTCACCGTCGCCGCCTTCGGCCTGACCATGGACGAGCTGGGCTTCACCGATACCAGCAACCGCAGCGTCGGCGAGTCGCAGCAAAACGTCGTCTATCGCCGCGCCGTCGCGCCGGTCGTTGCGCTGGCCTCCAACTTCCTCACGCGCAAAGTGCGCCGGTGGCTCGATCCGCGCTTCACCGTCAGCTTCGGCGGCATCGAAGAGCCGGAGGACTTCGCTGCCCGCGCCGAGGCCTTCGCCCGGCTGATTCCGCTCGGCGTCGTCTCGCCCGCCCAGGCCGCGCGGTTGCTCCACCTGCCTGAGCCAGACCAGCCGCAGTGAACAGGATGCTTGAGTTCATCGATACCCTGACGACGTAGTGGACGCCGGGCTAGGGATGTCGTATCATCGCTGTATCTGTCGTCGCCCAGAGACTCGTGGAGAACTGTGAGGCGCGCCATGTACGACCGCGAGCGCATCCATCGCCCACATGTGGTGGATCCAGCAGGCAATGCGTTCGCTGCCACCTCTGGTTCACATGCGACCAATGATCCTATCGGCGCCACATTTACCGGGCATAACTTCGGACAGATCGCCGTCGTTTCCCCCGTGTCCTCGGCGCCAGCGCTAGGTTTGGCTGGTCTAGCCGAGACGTATCCTCGCGCGCAACGCTTCGCAGTCAGCATTCCTCGCCTGCACGCGCCATCCAAACAGCATGAGCCGACGATGGGTAGCACGACCTCACGACCGTATGCTCACTCTGCCGATGCTGGGGTGGGCGGAGAAGACCAGCATATGGATCTGAACGCTCAGATGAGACGGCCGCCGTCTACGGATCTGGACGTCATGCCGCCAGAGCCAGCCGAGGGTGAGACGATCACGATTCCCGATATCGTTATCCCGATGAGCTTCGCCATGACTGACACGATCAATGGGAACAAGCTGCTCTTCGAGACGCTGACGACTCTTGAAGGCGAGCCTGGGAAAAACGACTTTGGGCTGACCACCGCATACGCGCCGACTATCAGCGATATCTCCATCACCAACGAGAGCAGCGCCTATACCGTGCGGGGCGTGCTGCAATCGGAGATCAAGATGAGTGTTCGTACCGTGTTTGGCCCCGACGGCCAAACCGATCTTCCCTATGCCTTGCTTACCCAGGCCAGTTATCCAGTCATCGTCTCCGATCTGACGCCGAATATGTCTGACCTGAACGGACGGCCGCCACGGACAAAATTCTGGTCGCGCGAGATCACCGTCAAACACGAACGCTTCCATGCGACCGAGTATGAACACTTCAGTGAAATGGGCGCGACACAGGCGATTGCCTGGCTGAACAGCCAGACAACCAGTAGCGCGGGTGGGGTAAAGGCTCTGCTGCGCCAGATACCGAACAAGGTGATCTCAACGGTGATCGCGAACATGGCAGCGCCTGCCTCTGAGCAGCGCGCCTATGGTGATGGCGCGGCCAGCTATACAGCGTTGGCGAATAGTATCAAGGCGAAAGGCGACGCGAAAGGATATCCCCCTGATCCAGGGGGGATTGGCCTCATATGGCCGTTTTGAGGATGGTATAGCCGATGACTCAGCCGCGGCCTGATAATGGTGAGACAGCCATCAATTTAAGTATCCCCTCGCCTGGGCAGCCACTGAACTATGCGGATGGCGAAAGCTACAAGTATCGCTCACTGCTTGAGGCCAACGGCATCGCCATCACCCCCGACGCGCTCATCGCTGCGCTCGGACACCCTGTAAGTGCGTTTGGGGCGGCAGCCGCCCATGTACTCGGCGATCTCAATAGCCATGAGGCTATTACGGCGCTAACACAGGCGCTCAGCGCCTCGGATGATCTCCTGGAGGTCGAGGCCGCCTATGCGCTGGCGCGAATGGGCGAGTCATCAGGCAAAGACAAGCTGGTGACCTGCCTGGAACGACAGCTCGACGCCTATGTGAGTCCGCCGATTGCCGCAGGTTATCTCGCGCAATTGGGCGATCCACAAGGGTTTAGCGTCGTGGCTCGCGCCTTTGAGATCGAAACCGCGCGCCTGCTGGCCTGTAAGCAGCTCTTCTTTTTCGCACCGTTTCAGGAGAAGACGCTTGTCAATGGTGAGACTGTAGATATCTTCCCGCTCTTCGCCCGCGCACTGCGTGATGGCGATGTGTACATGCAATCGCAGGCGCTCGCACAGCTACACGATTTACGTCCTGCCGCCGCCCGTCAGATGCTCGCCGACTATATAGTCGACGAGGCGCCAAACGATGTGTTGCGCCAGAGCGCTGAGGCGATCCTTGCTGCGCTGCCGACATAGCGCCTGCGCATAACACTATCTACTGCGCTCACGCCACCGACCCCATCGCTCCCATCGCCTGTGAGTCGCACGTCAGTACGGGAACGAGCGCCTGCTCGTCTGCCTGCGCGTCAGCCTGCTCGGCTAGCGCCTCGAACATCGCCTCGACCAGCGTATAGACCTGGTCCAGACGGAATGGCTTGCGCACCAGCGCATCCACTACCGCCGGATATTCCTGGCCCGGCAGCAGTCCCGCCGACATCAGCGCCAGCCCGTGCCGCTGCTTCAGCCCACCCAGTGCTTCGAGCGCGTGGCAGACATCCCAGCCGTTCATTTCGGGCATCATCAGATCCATCAGCACGACGCACGGCTCCTGCGCCGCCTCCAGCGCCTCGACGACGCCCCGGCCATCGCGGAACAGCGTCACCGCATAGCCTTCCGCCTCCAGCGCATAGCGCAGCAGCTCGCGGATGGCGCGGTCATCATCTACAACCAGTACCTGTGACATGCCTCTCTTCCCCTTTCTGCCAGGGAGCATTAGGACATCCCGGCGCGGTGTACTCTCGTCTGAATCGCTTAACCAACCGCTCACCCATGGATAGAACTGATGTTCTATATTATAATACGAGCAAGGGTCTCTGGCAATCACGCAATCGGTGGAAATGAGCCAGGATTGCCAACCAATGACATTTTGCTGGCAATCAATGGCGGCCTGTGCCAACCGATGACGAGCATTGGCGAGTGTTGGGGGACTCTGTTCCCTGAGGAGACGTTTCATTCCGTCCGATTCTTTAGACGAGCCAGCGGCCCGGAAGGATGCGGTCGCCGTATAGCCAAATTGGGGGAATCGGCTAAAGTGAGCGGTATTACGCCAGGATTATCGCGATGGCAGGCATTCGGATATTTTCCATCGCTTCCCGCGCCGAGGGTCCGGTTTCGCACGTGCGTGCGATGTCATAAGCTGGCGATCAGCATCATACGTATGATAGTGTGTAGCAATTATGCTACGTGCTGGCCGCAGCCGTACCTATTGATTCCAGGTGTATTCCCCCAAACGCATAGGAGGCCGGAGATGCTCGACCGTGCAGACTCGCTTCAGGCGCAAATTCTGGAACGTCTGGAGAAAGAAGAATACGGGTTTCTCATCACCGTCCGCCCGGATGGACGCCCTCATGCCATACCCGTCTGTTTCCTGTACGAGAAGGACAGCATCTTAGTCTTCAGTCTGCCAGATTCAGTCAAAGTGCGCAACATACGGGAGAATCCGCAAGTCTCCCTGGCGCTCGAAAGTTTCGGCTTCGGAGACTACTTCTCAGTAGTTGTTGGCGGAATCGCGGAGCTCGTTGACGAGCCTTCCAACTGGTTGCAATATTCCCCCTACGACGCCAAATATGAGAAGCTGAGCCAGCGGATTTTTGGCGCCGACCACGTTCCAGAAGAGTACGCCGCACAGTTTTCTCAAGCCATTCGCATTACTCCGGTAAAGATCCGCCACGACAATTAGCGATGCATGCGATTCAGATGATCCTTAACTTGCGTCGCGAGCCACAAGGGCGCACAATGGGGGCGAACGATTGACATGCGACTGCGCGAGAAGGAAGGCTCTGCCCCGATGTCCACCGCCGATGCTGGCTCGCCGCTCTATGCGCGCCCCGCTGAGTTGCTGCAACACCTGATTCGCTTCGATACGACCAACCCGCCTGGCAACGAGGCGGCCTGCATCGCCTATATCCGCGATTTGCTGGCCGAGGCTGGTATTCCCGCGACCATCCTGGCGCGCGATCCCGCCCGCCCGAATCTGATTGCCCGCCTGGCTGGCCGGGGCAATGCGCCGCCACTGTTGCTCTACGGCCATGTGGATGTCGTCACGACGGCGGGCCAAAACTGGAGCCGTCCGCCGTTCTCCGGCGATCTGGCCGACGGCGCAATCTGGGGGCGTGGCGCGCTCGATATGAAGGGCGGCGTCGCCATGATGCTCGCCGCGTTCCTGCGCGCCGCCGCGGAAGGCGCCACCCTGCCGGGTGACGTGATCTTCGCCGCGCTGGCCGACGAGGAGAACTGGGGCGACTATGGCGCGCGCTATCTCGTCGAAGAGCACGCTGACCTGTTTCGTGGGGTGCGCTATGCCATCGGCGAGATTGGCGGTTTCACGATTCACATCGGTGAGCGGCGGTTCTATCCCATCATGGTCGCCGAGAAGCAGGGGGTGGCCGTCACGGCGACGGTGCGTGGTCCCGGCGGCCACGGCTCATTGCCGATGCATGGCGGCGCGATGGCAAAGCTCGCGCAATTGCTCCAGCGGCTCGACAGGCGCCGCCTGCCGCCACATATCACCCCCGTCACGCGCATGATGATCGAGGGGATGGCGAATGCGCTGCCACAGGAACTCGGCGACATGATGCGCCCGCTGCTCGACCCGGCGGGCGCCGACGCGACCCTCGACGCGCTTGGCGCGCAGGGCACGCTCTTCGATCCGCTGCTGCACAATACCGTCAACGCGACTGTCGTGCGCGGCGGCGATAAGGAGAACGTCATCCCCAGCGAGATCACGGTGGCGCTGGATGGGCGACTCCTGCCGGGATTCACCCCGGACGAGATGCTGGCGGAGCTGCGTCAGCTGGCGGGCGACCTGGCCGAGTTCTCCGCCGGGCGCAGCGATCTGACGCCATCTGCCGCGCCTGATATGGGGCTATTCGAGACGCTGGCGGGGATTCTGCGCGAGGCCGACCCCGACGGGACGCCGATCCCGCTGCTGCTCTCCGGCGTCACCGACGGACGGCACCTCGCGCGGCTGGGTATCCAGACCTATGGCTACCTGCCGATGCGCCTGCCCGCCGATTTCCCTGTCATCCAGCTGATCCACGCAGCCGACGAGCGCATCCCCGTGGAGGCAGTGAATTTCGGCGCGGAGGCCATCTATCAGGCGATGCGCCGCTTCGGATAGCGTATCGGAGCAGCGTCTGCTACCCCGCGGTGGGCTGGGCGAGATCGTGCGCGGGCACCTCGACTTTGGCGGCTGGAGCGCTCAGCGGCACGGTGAGCGTGACTGTCGTGCCCAGCTCGGGGTCGCTCTCGATCTCCAGGCGCGCCTTGATCAGCCCGGCGCGCTCGCGCATGCCGCGCAGACCGAGACCACTGCGCAATTCGGCGTCTCCTTGCGCCTGGGGCGAGCGTACCCGGCTCAGCGTCTCGGCGACTGAGAACCCTTGCCCGTTATCCGTGATGGTCAGCGTGAGCCAGTCATCATCATATTTCAGCGTGATTTTGGCGCTGGTGGCGTTGGCGTGGCGGCGCGCATTGGAGAGCGCTTCCTGGGCGATGCGATAGATCGTCACCTCGAACTCGCGCGTGCCGGGTCGGCTGCTTTCGCCCTCCTGCTCGAATTCGCACTCCAGCCCGCGCTGCGTGGTGCTGGTGGCCAGCGAGGCCAGCGCGGCGGCCAGCCCCAGGTCGTCCAGCACGGAGGGGCGCAGATCCTGGCAGGCGCGGCGGATGCTATCGAGGCTGCGCTTGGCGAGATCGCCCAACTCCGCGATGAAGCGTGTATCGTGCTCGGCGACAAGCTGGTCGGGCCGCCGCGAGGAGAGCGCGTCGAGCCCGCGCGAGAGCGCCACCAGCGTCTGCGCCGTATCGTCATGCAGCTCGCGCGAGAGACGGCGGCGTTCCTCCTCCTGGGCGGAGGTAATCAAGGCAGCGTAGTCTTCGAGGGCCGCCTCACGCTCGCGCGCCACGCCGAGCTTGAGGACCGTCTGTTGCAATTCCTCGGTGCGCTGCTCCAGGCGGACGCTCAGAAGGGCCAGGTAATAGATGGCTGAGAGCGGTACGAGAAAGAGCAGCCACGAGATCTCCGCCTCGAAGTCGTCGAGAATCTCGGCCAGGGGGAGTAGCGGCCCGATGACCAACATCATCAGTTGGAAGCGAATCGCGGGGGCGGCAAGGAAGGCCTTCCAGGAGACGGGCATGGGCAGATTGCTGAGGCGCTGCTCCAGCAGGCGGAAGCCCACCGCTCCGGCAAACATAACCCCCGACGCCAGCACCGCGCCCACGATATGGCCGTGCAGCTGCGAGCTGACGGAGGCGCCAAACGGTGCGGCGCTTGCCACGTAGACAAGCCCCGCGCAGAGCGTCGTGATGCCCGCAGCCGCGGACTGGCGCAGTATGAGTGGCAGATTTTGGCGGTTGCGTATGACATCCGGCGCTCCGGCGATCAACGGAGTGACGAGCGCCAGCACAATCGCGCCGGTCGTGCCTGCCAGGACGACTGTCGCCAGATAGAGCGTGTAGAGCGGGTCAGGCAGCAACTGGCTCGTGCGCGCATCCAGGCCAAATCGCTGGCGGGTCACGCGCACAAACAGCGCCGTGCCGATGGTCAGCACCGTCAATATCAGCATCGCCTGTGGCGGAGAATTTGGCTGAGCCGAGACCGGCCCCCAAAACGCCCAGGCGATAGTTATGCCAATCAGAACAAACAGTAGTCCCATATTGTGCACAAAGTAGTCGGTCAGAGACGACACCACGGCGAGGAATTTCCCCCCGGTGTCGGCCCGGTGATGCTGTGCGCGCATACCACTGCTCCCTATATCCGCACGTCATCACCAGGCCATCAGGTGGCGCTAGGTAGAGATGCGGATGAGAGCAACGTACCCCATTTGGAGCAGAACGTGCAAGCATCACCCGGTGAAGTGACTACTCCTCACCCTCGGTTGGAGTGGCCTCGGCCAGGGTAACGACGCCTGTCAGGTCGGGATGCTCGGTGTCGTCCAGCGCGATCCATCCCCGGCGCAGCGCCAGCAACACCGCCTCGGTGCGCGAGCCAACACCGAGCTTGGCGAAGATGTTGCCCAGGTGGGTGTGAATGGTACGCACACTCAGGTTCAGGCGGCGGGCGATATCCTTATTGGGCAGGCCGCGGGCCGCCTCACGCAGCACCTCCATCTCCCGGTCGGAGAGAGGCGGCATCGAGACGGTGGGCGAGCGATGCGAGACCGCCTGGCGCAGCGCGCGCACCGCAATCGCAGGCTGAAGCACCGCCTCGCCCCGGTGGACCGAACGCACCGCCGTCACCAGCTCCTGGCCGCGCACGTCTTTGAGCAGGAAACCCGCCGCGCCCGCGTTGAGCAGCGCCAGCACATACTGGTCATCGTCGTAGGCCGTCAGCGCCAGCACCGCAACCTTCGGCAGCTGCTGCTTGATGTGGCGTGTCGCCTCGATGCCACTCATACCGGGCATCGCCACGTCGATAATCAGCACGTCCGGCTGGCTGGCGACGGCCTGCTCGACGGCGGAGATACCGTCACCGGCCTCGGCAATCACTTCGATATCTGGCTCGGCTTCGAGCAGGCGGCGGGTGCCTTCGCGCACCAGCACATGGTCGTCGGCCAGCATCACCCGAATCGTCTCGCCTGCCTCTAGGCTGGCTTCGCCCAGTCCTGGCTGCGCATCGGCGTTGTCGACGTCGCCGTTCGGTGTCTTGCGTGCCATCGTCTCATCCTCTCTCACGAGCACGTGCATCGTGCTGTCCGCGGGTGCTACCCCGGGAAATCCATTGCTCTGCATGCGCGCAGCCTCCTGTATCGTATGGCGCTTCGTCATTTCGGCCCGTCGTGCAGGAAAAAAGCCCTGCAACACACGAATTCTACACACAACACAGGCGGAACCGCGCTACTTCATTATACCTGCAAGAGATGCGTAGCGCGCGGCGCGTCTCGCTACCGAGTGCGCGGCCGGTGAAAAGGCGCTTTCCCAGCGCGCACGGCTCATCTCCTGTCTTCAGGCCGCCGCTCACCCCGCGCCATGTCGTGCCATGTGGTCGCGTTACCCAGGGCGTATTCTCCACGAAAGCAGAGTACGAGAAATGGACTGTTCCCAGGCAAACGACTCTATGGTAAACTGGCACGGCCAACCGCCCGCTGTGGAGAGTGTGAGAGGGCTGGCGCTGGCGGAGGAGAGGAGAAGGCCTTGTGAAGGTTCGGTGGTCATTTATTGTCGCGATTGTGCTGGCGGCGGGAGCCATCGTGGCATGGTATCTCAATGGCTCGGGGAGCTACGCGGGACAACTGGAATACTGGGTATTTGGTCTGGCGCTGGCCGCGCTCATCCCGCTTGCGCAGGCCATCAATGATGTCACCGAGGGGCTTTCGCCGTATCTGGGCAAGGTATCGCGCGGGCTGATCGAGGCGACCTTCAGCAATGTTCCTGAGATTGCTATTGGCGTCTTTCTGTTGATCAAGGCGCATGAGAGCGCGACCCTGCTGGATACGAACTTTGTCATCATCCGCGGCCTGCTCATCGGCTCGGTCATCAATAACATCCTGCTGGTGCTCGGCTCCGCCGTCTTCTTCGGCGCGCTGCGCAATGGGCGGATGAAGTTCAACGCCGAACAGGCGGCGGGGTTTGCCTCGATGCTCGCCCTTGCCGTCGTCGGCCTGGCGCTGCCCACGCTGGCGGCTGGTTTCGCCAAAGAACACTCCGCCGCCAATGA
Source organism: Ktedonobacterales bacterium (assembly GCA_036557205.1). Lineage (GTDB taxonomy): Bacteria > Chloroflexota > Ktedonobacteria > Ktedonobacterales > JADMIN01 > DAHUXT01. The sequence continues at coordinate 11,699 of DATBIB010000074.1, read as the reverse complement.
AGAAACCGCCAGTCTGGTGGTGAGCGCCATTCTCATCGTCACCTACATCATGTATGTGGGCGCCAGCACCTTCGGCTGGGGTGAAAAAGTGCGCGCGAGCCGTAAGAAAACTGGGGCAAAGGGCGAGACGCAGAGCGAGGGCGAGGAAGAAGTCGAGGCCGACGAAGAGACGCGCAAGCGTCTGGAGAAGGAGCAGGCGGAGGCCGAGCAGGAGGCCCGTGATGCGGCTCGTCGCCGGGAGCTGCGGCGGGAGAAGCCGCTGGCAGTGCCGCTCGGATTCCTGGCGCTGACGTTCTTCACCGCGGTTATCGCATTCATGGCCTATCTCATCGTCGGCGTCACCGACGAGGTCATCACCCAGTCGGCGTTGACGCCGCTCTCGGTGGGCCTGATTCTCTTCCCCATAGTCTGCAACCTCGGCGAGTTGATCGCGGCATTCCGCGGTTCCTGGCGCAACGATATGGATGCCGCAATGAACGTTGCCGCTGGTTCCAGCGTGCAGGTACCGCTCTTCGTGACACCGGTGCTGGTTCTCTTCAGTGCGATTCTGGCGGGCGCCAATGCGGGCAGCGTGCTGACTCTGGTCTTCAACCCGGTGGTGCTGATCGTCGTGGGGTTGGTGACGTTCGTCTATGCGCTGGTCAATCTGGACGGCGAGACCACCTGGCTGGAGGGCGTGCAGCTGCTGGCGTTCTACCTGATGATCGCCGTCACCGCCCTGGTCCTTCCCGGCCGGTAAAGATTGCGCACGTCGGATAGACTGTTCCTAAAATGATGCCCCTCTCCGCCAGTGGGAGGGGCATTCGCGTCCGCGCCGCTCGTTCGCCAGGGCAGCCGAGGCGGGCTATGGTAGAATAAGAGGCGCAGGCTTGTCTAACGTGTCACCATGCCACGCGCTGAAAATATCGGTATCGCTGGGGCGGCAAGGGACGGGAATCGGTAAGGAGCAGTGGAATGGCGCAGAAGGGAGCTGCCGCCGCCACGATAGCGCCGCTGGCAGACCGCTATCGTGTCCTGGCGCGCGTGGGCCTCGGCGGCACCGCGGTGGTCTATCGCTGCATCGATATGCATACCGAGCGCATCGTCGCCGTCAAAGTGCTGCGTACCAATGGTCCGCTGATCCCAGAGGCGGCGTCGCGTTTCCGCCGTGAGGCGCGGCTCGCCGCGACGCTCTCACACCGCCATATCGTGCGCCTGCTCGACTACGGCTATACCCTTCCGCTGCCGGTAGGTGGACGGATGGCGTGGGAGGATGATGGCGAGCAGCCTGTTCCCTATCTGGCGATGGAATACGTTTTTGGCGCGACGCTGAAAGAGCTGGTGCGGCGGCGCGGCCCGCTGCCCTTCGACTGGATCTGGCGATTGGGCGCTCAGCTCTGCGACGCGCTCAGCGCCGCCCATGCCCTTGGCGTCGTGCACCGCGATGTCAAGCCGCAGAACGTTATGATTCTCGACGCCGCCTCGGAGCTGCTGGCTAAGCTGACCGATTTTGGTATTGCGCGCCAGGTGGGTGGCGACCTCACCAGTCTGACGGAAAGCGGCCAGGTGCTCGGCACGCCCGACTATCTCTCCCCGGAACAGGTGCTGGGCGAGCCGGGTGGTCCATCCTCCGACCTGTATGCGCTCGGCATTGTGCTCTATGAATTGCTCACCGGGCGGCTTCCCTTCGAGGGGGAAACCCCGCTTGCTGCGGCCTCGAAACGGGTGATGACCGAGCCTGCGCCGCTCGAACACTTTCGTGAGGATGTCCCTGCGCCGCTGGCGGAGGTCGTGCGTCTGGCGCTACGGCGCGATCCCACTGAGCGCTTCGCCGATGCCAACGAATTTGCCCAGGCGCTCCGCTGGAGCCGCGAGCGCTCGCCCGCGATGCCGCCCGCCGACCGGGGCGCGTGGGTGATGACGCCGCAGAACCGCGCCGCTGCGCCGCCCGCCGAGCACGCGCAATCCGCGGAGCAACCTGGGGCGGGATCAGACACGCCCACCGAAGAAGAGCCACCGGAACAAACGACGGTGCTGCGTGTGGCCTCACACGTGCCTGGCATCGATCCGGAGGCCGCCTCAGGTCAGTCATCCCAGCCATCGCATCCGTCGCATCCGTCGTCAGCCGATGACACGTCCGCTGACGTCGCGGCGGATACCTCCGAAGCTACTCCGGGCGATGCGCCAGAGGATGCGGCTGAGTTGCCATAGGCGAGAACACCGCGTACGGAATACTGAGACGACACCGTGATGAAATGCGTCAAAAGCTGTATGCAGCCACCGCCTGATTTGTTATATAGTATCTAGGTTGAGCGGATGGCAGCCAGAGTGTGATGGCACGCACACTGCATATGTAGAGCATGAGCAGAGCAGGAGCGCGTGGATATGCCAGGCGCGCCATGCGCTCGGCAGATCCCCAGGACGCAGGTTCGCGACACGGTCGCGAGATTGATGAGCAGAATCGATTTGAACGGGAGAGGTGCAAAAATGAAGAGAGGCCAGCTCGTTGCCCTGATAGCAGGCGCGACGTTGGGCATTGCGGCAGTAACCATTGGGATCGTTCTGGCGCGCGAAGACGCCCGCGAGGCGGCTCGTCGGTTCCTGAACGAGAACCAGATTGGCCAGAAGAGCCAGCAGGCCGCGCAGGCGGTCGCGAGTACCGCACGCAAAGTTGGCAACCAGGTTGCCCAGACCGCGCAGGAGCAGTATCCGCGCGCCAAGAACGCCGTCTCGAACGCGATTTCGCAGGCGCCACAGGCCGTCAGCGCCGCGCTGCCGAAGGGCTTGTTCAATGGCAAGTCTGCCACGGCGACTGAGGGCGAGCTTCCTGAGGCCAGCATCTAAGCTGTCCGCGGCAAGCTACGCAGCGAACGGGTGAGGCTTCCTCGCCCGTTCATTGTTTTCCCTGGTTTTCTGTGGCCGCGTACGCTATGTTCTTCACCTCCCCAGAAGCCGCTTTGACGCCTCTCGCGCTTGAAACGTACAATCAAACCACGTTGATTCGTTCGATGCCTACAGCAAGGCAGGAGATCGCATGGCGCCTGGCAGAAAAATACGCCTGACGACGCTGGCAAGCTGCGCTGGTTGAGCTGCCAAGATGGGCCCAGAGGCCCTGGCGCACGTGTTGCGTCCGCTCGCCGCGACATTCGGCGCGGAGGCTGCCAGCGACTTGCTCGTGGGGCTGGGCCACGCCGATGATGCCGCCGTCTATCGTCTGAACGACGACCAGGCCATCGTTGCCACGACGGATTTCTTTCCGCCGGTGGTGGACGATCCCTATGCCTTCGGCGCCATCGCCGCCGCCAACGCCCTCAGCGACATCTACGCCATGGGCGGCGAGCCGCTCTTCGCCCTGAACCTCGTCGGCTTCCCCGATGACCTCGACGCCGAGATTCTGACCGAGATTCTGCGCGGCGGCGCGGAGAAGGTACGCGAGGCGGGGGCGCTGATCGCGGGCGGGCATTCCGTCACCGACCACGAGCCAAAGTATGGCCTCGCCGCGATTGGCCTCGTGCATCCGGCGCATATCTTCACCAAAGGCGGGGCGCATCCGGGCGATAGCCTGGTGCTGACGAAGGCCATCGGCACGGGGGTCATCACCACCGCCGCCAAAGCCGAGCAGGCGGAAGAGGTGGACCTGGCGGGCGCTATCGCCAGCATGATGCGGCTGAATGGCCCGGCCATGCGTGCGTTGCGGGCGCTCGGAGACAGCCTGCACGCCTGCACCGACATCACCGGCTATGGGCTGCTCGGGCACGGCTGGGAGATGGCGGAGCAGGGTGGCGTCGCCTTCCATATCTTCTCCGGGGCCGTTCCGCTGCTGGCAGGCGCGCGCGGGTATGCCGCCGCTGGCTTTGTGCCTGGTGGCACTGGTCGCAATCGCGCCGCGATTGAGTCGCATACGCGCTGGATTGGCGAGATAGACGAGGTGGCACGCACTCTGCTCTATGACCCACAGACATCGGGCGGCCTCTTTGCCGCCGTCGCGCCGGAGGCGGTGGATGGTCTGCTGGCGGCGCTGGCCGAGGCGGGCGTGACGAGCGCCATCGTCGGTCGGGTCGAGGCGTCTGGCGAGGAGGGCGCGGAAATCGTGGTGGAGACAGGCAATGGCTAAAGATCGCAGGCCAACTGAGGCGCTAGAAAAGCCCGCACAGGCTGATCCACTTGCCCCGCTGGAGGCGACGCTCGGCTATCACTTCAACCAGCGGGCGCTGCTGGTGGACGCGCTGACGCATCGCTCGTATCTCAACGAGGCGGGGCGCAGTGGCGTGGTCTCCAACGAGCGGCTGGAGTTCCTCGGCGACGCGGTGCTGGCGCTGGTGAGCGCGGAGATGGTCTATCGCGAGCGTCCGACCGAGCCGGAGGGCCGACTGACCCAGTTGCGTGTGGCGTTGGTGCGGACGACGACGCTGGCGGACTTTGCCCGCAATCTGGGTCTGGGCGCCTATCTGCGGCTGGGCCGGAGCGAGGCGGGACTGGGCGGACGCGACCGCGAGTCGGTGATTGCCGCGGCCTTCGAGGCGGTGCTGGGGGCAATTTATCTGGATGGCGGGCTGGCGGCGGCGGAACGCTTTCTCGATCCCCTTTTGCACGCGGCGCTGGCGCGGGCCACGGCGCAGCAGACCATCAAAGACGCCAAATCGCGCTTGCAGGAACTGGCGCAGGGGCAACTGGGCGTGACACCGCGCTACCAGTTGGTGAGCACTGAGGGGCCGTCACACGACCGTCGCTTCGTAGCCGAGGTGCTGGTGGGGGCGTATGTGGCGGCGCGAGGTGAGGGACGGAGCAAACAGCAGGCTGAGCAGGCGGCGGCGGCCCGCGCGCTGGAAGACCCCGGCTGGCTGGAGGCGAACGCGGAGACGGGCGGATAGCGGCCAATAGCGCGAGGGAGTGGCAGGCGCAGACTGGCTCACTTCGCGGGCACGAATGGCTCGACGAAGTAGGTCCAGGCGAGCGTTACCCCCACGATCACCAGCAGCGTCACGCCTATGCCTGCGATGGTCAGCGGCGTGGCGCCCAGTGAGCGGATGAGGTCGGGCAGCAGCGCGACGACGACAATGAGCGCGTAGAGGACGACGCCCGTGCCCGAGGCGATATGGATGATGCGGATACTCCAGGGGTTGGTCCACGGGCTGTGGCGGGCATCGCGCAGGAAGAGGATGGCGGTCACTGCGCCAATCACGGCGGCGATGATGAAGGAGACCTGCCAGAGCAGGCGACTATTGGTGGCCAGCAACGCCAGCAGGCTCATGCTGCCCGGCAGGAGAAAGTAGAGGGTGATGTTGGTGGCCATGCGTCGGCGGAGGCGGTTATGGATCCACTCGCCGTACTTGGTCTGCAGCACCAGCCACCAGAGGCCGAGCAGGGTGAATGAGAGTTGCGCAACCGTCTGATAAAACACCTCGGGGACCATCGCTCACGCTCGCTTCCGCTGCCTCTGTCGGGCGATCTCACCGCGATACAATGTACACATGCATCGTTGCCTGAGCATCATGATACACCCGACTGTGAAGGGCGGCGGCCATCCTCATGCATATGGAACGTGCCGCGGCTTGACGCGCGCCGCCGCGATACGATACACTACGGGAGGTCGCCGCAAGCGCCCACCGTTCGCGCATCATGTATGCATCGATACGCGCTTCCTCGCCAGCGTAGCTCAGGGGCAGAGCAGCTGTTTCGTAAACAGCAGGCCGTGGGTTCAAATCCCACCGCTGGCTCCATCCAGGAAACAACGGGGTTTGTGGGGTGGGCAGTTACCAGACTCGGCTGCTCTGCCCGATAACATAGCTGGTCTAGGACGTAACAACAGCCGGTATCGAACTTGCCCTACAGCGGAAAATGTAAGGCTGCCCCTCTACTATAACATCTCCCACAGACGGAAACAAGAGACCTCGTTGACACCGGGCAGGGGAATACCAAGCAGACCATAAGGACGATTCGCCGATAAGTACCCGAACCCATTGCAAGCGTTCGATGAGCAGATATGCTTGAGGACGTGGTTCATCCACAGCGAGCCGGGGGTTCCTACTTTCTCCTGTCTCGCACCATTCCTTCTTCTTACCAATCTTCTTCATGGCATAAACCGCCCACTTACTGCGCGCCCCTCAGCCCTATCTAACTTTATGTGTGCCATCCGATACCGGTTGATAATTGAGGTATACTAGAGTCAGGCAGGCGCAGATGAGAGGGTGGCAACAGTAGCAGGAAATCATATCAGACTCCAAAAGCGAGTTATGTAATGTTCAATCCCACGGCTGTGTGACGAGGAGGTCGTATGGGTTCCTTCCATTCATCGTATCAGTGTCCGAACTGCGGAGGCTACAAGACAAGTCATCGGGGAGGCTATCATGAACCACAAGTTCCTACGGTCGTGAGAAATCAGGCGAATGCCCTCAGTATCCAGTTGGGCTTGATAATCTCAGGCAGCATGGTTGCTGGGACGTTTGGCCTCTATCTGTTCAAAGTGGACATCGATAACGGCACTGCGCATCATATGACTTCATCACCGCAAGACTTCATACTGCCGGGGGCATTGTTGGTTCTGGCGCTCGTTATTGGGGGTGTGGCAGTTCTCTTCGGGTCTCGTTGGAACAAACGTCTAACGGAACTGCAATCTGACGCTAATAGGAAGAAAGTTGCCGCGGCTATGGCTGCTAAGGCTAAGGAATATACCCACTTCTTCTCGTGTGCCTTGTGTGGATACGACTGGACATGGACAGGTGTAGGGTCTCCGCCGTTCGTCACCGGTATGCCACGGAACCCAAGCGCTATGCTTCTTGGTGCACAGAAGTTAGAAGAAGAGCGTAAGCAGCGGGAGCAAGACGAACAGCTACGACGAGACCAGGCCACATCAGTGTATTGGCAATCGCAGCAGCACAATCCACACTGAGTTTTTCTGGTTCCGGGAACGAGGAATCTTAACCTACTCGCTATCTGCGTCAACGGAAATTGCGCCAATGTCCCATATTGAGGGAGTTCTAGTGTCGGCCTCTCCCCTGGCTTTGGGTGCCCGCTGAAAGGTGACGTTGACTTGTCCCGGTGGCGGCATATCAATCCGCTTGCCGTTGAGGAGTCGCTTTAAACCATCATCGGTCTCTTGATTAAGTTATATTCATCGCCACCTTCACACAGCGGTTCTTTGCTCGTTAGTAAGCAAGCTGCAAAGACCAATTTGCGATTGACGCGCTGCCTGAAGAAGCGTAGAGTATGGCCACTATACTGAATGCTCGCAATGGGAGGGGTATCCTACTATGCAGCCACCCCAGTATCCACCACAGCAGCCACCGCCATATCCAACACATCCATCGCACTATCCCTATGGGCCGCCTCCACCAGCGCCAAAGGTGTCGCATCTGCCAGCGTGGTTACGCTCTACTGTCCTAGGATTGATGATTGGCCTGGCAATCATGATTCCTCTCGCATGCGTTGCATCCTTCGTGGCGGTGCGCTCAGGTGCAGTCACACTGCCTTCTTCAATCAGCGTGCCGTTCCTCCAGAGCGCACCTGATGGCTATCTGTATCAAGATTCTTCTGATGTGGACTTCATTACATTCGACCAAGCGCCCCAGGATGGGCCGCTCAGCGGAACACTCTTCGCAACAACCAGAGATTCCACTAGCGGCAAGATTTCGCAGAATCAGGCGCGCTGGACTGGGTCACAAGGCAATGGGCGGGTCACCATGACGTTTACCGGATTCCTGGGTCTTGGAACTGCGACAGTGGTAGGCACGTGGCACGGCAATAGCTTGATTATTACTGGACAAGACCCGACCTCCGGCGGCTTCTCATCCGTCACCTGCGTGGGCGCTAGTTTTGCCGATTACAACAAGGCAGTTCAGGCACTTCAGAACGCTTCCCAGTGATTATGAAAGTGAAGAAGCGGGGGGCTTGTGTAGACCACCGGAGCTAGCAAGTGTCTCCTTCGACACCGACCTGCCGCTGCTACGTCGCATAGGAAATAATATGCTGATATCCAGTGGTTCTTTGTCCGGTAGCTCTTCACTGGAGGCATTAAGTGTTTTGGGAAGCATTCTCGGCTATCGTCAACTCAATTCTTGCAGCCGTGACGGTTGGCGTTCTCCTCGTGAACCGTCAGCAGGTCAAAGCAAGTAAACAGCAAGCAGAAGCAAGCGAAGCCCAAGCGCGCATTATGCAGAAGCAGGTAGACGCAGGGCTGGAGCAAGTCCGCATTGGTCGTGAGCAGCTAAAGCAGAACCGGGAACAGGTGGAGGGCACGTTGGCGGCGGCGCAGCGTCCATTTCTTTTCCCCACAACCCCTCTTGCTCTACAATCGGGCAGTGACGGCGACTACTTCGATTTTGAGCAGCGCGACCCGAACCAGGACGAGGCTCTGAAGGACGAGTACCGTCTTAAGCTCAAGAACGTGGGCGCAGGGCTTGCGCTTAATATCCGTGCTATCATTGCCGAGCCACGTGAGAAGACGCCACAGATGTTGGGCCTTCATCCGGGTGACACGATGGCACCTGGAGTCTCTACTAGACGTGTACCCTTCTTACGCTCTGTGATACTGGACACTGCGCTGCCACCAGGCGAAGACGTTCAGGAATCGCATAGAGGCGGGCCGTTCGTGATAGGCTGGGATACCCTACTCAATGATGACCCACACAATACATTGACTGCACCTCCTTCACCAACACCTGAACATCCATATCGCATCGTAGCCCGACTCACCATCTTTCAAGATGATATTTTCGGTCATACCTATGCAAACCAATTCGACTTCAACGACCGGGGGCGTTGGATGTTCCACTGGGCTGGGAAGGTGTCTCCGGGAAGTGAGGCATTGAAGCGGCTGAAGTTAAAGCCTTGATTGCACGTAGTAGACCGATACAAATGTTCCCGTCCAGGGAAGGGATGTCTTTGCGGGGTGTTTTATCCAGGGTTATCAGGTACTTCTCGCGGGCTTATCTGGGGCTTATTAAACACTCTATATTAGCGCATCGGAGAGGATAACTACCCTTGTTTCCTCGGTTGGGATGTCCTAAGAAGGTAGTTCCCGGTGTGTACAACGCCATCATGTGTGGACAGTTCATTTCTATTGTCGCAGGGATACCAGAGCATCGTCGAGGACAGGGGGTAGGCAATACAGCAGAGCAGATACCAAAGGAGATGTGGAAGTTACCCAGGATGGGTGAGGGACAGTGATAAGGACATGGGTACGTGCCGGGGGCAGAGAGTGCAGGGGACAAGTGGACAGCCCAGCAGGGACACCAGCCCAAGCATGCCCATGAGGAGACGGCATCTGAGGGAGGTGTCCAGTTGGAGGGGCCAGACTGTCCGGGTCAAGGTCAGCCCGGCCCCCACTAGTAGCACACCCCTCGGCTTCGTCCCAAGCAAGCGGTTTTCATACTGGGAGGGTACTTGGCTCTAAAATCATCGCCTACTTGAAACTATGCATCAACCAAGCGGAGATGTGAGGGACAGGTAAGCAAGCCTATCCCTCCGTTGTCCAGCTAGTCTTCAGGCGGTGTCCATTCCACGGCTACCGGGGCGTACTGAAAGCGAACACGTACCTCCTGGTGTCCATCCGCAGGCATAGGTGGCTTGACTGGGGTTGGCTCTATCCAGTCCTTGCCCAGCAAGTAGGTGGCCCCCATCCCAGGACGGCGTGTCCACCCCTTGTGTTCCTTGTCCTCGCCCATGCCCACGCGGTACATGGCATCCCGGTCGAGCTTCTCAGCCGCACAGAAGGCATCTAAATCGAGCAGACGTACCTTCACTGGCTGGCGCTGGGGCATGTCCACTATCTTCAGGCTGGGGTTCTCACTGACTACCGTTGGCTTGGCACCCTTGGGCAGTGGTCTAAGAAACACGAAATGGAGGCGTTCCTGTACCAATTGCCCATAATGCCGACTTGTCCGCAGGGCACGGTAATAGTCCTGCACTTCCCTGGTCAGGTCGGCGAGTTGTCCCGCTTTGAATAGGTCAAGGGCTATCTGCTCGTACACGCTGTGTGGGTCATCCTCACCTGGCTCTACGCCGTTCGTGACCTCGGCCAGCAAGTTGATGGTCTTGCTATCCATGGCTAATTGTCCTCTTTCTTGAACATTGGTCGCTTGGTGAACTCTCGAACTACCATCTCGTGCAGGGTTGGAGCCGCCTTCTCGGCAAGTGCCTGCCGGGTCTGCTCAAGCGCTTGGCGTACGATTTGGTCTTTCATGCTGGCGAACATCTGCGCTAGTTGAGCAGGGGTGACATAGCGGTTGTCAGTCATCGTTGGTTCCTTTCGTTTAGCCCACATGCCCAAGCGGTTTGGGTGTAGGTGGGTTGGTGTGGTACTCGTGGCGGGCTGCTATCCGGTTGTATTCCTCTTCCATGAGGTCTCGGACAGCATCACTGGCGAGCTTAACAAACGGGTAGTCTGCGCTGGGCTGGTCAGGCATGGTAGCAAGTACCGTCTGAATCAAGGCCAGCAGGTCAAGGCATCGGCATTGCATCTCTGAGTCCTTTCAGTGTGGTGCATGTGTGGAGTTGTGTGGAGGTTGCGTGGAGGTTTGGAAGTGGCCTCGCGCCTGAATCTGCCTGGGATGCGGAGGGTGTGGAGGTTGTGGAAGTAGAAAGGAGATGATTTTTTATCCCCTTGTCGTCGAGTCTGGTCTATCTCACTTTACATACCTCCACAACTTCCACAACTTCCACAACCGGCTTGGTTTCTAGGCTGACGCCTTCTCAAAGTTCCACGGAACCTCCACAGTATCTCCACATACCTCCACATCCTCGCCGAGATACTGAGCAGCTAGGGTACGCGCTCGTTGTGCATCCATGAGGTACGAGTTATGTTCCCGGCCCTTGACTACTTTGTCGAGCAGTCCCAGCCGTTGCAAGTCTCGGATGAGTACCTGCTTCCCGCGCACCCACGTCCGTAGCTGCTGGGTTGTCACCTCCACGTCGGCCATCTTGGCCCAGAGCGGTTGCCCGTTTTCATCTCCAACCGTCTCCAGGAATCTTCGCCAGAGTTCATCCCGCGTAATGGACTTGTCCTGCTCGAAGACGGCGAGTGCGAACTTGTAGAGGATAGCCTCGAAGGTGTTCGCGGCGTCGGCCTGATGTTCTTCCATATCCGCCTGAGCCATCTGCTTGACAACCTCTACCACGTCTGGCCCAACGCACTGCGCTATGGTCATGAGCGGCAGCCAATTATCAAAGGTGCGCCCAGTCACGGACTCCCAACGCTTGATAACCCTGTCTCTTGCGGCTGCTACCGTCTTCCACGCGCCTAGCTGAAGCCGGTACAGGTCATCGCGGAGCGGCTGCCATACTGTCTCATCTGTGGTAGATGTCCGTAGCTTCCCCTGGTCGGCATTCGGCGTGCGCGTGATGTCCAGGCGGATACAGCGGGTACGGAGTGGCTGAGACTTGATGGGCTTGGTAGAGCAGAGGACTTTGGGCGCGAAGGTGAAGTATGTCCTTGGCTCGAACTTCTTGTCCCCCTCGGCAACGTCTACATTGGCCTCTGTCCGGGTAGTAGACGCCTGAAGTTGTTGCGCGAATCGGTGTCCTGAGTCCAGGTCAGCCAGGTTATCCGCTTCAGTCACCACGTAGGTGTACCGCGCCCGGTCTACGTTGCGGAAGATGGTTGCTGGGCTTGGGTTGCCTTTCGCCACACCATTGAACGCTACCTGAGCCACACAGCCACCGCCACGGCTCTTACCGCTCCCGGCTGGCCCACGCAAATGCAGGAAGGGCAACACCTCGAATAG
>DATBIB010000073.1:0-9727 GCA_036557205.1 Ktedonobacterales bacterium | reverse complement strand
TACCAGCCCACCAATGAGCCACGTCGCGCTTACGGCGCTCGACGAAGGGGGCGCCGCGACCTCGTCGAGGAGGTTCTACGGCAGGGCTACGTCCTCGACGCGAAGGCGATGGCGCGCTACGGCCACAGCATCGAGGCGCCTCTCGTCTCAGTCAATATGCCGCATGGCGGTACGCGCTGGCTCCTCGTCTGCCCTTGCTGCCAGACACGAGCGACACGGCTGTACGGCCAGCATGTCGCTCGCGGCGTTGCGTATGGCTGTCGCACCTGCCTCCGGCTACGGTATCAGTCTCAATATGCCGGCAGGCGGTTGGAGGCGCATCCGGACTACCTCGAAGCGATGATGCTGCGCCAGATCGAGCAGACACCACACGAGCCACGCGGCTATCTGCCTGTTCCTGCGCGGTGCCAGAAGGCGCGTGCACGACACATCCTGCGTATGAGCCGCTACGAGCGCGCACAGACCCTCCTCCGCCAGCGCACCCATCGCCATATGGAACGGCGGGAGATCACGCTGGAGTTGGCATTGATGACGCTTCTGGCGCGCGGCGAGGCCGAAGAACGTGTGAGTATGGCCGCTGAACTGCTCAAAAGCTCCGCAGGTGTGGCGCCAGGAGCCATCGAAGTTGAGGAAAATGCGCTCTTACCACACCTAATCGGACAGGAGCGCATGACTGAGTTAAGAGCACGCTACGCTGCATTGGGCCAGGTGCGACGACACCGCGCAGCGTCCTTACAACGGGCGATAGTTTATGCAGATTTCGACAACGGTTCTCTCCTGCGCACGCGCAAAGCAATGCCCAAGGCGCAACGTTGGCGGTGCTGCTCTGCATGGTGAACTAGCTTCCGTTCGCCGGGATCAATGGCCGCAAGGGTGCTTGTCTCGCAAAATCAAACCCAGGTGAAACTCAGAACATTCGCCAGCCGAGCGAGACAAAGGGAATGGGGGGATACTATGCTGGAGAGGAGGCCACCATGAAGTACAGCATGCTCGTCCAGTGGAGCGAAGAAGATCAGTGCTACCTAGTAATCGCCCCGGAATAGACAGCCACGTATCGCATGCCTATCGCGGAAGGGCACACTTACGTCGTGGCTGCCAAGCGGGGCACGGTGGCGCTTGAGCACATGATCGAGATCGCCAAGGATGAGGGCCAGCCACTACCGCCGCCGCAGACCTACGTCGGGGCAGAATAAACGCCCCCAGCCAACCGAGTGGACCACTCGGGGGCAAGCAAAATGGTGAACGGCACGGGCCTGGGTCTGCTTAGTGACATCCTCATCGGGATCGCGGGGGCGCTTATTGGAGGATTCGTCAAGCTGCTCTTCATCCCAGGTCCATCTGGCTACATACGTTTCAGCGTGGTGAGCGTATGTGTCGCCTTGATCGGCGCGAGGATCTTGCTATATGCCGTCAAGCTCCTGAGCGGCCATCGCGCCGCGACCTAAGCGCTCTGTTTCTCACATGCGGTAGACGTATCGTCGCTTGAGTTTGGCGGACGATTCCAGAGAAGAGGGGATGAGCGCCCATTCCAGTCGGCCACGCCGGCCTGCAGCGCCTGGTCGACTTCCTCGGTAGTAGAGCTGAGACGTCCAGGCAGGGCACGTTGGCAGAGGATCTTTCAGAAGCCGTCAATCAGAGGAGTTACGCGCCGCGCTTGGGCAGTGGAATGAGGTGAAATCGGGGCATGCTGGTCACCTGAAGGTGGTCGCCGCACCATTCCAAGAACTGCTTGGTGATGGCGCTCACCAGCCTGGCGCAGCGGGCTTGTCCACCATCACTGGCGTCGGCCCAGGTGCGCAGGTGTAGGTGAGCGAAGCGTCCCCAGCGCATCTCATCAGCAAAGCCGAGAACCGCTCTGGGCACCGCCAGAACAATCGGGCGGTCACGCAGCCCTTGTATCGGGCACATGCTGGGCCGAAGCTGGTGATCCAGTGCTTGACGCGCTTCCCGCAGATATGGCGTGCTACACTGTGGTGACAGGAGCATACGACGCGAATCGCCGTCTGTCTTCGGCGTATGTGGAACCGGATTTGAAGGAGCGTCTCGCACGTGACGCATGAGCACGCGCCCGCGACGTCCGGCGGTTTTGAAGGATCGAGCGCCGGGCACGTGGGAAGCCGGCTGGGACCGCTGCTCTGCTGGGGAGTGGTCTTTGCCGATATCGGCACGTCCGTCTACTATGTGCCGGGCATCCTCTACGGCCAGTTTGGACGCCTTGCAGCTTTCTTCGTCTTCCTGACCTTGGTCGCGTTCGTGCTCCTCGCGCTCAAGTACGCCGAGGTGAGCGCGCGCTTTCCCGAGGGCGGCGGTGTGGTGACTGTTGCGTCCAGGAGCCTAAGTCCCTGGGCCGGCGCAGTGGGTGGCATGTTCATTCTGGTGGACTACTTTCTCACCTGCGCAATCAGTTCCCTCTCCGGCCTCCTCTACTTTCAAGCCATCATCCCGAAGGTCGCCCCTTACGTGCTACTTATCACGCTATTGGTGATCGCGTTGCTGGGGCTGCTCAACTGGTACGGCATCAAAGAGAGCGCGGGCGTGAGCATGGTGATCGCGAGCGCCGCCTTTGTGAGCGACGTGCTGATCTTGCTGTTGATTTTTATCCGCGTGCCGGCCCCAGTCATTGCTTCGGTCTTTCGCGAGATGTTTAGCGGGACGCATCTCACACCCATCGCGCTCCTGGTTGGTTTCTCGGGCGCGTTCCTGGCGTTTTCGGGACTGGAAAGCATCTCACAGCTCTCCCCGGTCATGCGCCTGCCACGGCGCAAGATCGTCCGCGCCGCGCTGACCATCGTGGTCCTCACCGTGGGCATTACCAGCCCGCTGCTCACCCTCTTCTCGACCGTCCTGCTCACTGAGCCCCGCTACAAACTCGTGCTCACCCATCCAGCCTACGCGGTAAATGCTGATCCCAATCAATTCATCTCGCTGCTGGCGGGAGCGTTTGGCGGACGGGCGCTCGAGGTCCTGGTGGCGGTGACAGCCTCGGCATTGCTGATCTTCGCCTCCAACACCGCGATCATCGGCGCGTATCATGTCTTCCTCGCGCTCTCGCGCCTCCGCTTCTTCCCTGAAGTGGTCGAGCGTACGAGCCGGCTGCGTGGCACTCCCTGGGTGGCGATCCTCCTGGTGACCGTCATTCCGATGGCGATCCTGATCGTCGTGCAGGCGAATATCAACGTCCTCGGCGACCTCTACGCGTTCGGGCTGCTCGGCGCGTTCTCCCTCACCTGCCTCTCGCTGGACATCATCCGCTGGCGCGAGCGCCGGGGCGCGCCACACGTCGGCGCGCTCATCGATCCTGAGCTCGTACGTGGCGATGGCCGTATCCTCGCGCCGCCGGAGTACCCGTCTCCGGTGCGCGATGCCATCCGGCGCGCATTAGGCAGTGTGCGGATCGAGCGGCTGCACACGGCTCGCGCGGCGGTACGCCAGCGGACACGCCCGGTGACGCGCGAATTCGCGCGCGTATGGCCCGCCATCACCTATTATCTCGGCTTCATCACCACTGCGCTGGTGGTGATCGCGTGGGTGACGAACCTGTTCAGCAAGCCCCATGCGACGTTCTTTGGCGGCGCGGTCACCCTGGTCGGCGTCGGCATCTCGGTGTGGCATTATCGTTGGCAGTCCGAGCGCCGCCCAGTCGTCTTCCTCGACCGCGTGGAACCTATACCAGACGGCCGCCTTGTCGTGCTCTCGCCCCTCGGCGCGCATAACCGCGAGGTGATCAACGCGGCGGTCGCCGGAGCCGACACCTCCAAGCTGATCTTTCTGTATCTAGCGCCAAAGCGTCCGCAAGAAGCGCCACCACGTCTCTTCGAGATTCGCGACCGCTTCGGCCTAGATAAGGCCGCTCAGAATATGCTTTCTATCGCCAAACGCACGGTGACGCGGGCAGGCGTCGCGGCGCGCTACCTGTATGCGGTGGGCGGTGCGCAGCAAATCTTTGACATCGCCAGCCGTGTGCGCCCAGCCGAGATCATCGCCGAAGCTGTCGTCGCCACAGAGCTGACGCAGGCGACGCGTTCGAACTCACGCCTGATGATCGCGCCAGACTACGTGCGCTATGAGCTGCTCGACGGGGTCAAGATCGCCCATAATTACATGCACGACATCTACTCGCACCCATCGCCTTAGCGCGGTGGGTCTTGCGCCGTCTTGCGCCTTTTGACTTTCAGTGAGCACCCCGACAGCGTATGATGTGTGGAGCATGATGTTGAAGCGTTCCCCATCACGTGGCTGATGCCGCTACATCGAGTGCTCAGATGGATTCTGTACTGCAACGACTTGCGCCACTGATTCGCTGGATGGACCAGCGCCTTGACCTGCTCATACAGGCGCTTCGACCCGAGTCTGTGCGCACATACCTACAGCGCAACGCTCGTGGGTATGTCGAATCGCTCCTTGGAATCGCTGCGGCCTCACTGTTCATCGCGCTCGTCAACCAATTTGTGCAAATCGATAACATTTCGCTGGTCTACCTCCTCGTTGTGCTCTATGTCGCGACTCGATACGGCCGCGCGCCAGCGATTCTTGCGTCGATACTGGCCTTTCTCGCCTACGATGTCTTCTTCATCCCACCTACCCTCCGCCTCACCGTGGATGACCCTGCTGAATGGCTCTCGTTACTGACACTGCTCGTCACGGCGTTGGTCATCAGCCAACTCACCGCCACGGTGCAGCAGCGCGCCACCGAGGCGATGGAGAGTCGGCGACAGATTGCCATGCTCTATGAATTCTCCGAGGCGATTGCTGCCACGACTGATCGACAAGAATTGCTCAATACACTCGCACAGCACTTCTTCCAGGTGTTTCACGCAGATGGCGTCATGGCGTGTGCGATCATCTTGCCTGACACCTTGGGATGGCCGAAAGTTCAGGCCAGCGCGCCAGCTGAGCATCCTGCGCTTGAGGCGTTCGACTTGCAGGTACGGAAACTAGCGGCAAACGCATCGTATGTCTTGCGCTCCGGATCGTCGGTATCTGAGACCGTCCAGGTGGCAACACTGGAAGGCACCCAGCGTGCCATCTCCCTTTATCTTCCCTTGCGTAGCGGCAAGCGGATCGTTGGTGTGCTCGGCATTGTCGGCCGTGATGCGGTGCGCCACCTGATTGACGTTCCGCCAGCAGCTGCTGAAGGCACGAAGACACCTAGCCCCGCGGCTGCGACAGACAGTCCTTCCTCGCAAGACGCGGACTCGGCGCCATCCCAGGCGTCACAGCCGCGCCTCTTCCTGGCCTTCCGTGACCAGATGGCGCTGGCGCTCGAGCGCGACACCCTCCGACAAGAAGCCATCCATGCTGAGGCGTTACGCGAGAGCGACAAGCTGAAGAACGCCTTACTCGGCTCGGTCACCCACGACCTGCGCACACCGCTTGCGGCGATCAAAGCAGCGACGAGCAGTCTCTTGCAACCGGGAATACGGTGGAGCGATGAGGAGCTGCGCGACTTGTTGGAGTCGATTGATGTGAGCGCGGACCGACTCAATCGGCTGGTCAGCAATTTGCTCGATCTCTCGCGCCTGGAGGCGGGTGTCGCCACACCACAGAAGGAATGGTATGCGCTCCAGGATGCGCTCGCCCCTGTGCTTGATCGTCTGGACCTCGCTGGCCAAACACGGAATCGCACGATCACGCTCGACATTCCTTACGACCTGCGACTTGCGCCGATGGATCACAATCAGATCGAGCAGGTCTTGACCAACCTAATCGAGAACGCGCTCAAGTACTCGCCCAAAGAGGCGCCTATCGAGATCCGGGCGCGCACGCTGGATGACCCACACAGGCTTGAGGTGCGCGTTATCGATCACGGTATCGGCGTTCCCATCAACGAGCGGCGCGCGATCTTTGACAAGTTCTATCGTGTGCAGCACGTCAGTTTGCCCTGGGATCCGAAGCATCCCCCCATCGGCACGGGTCTTGGCCTGGCGATTTCTGCCAGCATTGTGCGCGCGCATGCCGGGAACATCTGGGTGGAGAGCACGCCTGACGGCGGCTCAACGTTTATCTTTACCCTGCCCATCCCCACGGAGCTTACGAATGGCACTCGCCATCTCGTTGAGCCTTACGCTGAATCTCCAACTGACAAAGAAACATTGATGGTGAACCCGAAATGGACTGGAAATGGGAAGTCCAACCATGGATGACTCTCAGGGCTCACATCAGCCTGAAGCAACTGGGACACACGAGATCACTCCCAAGACGAGTGGCGCGCGGGTGCTCTTCATCGATGATGAGGCGCAGGTCGCCCGCGCGGTGCGCGCAGGGCTGGCTGGCGCTGGCTTCGTCGTCGAGTGGGCTGCGACGGGCAAAGAGGGCATGGAGCGCATCGCCCAGTGGCGTCCCGATGTCGTCTTGCTTGATCTGACGCTGCCGGACATCGATGGACTCGAGGTCTGCCGCCAAGTGCGCGAGTGGTCGCAGGTTCCCATCATCGTGCTCTCGGTGCGCACCGCTGACGCTGACAAGGTCACCGCGCTGGAGCTCGGAGCCGACGACTACGTCACCAAGCCTTTCAGCATGAGCGAGTTGGTCGCACGTATCCGTGTGGCGCTGCGGCATGTCGCGGAGCGTGCAGGCGGCACGGGACGGGCTGCGCGCTTTCAGACTGGTGGCTTAGCGATTGACTTCGAGCGGCGGCTGGTGACGACGGACGGCGCTGAGGTGCATCTGACGCCAACCGAGTATGAAGTGCTCAAGTATCTCGCCATCAATGCGGGCAGGGTCATTACGCATCGCACGCTCTTGCACGCCGTCTGGGGGCCACACTATGAGGATGAGACGCAATACTTGCGCAACTTCATTGGGCACTTGCGGCACAAGATTGAGCCAGACCCAGCCCGCCCACGGTATCTCGTGACCGACCCCGGCGTCGGCTACCGACTGCTGACATCCGACTGATTTCCACAATAGCGAAATCGTTACGAAAAAATTATGCCTGGCCACCGAATTGTTATGCGGCCGTTATGGCATCCAATCTATCATGACACATGGCGCCGCTCAGCGCGCCATCGTCCGTGTGCGTGCCAAATTATCACGATTCCTGTCGGAATGGCCCACGCTGATAATCCACCGGTAAGCAGCTGGGAGAAGCCCCATGCAGAATGTGCTCATCGTCGAGGATGAGAACCCCCTGCGTCGCATCCTGACATTGAATCTGGCGCGGCGTGGCTACAACGTCGTCGAGGCCGATACCGGCGAGGCGGCGCTAGACGCCTTGCACGCCTCAGTGGCGGGAAATATCCCGTTCGATCTCCTCCTGCTCGATATCAACCTGCCGGACCAAAGCGGCTGGGATATCCTGCGCCGCTTGCGGGAAGACCCAGGGTTGGCGACACGACCGCCGCCGGCTGTGATCGTCATGACGGCGGTCCGTCCGCATGACAAGCGCCTCGCGGAGTTTCACCCCGATGCGGTGCTCCTCAAGCCGTTTCCCATCGAGGCGCTGCTTCGCCTGAGCGAGCGCGTGCTCACCAAGCAACCTTCCACCAGAGAGGAGGGAGAGGATGGCTGATCTGTTGTTTGCCGTCGTCACGATCGCAAGTTTCGCTGTGTTGATCGCCTTTGTCTACGCCTGCGCAAAGCTCTAGACGGCGCGAGGGAAGCATTGATGAACATCGAGTATCTGCTGGCGGGCCTGGTGGCCCTGGGCATCGGGATCTATCTGACGATCGCGCTGCTGCGCCCAGACGCCTTCTAGGGAAGGACTGGGTAGTGGAGTGAGAACTGCAATGGAAAGTCAGGTCAGACCATGACCTTTACGTTCTTCGGCGTTGCGACGATCGCCGTCTATTTCCTCTTACTGCTGCTCATCACCAAGCCGATGGGGCTGTACCTCAACGCGGTCTTCGCGGGACGGCGCACTTGGCTCTCGCCGGTGTTGCGCCCCGTGGAGCGCGCCATTTATTGGGTGAGTGGCGTGGATGAGGAAAAAGAGCAGGGTTGGAAGATCTACACCATCGCGATGCTGCTCTTCAGTGCGGCGGGCATGCTACTGCTTTACGGCATCCAGCGCTTGCAGAACCTCCTACCGCTCAATCCGCAGGGCCAGGTCGCAGTGGACCCCGTGTTGGCGTTCAACACCGCCACCAGCTTCACGACGAATACCAACTGGCAGAACTATGGCGGCGAGACGACCATGAGCTATCTGACGCAGATGGCTGGCCTTGCCTTCCATAACTTTGTCTCCGCGGCGGTGGGCATCGTACTGGCGGTGGCGGTGATCCGCGGCATCACGCGTCGCAGTGGCAAGCATCTGGGCAACTTCTGGGTCGATCTGACCCGGTGTGTGCTCTACATTCTCCTGCCGATCTGCGTCGTTTTCGCGCTGTTCCTCGTCTGGCAGGGCGTGCCGCAGAACTTTAACGCCTACACGCAGGTGACTGGCATCCAGGGGTTCCAGCAGCTCATTGCGCAGGGCCCCGTCGCCTCGCAGGAGGCGATCAAGATGCTAGGCACGAACGGTGGCGGCTTCTTCAACGCCAACTCGGCTCACCCGTTTGAGAATCCGACGCCCTTCTCCAATCTGATCGAGATGCTCTCGATCTTCTCGATTGGCGCTGGCTTGATCTACATGTTCGGCAAGATGGCCAATGACACCAAGCAAGGCTGGATCCTGTTCTCCGCCGTGAGCCTCCTCTTCCTCATCGGCGCCTTTGTGGCGCTGGGCGCTGAGCAGGCCGGCAACCCCGAGTTGACTGCAATCGGCGTCAACCAAACAGCGAGTGAGTGGGCGCTGGCGCAGCCCGGCGGCAACATGGAGGGCAAGGAGCTGCGTTTCGGCATCGGCTCCTCCACGCTCTTCGCCACCATCACCACCGACGCCTCCTGTGGCGCAGTCAACGGCTTCCACGATAGCTACACGCCCATCGGCGGCCTGGTCCCGCTGGCCAACATTGCGCTGGGCGAGATTGTCTTCGGCGGTGTTGGCTCTGGATTCTACGGCTTGATCGTCTTCGCCATCCTCTCGGTCTTCATCGCCGGCCTGATGGTCGGACGTACGCCCGAGTACTTAGGAAAGAAGATCGAGCAGTATGAGATCAAGATGGCGGCGCTCGCCATACTGATCCTGCCACTGAGCATCCTGGTCTTCAGCGCGATCGCCATCGCGATTCCCGCTGGCGTCTCGCGCATCGCCAATCCTGGGCCGCATGGACTGAGCGAGATCCTCTATATTTACGAGTCGTCCACCGGCAACAATGGCTCGGCGTTTGCTGGACTTGGCAGCAACACACCCTTCTACAACTGGACCGGCGCGTTTGCCATGATCATCGGGCGCTTTGCGTTCATCGTGCCAGTGCTTGCCATTGCAGGATCCATGGTGAAGAAGAACATCGCGCCTGCTGGTCCTGGGACATTCCCGACCAACAAGCCGCTCTTCGCGGGACTGCTCGTCGGCGTGATCCTGATTGTCGGCGCGCTCACCTACTTCCCGGCGTACGCTCTCGGCGCCATCGTCGAGCAGTTGTTGATGCTCGCAGGCAAGACTTTCTGAATATCCTCACGGCGCGTCTGTACGACTGGCGCGCCGTGCAAAGGCAGGTGTATTCGGTATGACCAATCCTTCGTCCGAGGCCAAGGACTCGCTTCAGGCGCAGGCACAGACGCCACAGAAACCCGGTCGCATCGGCAGCCGTGAGGCCAAGGCTCGCCGCCCACGCGGCGCCGCCTCGCTCTTCGATCGCAAGATTGTCGGCCGCGCCATCGTGGACGCCTTCAAGAAGCTCGATCC
>DATBIB010000072.1:0-23154 GCA_036557205.1 Ktedonobacterales bacterium | reverse complement strand
CCGACATGATTGTGATGGATGGCGAAGAGTTTCTGACGGCACAGGAGACATGCGCTCTGTTGGGAGTAAAACCGGCGACTCTCTATGCGTATGTAAGCCGGGGTCTGCTCCGCAGCTATCGTCAGGGAATCAAACGCATGCGCCTCTACCGCCGCAACGAGGTCGATCGATTAACCCGCCTCCACCATCCTGAGGGCATAGACAACGATTCCGACAATCAATCGCTGCGCGACGAAGACCCCGCCTGGATCCCCTACGTGTAACGTACGACATTGACTACTTGCTGTGTAAAAATTGCCTGGCGGGCGCGATGAATCGCGAAATGGATGCTCGCCCGCATGCTGACCCTCTGATTGACGCCTGCTGCCTACACAGGATATAGTGACCAGGATACGCCTCTCGATTTGCGTTTCACAGCACGTGAGCGTGCGCATGTGCGCTCGTGAATGCTGTTCACGTCTCATGCGACGCGGATGGAGGTTAGAAGGACCAATGGCAGACTTCATCGAGCGTCAGGTGCGGTTTCCCTCGGCGGGGCGACCAACGGTGATGCTCGAAGGCGCCGTGGCGCAGCCAGTCGCGCAACCGCCTGAGCATGGCTACGCAGTGGCTGTGTTGTGCCACCCACAACCGGCGAGCAGCTCGATGGATGACCCGCTGCTGCGCCAGCTTGCGTCCACGCTTGCGACAGCGGGGGTGATCGTGTTACGCTTTAACTTTCGCGGCGTCGGCGCCAGCGAAGGAGAGCAGACAGATGGACGGTTGGAGCCGCTTGATGTCGCGGGAGCGATTGAAGCCGCGCGGTCACAGACCGAGGCCAATCCCGAGAAGCTTTGCCTGATCGGTCATGCGTTCGGCGCATATGTTGCGCTTGCCTATGCGGTCCATGACCCGCGCGTCAAGACGGTAGTGGCCATAAGCCCGCCAGTCTTCCGGTTGACTCCTGAACTGGGACGATTTGAGCGCCCCCGGCTCTTTCTCACTGGTGAGTACGACGAAGTGTCGCCTCGTCATAAGCTTGAACCCTGGATCGCTGAGTTGCCAGGCGCGCGCAACCTGCGGGTAATATCGGGAGCGCGCCATCTGATGCGCGGCTACGAAGCCGTCGCGACGAGTGTTGTCGTGCAGTACATTCAACGCTGGGCAGAGACGCCCGGCGTCTAACATCTCACATCGATCCGATGACCTCTAGTCATTAGCAGTGGGGCGAATACCACCGTGCCGATACAGACGACGAATCCAATGATCGTGCAGAGCGACCGCACTATTTTGCTGGAGGTGGACCATCCCCTCTATGCCGAGGCCCGCGACGCACTGGCGCAATTTGCGGAGCTGGAGAAATCTCCAGAACACATCCACACGTATCGGCTCACGCCGCTCTCGCTCTGGAATGCCGCCGCATCAGGGCTAGACGCCGCGCGTGTGCTGGCATTACTCGATCAATTCACGAAATACGACCTGCCACCCAACATAGTCACTGATATTCGTGAATACATCGGGCGGTATGGACGACTGAAACTCATACGCGATGGACAGCAGTTGGCGCTCATCTCTGGCGATGTCGCGCTCATTGTCGAGGTCTCGCGCCAAAAACGGATGCAGCCGTTCATTGTGGAACAACGCGATGCTAACACGCTGATCGTAGACCCAGCCCGGCGTGGCCACATCAAGCAGGCGCTGGTTGCTATTGGCTTCCCCGCGGAGGATCTGGCGGGATACACCGATGGCGAGGGCCTGGCATTTGCCAGACGCGAGACTGCACGCTCCGGTGAGCCATTTCACCTACGCCCCTATCAAGAAGACGCTGTCGCGGCTTTCCATGCGGGTGGCGGCGTGAGCGGGGGAAGCGGTGTAGTGGTCTTGCCCTGTGGCGCGGGCAAGACGGTCGTCGGCATCGGAGCCATGGCTGCGGTGCAGCGGTCAACGCTCATTCTTACCCCTAACACGGTTGCGGTGCGCCAGTGGATCAGCGAGCTGCTCGATAAGACGACACTGACCGCTGATCAGGTGGGCGAGTATACTGGCGAGCGCAAGGACATTCGGCCGGTGACGGTCACGACGTATCAGATGCTGACCTATCGCCCAAGTGAAGATGGCGACTTTCCCCACTTTGGCCTGATGACCGAGCACGACTGGGGCCTCATTATCTACGATGAGGTGCATCTGCTGCCCGCGCCGATCTTCCGCATTACCGCTGAAATTCAGGCGCGCCGCCGTCTCGGAC
Organism: Ktedonobacterales bacterium; assembly: GCA_036557205.1. Lineage (GTDB taxonomy): Bacteria > Chloroflexota > Ktedonobacteria > Ktedonobacterales > JADMIN01 > DAHUXT01. Next base: position 20,930 of record DATBIB010000072.1, on the reverse strand, counting down.
TCACGGCGACACTGGTGCGCGAGGATGAGCGCGAGGCCGATGTCTTTGGCTTGATCGGCCCGAAGCGCTTCGACGTGCCCTGGCGCGAACTCGAACGTCAGGGATGGATCGCAACGGCCGAGTGCTATGAGATTCGCGTCGCGCTTGAACCAGAAGAGCGCCTGATCTACGCGGTCTCTGAGGAGCGCGAAAAATACCGCATGGCAGCTGAGAACCCGGTCAAGATGCGCGTCGTCGATGAGTTGATTCGACGCCACGCGGAAGATCAGGTGCTGGTCATCGGACAGTATCTCGATCAGCTCAAATATCTGGCGGAGATGCTCGACGCGCCACTGCTTACCGGGCGGACCACAAATACCCAGCGCGAGAAGCTGTACGACCAGTTCCGCCAGGGCGCGCTCAAGCGCCTGGTCGTGAGCAAGGTCGCCAACTTCGCCATAGATCTGCCAGACGCCAACGTCGCGATTCAGGTGTCGGGAACGTTCGGCTCGCGCCAGGAGGAGGCCCAGCGTTTGGGACGGTTACTGCGCCCCAAATTGGACGGCCGCCCGGCGCACTTTTATACCATCGTCACCCGTGATACGCGCGACCAGGAGTTTTCCGCTAATCGCCAGCTTTTCCTGACGGAACAGGGCTACCGCTATACCATCGAGGACGCCGAGACCGCGGGACTCCTGGTTGAGCGGCCCCACCCGCGCCGCTCAAATGGGCATAACTCTGGGCACGCGCCAGGCAATCACAATGGGAAGCGTGGCAGCAAGGCGACTGGCAAAACGAGTAGCGTCGGCAATGCCAAGTCATATGGTACATCCAATGGCCACACCACTGGCAAACAAAATGGCAGTGGCGCCAGCGACGCCTACCAGCGAGCCAAAACGGCAGCGACCCCGAGAGATCGCAAATTTGACGTGCCTGTTACCAGCGCCAAGTCATCCGAGGGTTACGAATCCCGGAGAAAGCGTTGATGTGGCGACGCGGTGGTATACTGTCCTCAAACACGCCCAAACGCACCTAAAGGAGTCAAGGCCAGTTCTTCCAGTGATTATCGTGCTGGAGGAACGCGCGCTCCACATGAATAGAGGAGGCGATAACGATGGAGCATGTGCGAGTCTCGGAACTTCCAGCCACCGAACGCGCGACACTCATCGCTGCCTTCAATGGGTGGAATGACGCGGCGGAGGCGGCCACCTGGGCAATCAAGTTCCTGGTCAACCAGTGGGACGCTAATTCGTTTGCCGAAATCGATGGCGAGGAGTTCTTCGATTTCACTCAGACGCGCCCAACCATTCGCGTCAATCGTGGGATGTTACGTCGCGTGTCGTGGCCCGCAAACCGCTTTTATATCGCGCAGACGAAGGTCCAGACCGACGCAGATTCGACCGAGACCAATCAGCCCAATCAGTCCACCGGGGGGGATGTTATTCTGCTGCTCGGCGATGAGCCACACCTGCGCTGGCGCACGTTTGCGCGCGAAGTACTGGATGTCGCACGCCTGTGTCACGTCGAGGACATTATCATCCTGGGCGCGCTGGTGGCGGAGGTGCCACATACCGCGCCGGTGCAGATTGGCGGCGCCGCCACCACCGAAGATTACCTCAAACGTTTGGAGCAATGTGACATCGAGCGAACCAGGTATTCTGGTCCTTCAGGGATCGTCGCTGTATTGCAGGATATGGCGCGTGCTCAGGCGATACCCACCATCAGCCTCTGGGGAACCGCGCCACATTATGTCTCGGCCACTCCCAATCTTCCCGTCTCCGAGGCGCTTCTGCGTAAACTCGATCTTTTGAAAGGATTCCAGCTTCAGCTCAAGGAATTGTCGCGGGCGGCACAGCGCTTTACTCAACGAGTCTCATCGCTGGTCGCGGAGGATCCTACAGCGTCGGCGTATGTCCACGATCTCGAAGCGCGAGGCACGGCACCCGAGCAGCCCGACGAGCCAGTGATCCCATTTGATGCCTCAGGGATTCATAAAATCCCAAGGGACGGTGAGCTGCCAACTGGCGAGCAGGCAATCGAAGGCGCGGAACAATGGCTCCGCCGTATCCGTGATGAGTAGTCGCTCGTCCTAGTTGATGAGCATTTGAGAGTGGCGGGTGGGTATTGCCTGGCTGGTAATTCTCTGATAGATTTCATCGCATGATACCCGGTGATGCCTCTGGCTAATGCTCATTTTTGCGCCCTTTCGCCACGATAGCGAGCAGTCGTCATGCGCCGCTGCCGGATATTTGCTCTGGAGGAAGCATGGACAGCGAGAATCCACGACGCGATGAGCACATGTCACCTATAGAAAGCCACCAGACCACGCCATCGCCGATTGCGGCATCAGCGTCCCGGCGCGCACCGCCCCCGACTGAGACGGCATTCGCATATGAGGCCGCCTCATTCGCCGAGAGTCCCACCGCAACGTCAGATGCTGTTCATACACGGAGGGTTGTCTATCCATCAGGAATTGAGCCGCCAGATGCTGATGTGTCCGCGCCACTCTCGGATGACCAGCCAGTCGTCGTGCCTGTGCTAAGCGCACAGTCCATCACGCAACCATTTCTGCGCAGCGATGAACGTGAAGTGCGCGACTTCGATGAGTCTGACTTCGGTGAACCACACTACCGTTGGCCAGATGACGAAGACAGTGACGAGGATACTACCCTAGAGGAGGATCCGTCTGACTTTGCGTTTGACATGGATCCAGAACTCATCAACATTCCTGATAGCATTTCGGGCCAGGTGTTCACGCGAGACGAGGCGTTCGCACTGGGCGAGCGTACTCACGACGGGTGGAAGCAGTTTCGCAGGACCGCGCTAGTGCTGCTCTCGCTTGTGCTGACGCTGTCGGTAGCCGCATTCGGCGCGGCTGTGGCGGCCTCGTACCTGCATCACGCAACAGACCATTTGACCATCCCCGCCGCAGTTCCAACCATTAGCAGTTACAGCAATGGAGTGGTCGTTCAGCCTGGCTCAGAGGGAATCGTGCCGACCCCGGAGGCGCCCAAATATCAGATTGGCGCATGGATGTCCAACAATGCGCCTGGAGGTGGGTCGGTCAAGGTTTTTGTCCGCTTGACCGAGGATGTCGCGCCAATCCCACAGATTCCGGTGACGCTTTCCGTGCAGATGCCTGGTGGCTCGGTTGTCAAACTGGGGCCAACCAATACCGACGGCTATGGGTTAGCCACCTTCACCGTCAATTTCGGTGGGGTCAGGGGGACACCGATATTTGTGACGGCCAGCGCGACAGTTGGAGATGAGAGCCTCACTGCTGATACGGTCTTCGTCCCCGCGTAATCCAGGACCACAGTCAGTAGGTAATACACTACAGGCGCGCCTGGACTGCTCCAGATGCGCCTGTTCGCTCGATGTGCTGTAGCGTGTTGCCTCACATGCCTCTACGGCGCCTCCAGCTTGATGACGCCGTCTTCGACCCAGACCTGGTAACTGCCCGCCGAACCAGTGGCTGGCAGCGAAAGCGCCTCGCCGGTACGCAGATCGAACCGCGAGCCATGCAGCGCGCATTCAACGGTCGCATCGTTGAAGACCTCGCCTTCCGAGAGCGAGAAATCCTCATGGGTACAGGTATCGCCGATGGCGTAATATTCGCCATTCACATTGAAGATCGCGATGGGTATATCGTCAACTACGACGCACGCCGACTGACCCGGCTGAATATCGCTCTCCGGCCCAATCTCGACGATTGCCATGGTATTCCTCTCCTGGCACAATGATTCGATCACATCAACAGGCGCCGCATGTCCCAGAGTGGCTACATAAGGCGACCGCTAAGACGCCCGCGCCGTCTCGGCCTCGCCAACACGCGCGGCAATCTCGCGCCGCAATGTATCACGTAGCCCCGCCACGGGAACCATCGCCACGAGCGGATCCACGAAGCCCTCGACGATCAGCCGTGTCGCCTCTACCCGGCTCAGACCGCGGCACATCAGGTAGAAGAGCTGCTCCTCATCGACCTTGCCAACCGTCGCGCCGTGGGTGCAGCCGAGGATGTCGTTTGCGCCGATCTCCAGATTTGGGATTGAGTCGGCCCGCGCCGTGCGACTGAGCAGCAGATTGCGATTCTGCTGGTAAGCCGCTGTCCCTTTGCCCTCAGGCGTCACGCGAATAAGCCCGGAGAAGACCGAGCGCGCCTCATCGGTGACGACGCCCTTGAAGAGCAAGTCACTGGTGCCACTCGCGGCGCGATGATCTTGCAGTGTATAGCGGTCCATATGCTGCTTGCCGTCGGCGACGTATAGCCCCAGCAGCTTGACGCTGGCGCCATCGCCGCCCAGAATCGCCTCGACACGTCCTTTGGTCAGGCGGCTGCCCAACTCGATGGTCTGCAACGTTGCTGTGGTGTCGCGCCCAAGCAGCACGCGCTCGGTATGAAAATCGTAGACCGCGCGCCCCAAGCGCTGCGTGCCGACACAATGCAAAACGGCTGCGCGCTCGAGAATGAGCTCGACAACCCGGCTGCTCAGCCCCTGCTCGGTCGTCTCGTCCGAGGCGGCATCTTCGACGAGCGTCGCCTGCGCGCCCTCGTCCAGCACCACCAGGGTATGCGTGAGGCTGGCCGAATGATGCAGCGCGGCGGAGATGATAACACGGAACGGCTCGGCGATGATGACGCCCCTGGGCACGTAGAGAAAGACGCCATTCTGCCAGAACGCGCCATGCAATGCGGCGAATTTGCTATCGCTCGGCGGCACGCAGCGTGTCATGAAGTGCTTGCGCACCAGGTCGCCGTGCTCACGGACAGCGGTCCGCAGGTCGGTGAAGATAACTCCCTGACTGCGCAGGTCATCGCGGAGCGTACGCTCGACCTGTTCGCCATCGCGAAGTCCCAGAACGCCCGCGAACGCTTCCTCGCGCTCAGACGGTGGCAGCAGACTGGTCGTAGCTTCCGACACGTCGGCGAACGGCGCGATGTCATCGAGTTTGAGCGCGCGCAGGTCGGTCCGCCGCCACTCTTCGTCCTGGCGGGTAGGCATCGGCAGGTTCTCATAGATCTTCCAGGCGTCCAACCGGCGCTCCTGCATCCAGGCTGGTTCGCCCCGTCGCTCATTCAGCGCGTGTATCGCCTCTTCACTGAAGCCGCGTCTGGCCACAGGTGCAGTCATGACACTATCCCCTTTGCACACACCATTGCACGCAGAAAAATGAAGGCGGAGCAGCCAGAGCCGCCCCGCCGAAACTATCTCGAACCCTACGAACGTGTCTCACTCGTTTGGTCGTACGTCTCTCCCGACGGAGGCTGCCGCAGTATCACCCATGCTGGCAGCAAATACATCGCCTGCTACCTGCAAAGTCACGGCTTATCCAACCGAGCCGGACATTTCGAGCTGGATCAGTCGATTCAATTCGACGGCGTATTCCAGCGGCAACTCTTTGGCGATTGGCTCGATGAAGCCGCTCACGATCATGGTATAGGCTTCGCTCTCGGAGAGGCCGCGGCTCATCAGGTAGAAGAGCTGCTCCTCGCCCACCTTCGAGACGGTCGCCTCATGCCCGACCTCGACATCCTCTTCCTCGATTTCGATGTAGGGATAGGTGTCGGTCCGGCTGGCCTCGTCCAGCAGCAGCGCGTCACAGCGCACGTTGGACTTGACATTGGTGGCGCCCTTCTGGACCTTGAGCAAACCCCGGTAGCTGGACCGGCCGCTGCCCTTCGAGATGGACTTCGACACGATCTGCGACGAGGTGTTCGGCGCGATATGAACAACCTTGCCGCCCGCGTCCTGGTGCTGGCCGTCGCTGGCGAACGCCACCGAGAGCACTTCGCCGCGCGCGTGCTGGCCCATCAGCCACACCGCCGGGTACTTCATGGTCAATTTCGACCCTAAATTGCCGTCCACCCATTCCATCGTCGCGCCCTCATGGGCAACGGCGCGTTTGGTGACGAGGTTGTAAACGTTCTTCGACCAGTTCTGAATCGTCGTGTAGCGCACGCGCGCATTCTTGTGGACGATGATCTCCACCACCGCGCTATGCAGGCTGTCCGAGGTATAGGTAGGCGCCGTGCAGCCCTCGACATAATGTACGTAGCTGTCTTCGTCGGCGATGATGAGCGTCCGCTCGAACTGCCCCATGTTGCGGGCGTTGATGCGGAAATACGCCTGAAGCGGAATCTCGACGCGCACGCCCTTCGGGATGTAGATGAAGCTGCCACCGCTCCAGACGGCGCTGTTGAGTGCGGCGAACTTGTTGTCGTTCGGGGGGATCACCGTCGCAAAGTACTTGCGGAAGAGGTCTTCGTGCTCGCGGAGGCCTGTGTTCGGGTCAACGAAGATAACGCCCTGTTTTTCGAGATCTTCTCTAACCTTGTGGTAGATGACCTCGCTTTCGTACTGCGCGCCAACGCCCGCGAGATACTTGCGCTCGGCTTCGGGGATGCCCAGCTTGTCGAACGTGTCCTTGATCTCTTCGGGCAGGTCGTCCCAGGTCGCGCCAGCCTTCTCAGTCGGCTTGATGTAGTAGTAGATGTCATCGAAGTCAATGCCGCTGAGGTCGCCGCCCCAGGTCGGCATTGGGCGCTTCAGGAAATGGTCGAGACTCTTATGACGGAAGTCGCGCATCCACTGCGGCTCGCCCTTGAGCTGGCTGATTTCCTCGACAATCTCGTGCGAGAGACCCTTACGAGACTTGAAGACATAGTTCTCAGGCTTGCTAAAGCCCCACTTATATTGTTCGAGGTCGTTGCCGACTGCTGTATCAGTTGCCACTATTCTGCCTCCACTTGACCGCAGGCACTGGAGTCTCTAAATCCCTTGGGAATACCCACATCATCTACACGCGAATCGCTTGCGGCCCGATCACGCCAACGCTGGATGCACGCCGTGAGAGAACCGCACACTTTGCTAATCCTGACTAACCTGCTAGGATATAGTATGCCACGCAAAGGCCAACATGGTCAAGGGAGCATCCCGCACGGACTCGCACGCAACAGGCCGTCTGCTGCGCCGTGACATCCTATGAGCGAGGAGTCGGATACGCGGTGCTCGGGACTTCTTTTGTAGCGAAGAGGTGAAGAAATTAATGGACGAAGTCGCGAAAAAAGAGGCGCTGCGCCTCTTCACGTATGGTCTGTATGCCATCACCACCGGCGATGAGCAGCAGCGCAACGCCTTTACCGCGAACTGGGTCTCGCAGGTATCATTCGATCCGCCCCTGGTGGTTCTTTCAATCGAGAACGACTCGGTCTCGTTGCCCATCATCCGCCGCACCGGTCTCTTCGCCGTCAATGTTTACGCATCCGATCAGCGCGACCTCGCCGGGCTGCTGGGAAAGACCTTCGACAAGCACCCAGAGAAATTAGAAGGAGTTGTGTTTGCCACGGGCGAGACTGGCTGCCCGGTGCTGTCGGCGGGGCTGGCATACGTCGAATGCCGGGTGCGGGATGAGATGCTCGCGGGTGACTCGACACTGCTGCTGGCCCAGGTGGAAGGCGCAACGGTACTGCGTCGGGCGGAGCCGCTGACCATGCTCGCTGCGGGGTTCAAACACGCAGGCTGAGATAACAACCTGAGACGACGACAACGGCCATACAACATTGTGTTGCATGGCCGTTCTTGCCAGGATGCCAGTGATACAGCGACCACGGTGTCAGAGCGCCGAGAGACTAGAGCTCGGCCTGGTCTTCCTGGTCTTCAACGGGGACTGGCGCAGGCTGCGATGACGGCTCTGTGTCAGCAGATGCGTCGTCCGCGGCGCTGGCTTGCGTCGCGGGGCCGTGGCTATTCTTGCGGGACCGCGGAACCGGGGCGACCTTCTTGGGCGGCTCCCATCCAGGCGCGCGCGTCACGATCAGCGACATAATCTTGCCCTCCATAAGCGGCGGGCGTTCGACCACGGCGATACTCTTCAGGGCAGCGACAATTTTCTCCAGGAGTTGACGGCCAAGCTCGGGATGCGCCAGCTCGCGTCCGCGGAACCGGACACCAACCTTGACCTTATCGCCCTCGCCGAGAAATTCTTCGATCTTGCGTACTTTCACAGAAAGGTCATGGTCGTCAGTGCGCGGACTCAGACGGATTTCCTTCAATTCCGAGATCTTCTGGTGTTTGCGGGCCTCGTTCTCTTTCTTGGACTGCTCGTACTTGAACCGCCCGTAGTCCATCAGCTTGCAGACTGGCGGCGTCGCCATCGGCGATACCTCCACCAGATCCAGCCCGCGCTCGCGCGCCATGGATAGCGCCTGCCCAGATGTCATGACGCCGATCATCTGGCCGTCTTCGTCAATCAGCCGCACCTCGCGCGCACGAATTCGCTCATTGACACGTGTCTCCCGTGCGCGGTTGTCTCCCCGAAAGTCCCTGTTGATAGCCAAAAACCCAAAACCTCCAGTACTAAGCTCTGCCCACCGCAAACTCGTGTAATCCAGGGCTTCATCGCTCACAAAGAACGCGCGCCAAAGTGGATCAATTGTGTGGACAGGCTGCTTTCCCAGAATCACCGTACAATCTGATCAAGTGTAGCACATGCACAGGATCAACAGCAAGCGAAAGAAGGCAGCCGTTATTGGCATGCGCCCTGCTTGAAAGCGGGTCTCGCACAGCCAGTCGGCAATCGCTATCGGTAGACGCCCACAGTATGCTACAATGCTTCCGGCGGAATCAGGCGACCGCACGCCACCTACGTTCGCCAAGCTGAGATTACCGGCCAGTCCGGCATTCTCCGACCCGGCAGGAGCTGGCATGGAGTCCGACGTATCCTGCGCACGGTGTGGTCATCGCCTCCCACCTGATGCGCTTTTTTGTCCAGGCTGTGGGGCCAGCATACAGGGACGCCAGATAGCCCTTCACAGACCCGGCCAGATTCCTCCCGGAGCGCTACTACGCCAACGCTACTTCATTGATCATAAGCTCGCTCAGGGCGGTCATAGCGCCGTCTACCTCGCGCGCGATACCCTGGATGACGGCGTCTTTGTCGCCCTCAAAGAGATGCGCGAAACGCAACAGACCACGGAAGAGCGCGATACCGCCATCAACAGCTTCATGCGTGAGGAGCGCATGCTCGCGGCGCTCGATCATCCCGCATTGGCGCGTGTCCGCGACATCTTTGTCGAGGAGGGTCACCACTACCTCGTGATGGAATACGTGCCCGGATACACCCTCGAAGACGAGATGATGGCGCTGCAACATCCCATCGAATGGAGGCGCGCCGTCGAATGGGGCCTGACACTCTGCGATGTGCTGGCCTACCTGCACCAACAACAGCCACCCATCGTCTATCGCGACCTCAAACCGCCCAACGTGATGCTCACCCCTGATGGCCAGATCAAGCTGATTGACTTCGGCATCGCGCGCTGGTTCTACTCCGCCCGCTCGCGCGATACGACGCAGCTTGGCACCGACGGCTACGCGCCGCCAGAGCAATACGCCGGGCGCTCCGAGCCACGTTCCGATCTGTACGCGCTCGGCGCAACACTCTACCATCTGATGACCGGGCGTGTGCCCGAGTCGGCGCCGCAGCGGATGAATGGCCAGCCGCTCACAGCGTTGCGTGCGCATGTAGCCGCCATACCGGAGCCGGTCGAGCGCATCATCCAGCAGGCGATGAATCTCGCGTCGGCGGACCGTTTCGTCTCGGCAGAGAAAATGGGCGAGGCGCTGGAGGCGACGATCTGGGCCGAACGTTCAGGCGTCGGATCATCCAGCGGGAGGCATCCCATCCCAGCGCCGATTCCCGATACGCTACCAAAGCGTCCGCGCCAGCCCACAGGTGCGCCAGCGAGCCGTACGAAGGGAAATACGAGCGGCGGCGGCAGCAACAGCAGTGTGCCCAAAACGGTCATTCCGCCGAGGCTCTTGGTACGTCCGCTACGGCTCGACGCGGGGTACATCGCGGCTGGTGGCTCGGCGACGTTCCCGCTGGAGGTCGGCAATCGCGGGGAGGGCGCGCTGAATGGGCAGGTCGAAGCCAATGCCGACTGCCTGCGCATCTCGCCGAAGAAGATCACAGGCGACACCACGAGCCTGAGCATCACGATCGACACAAGCGGGCTGAAAGTGGGGCAATACGCCTGCCATGTGGCGATTCGCACGAACGGCGGCGACCAGACGGTGCCGATACGCTTCGTCGTCACGTCCACGGATGAGGATGTCTCCGGCGTGTACGGTTGGGGCAATCGATAGTATGAGCACATTACAGGGAGGGCGGGATGGCTGATTTGCCACAGGCGACGATAGGAGTCATCGGCGGGAGCGGCCTCTATCAGATGGATGGGCTGAGCGATGTCCAGGATGTGCGCGTCGAGACGCCATTTGGCGCTCCCAGCGACGCAATCACCGTGGGACGCCTGGGCGATGTCTCCCTGGCGTTTCTGCCCCGCCACGGACGCGGCCATCGGCTCAATCCGACCGAAGTACCATCGCGCGCCAATGTCTGGGCGCTCAAGCGGTTAGGCGTGCAGTGGGTATTCTCGGTCAGCGCCGTCGGCAGTCTGCGCGAGGACTATGCGCCCCTCCACCTGGTGATACCCGACCAGATCTTCGACCGCACCAGACTGCGGCCCGGCTCGTTCTTCGAGGGCGGCGTAGTCGTCCACGCCTCGTTCGCCGACCCCTTCTGCCCACACCTGAGCGGTCTGCTTTGGGAGACGATGTCGGGCATGGCCGACGTGACCAGTCACCGCGGCGGCACACTCGTCTGCATCGAGGGGCAGCTTTTCTCAACCAAGGCAGAGTCGAACATTTATCGCCAGCTTGGCTGCGACCTGATTGGCATGACGGCGCTGCCCGAGGCGAAGCTGGCACGCGAGGCCGAGCTTTGCTATGCGACGATTGCGTGCGTCACCGACTACGATGTCTGGCGCGAGAGCGAGGAGACGGTGACGGTGGAGATGGTGGTCGCCAATCTACACAAAAACGTCGCCAACGCCCAGCGGATTATCCGCGTGCTTGCAGGAAAACTGCCCGCCGACCGCTCGGCTTCAACGTGCGGCTGCTCCAGCGCCCTCGCGAACGCGATCCTCACCGACCGAGCCGCCATTCCGGCCAACGCCCGCGAACGTTACGCGCTGCTGCTCAACAAATACCTTCCCAATCAAGGATAGCCCATGCCCAGCGTTACCATCCACGTCCGCGTTCCATTTGTCGATGCAGATAGCAGCATGCGCATTCACTTCACGGCCATGTTTCGCTACATGGAGGTCGCCGAGCACGAGTTGATGCGCTCGCTCGGCTTCCAGTACGCCACCTCGCTCAAGTCGTACGCCTTCCCGCGCGTGCATCTCGAATGCGACTTCCAGGGCGCAATCCGCTACGACGACGAGATCGATGTCACGGCGCGGATCGAGCGGGTGGGTACCACTTCGTGGACGGTTGCCTTCGCGGCATATCCAGCTGGAGCCGCGTCATCCGATGCGCCAACGCTCGCCACTGGCCGCATGACCATCGTTTCCATGGATCCCGCAACCGAGCGCGCCACTCCGATCCCCGGCGAGTTGCGCCGCGTTCTCCTGGGCAGCGCGGAGTGATAACACGAGTAAAGCGAGCAACATGCCACCCGCGTGCGCTTTTGACAGGGGATACCTGCCAGCGTACAATGAGAATAGCCACATGTTGCGGCAGGCACAGTAGTGAGCGGGGCCATGGTCAGCTCGGAACAATCGCATGGGACGCTTTCGGCGCGGCTGACAGCGCGGCTGAATAATCTGCTCGCGCTGCCACTGCTCTACAAGGTGCTGTTCGCGAATAGTCTGGTGATCCTGCTTGGCGCGACTCTCGGCACCTATCTGGCCACCCGGCTCAAAGACACCAATAGCCTGGTCGTGCTGGTCGGCTTCGTGCTGCTCGGCCTGATTATCAGCGTCGTCATCAACTACGCGCTGCTCAAATATGCCCTGAGTCCGCTCACCCGGCTACGCGAGACGATGCAACAGGCGCAAGCGGGCGACATGACCTCCAAAGCGCCGGTCAACGGCTTCGATCCAGACGCCGACGCGCTGGCGAAGACATTCAATACGATGCTGGCAGCCATCGACGAGCTTTCCAAGTCGCGCGCCATCCAGATTCTGCATGCGCAGGAGCAGGAGCGCAAGCGCATCGCCCGCGAGCTGCACGACGAGACGAGCCAGGTGCTGACGTCGCTGCTCATCAGCCTAGCCATGCTCGAAGAGTCGGTGGGATCAGAAACCGCGCGGATACGCATCGCCGACACTCGCGCGCTGGCGCACCAGACACTGCGTGCGGTCCGTAACCTGAGCATAGATCTGCGTCCGAGCGCGCTGGACGACCTGGGGCTGCTGCCCGCGCTGCGCTGGTATATCAAAGAGTACCAGCAGAAATGCGGCATAGATGTCGATTTTTCCGCGTCGGGCCTGAAAGAAAGATTGCCAGCCGAGATGGAGACGGCGATCTACCGTATCATCCAGGAGTCGCTGACCAACACCGCCAAGCACGCCCACGCCCACAAAGCCTGGGTGACGCTAACCGAGGGATCCGCCGCGATCAACGTGCGCATCGCCGATGATGGCTGCGGTTTCGACGCGCCCGCGGTCCTGCGCACGCCGTGGCAGGATCGGGGGCTTGGCCTGGGCGGTATGATGGAGAGAGCATCGCTGCTCAACGGGTCGGTAGATATCCAGTCGCAGAACGACCACGGCACGACAATCAGCGTGCGGATTCCAGTGAAGCGCTTGCCGCATCCTGCGGAGTCCGCAATGCCGACTCCTTCTCAAAGCCAGGTCGCTGGATAATTGGTCAATGGGGCATGGAATACAGATATCAGGATAACAGGTGAGCAGAAGCGAATGAATGCCGATAGCACAAATCTCATACCGGGAGCGATTGAGACCGAGGACGCAGTCCCAGACGCAGTAGATTCTGGGCCAATTCGCGTGCTGCTTGCCGATGACCACACCATCCTGCGGGCGGGCCTGAAGATGATGCTGAGCGTGCAGCCAGATATCGAGATCGTCGGTGAGGCGAGCGATGGGCGGCAGGCGATTGCCGAGGCGCTACGCCTGCAACCAGACGTCATCCTGATGGATATCACGATGCCTGAGTTGAATGGCATCGAGGCGACGCGCCAGGTGAAGAAGCTGCTGCCAGAGACGCGCGTGCTGGTGTTGACGATGCATGAGAACGAGGAATATCTCTTCCAGGTGCTGCGAGCGGGCGCGTCGGGCTACATCCTCAAAGAGGCCGCCGATACCGAGCTGATCTCGGCGATTCGCTCGGTCTTCGCGGGCCGCTTCTATCTCTCCCCACCTGCCCAGGCGATGATGGTCGGCGACTATATGCAGCGGGTGCGCGCGGGCGAGGAGCACGATAGCTACAGCGGGCTGACCGAGCGCGAGCGCGAGATCCTCAAGCTGGTGGCCGAGGGCTACACCAACAACCAGATTGGCGAGCGGCTCTTCATCAGTCCCAAGACGGTCGATACCCACCGCACTCATGTGATGGACAAGCTCAACCTGCACAGCCGCGCCGAGCTGGTGAAATACGCGATGCGACGCGGCCTGCTTGAAGGTTAGCGCTACCGCACCAGCGCGTCGGGGTTCTCCAGCCCGGCGACGAGCGCGCCCATGAACTGCGCCGCCGTCGCCCCATCCACTATTCGGTGATCGCAGGCGATAGATATCCACGCGCTGGCACGCGCCAGAACCTGCTCGCCGACGACCGTGGGCCGCAGCTTGATCGCGCCGAAGCCCACGACGCACGCCTCGGGCGTGTTGATGAGCGGCGCGCCAGTATCCACCGGACCCGCCGCGCCGACGTTTGTGATGGTGATCGTTCCACCGCTCATCGCGCGCGCATCGAGCTTGCCCGCCCGCGCCAATGGCACCAGCCGCTCGATCTCGGCGGCGATCTCCGCGAAACTCATCGCGTGCGCGTTGTGGATGACTGGCACGATCAACCCACGCTCGGTATCGGTGGCAATGCCCACCGAAATGCTGTGCTTGACCACGATGGCATTGCCTTCCTCGTCCCAGCGCGAGTTCATGATGGGATACTGCCGCACCGCCGCGACGATGGCCCGCACGAAGAACGGCAGGAAGGTCAGCCGCTGGCCAGCGAACGCGCCACCCTCGCCGCGCATCTGGTCGCGCAGCGCGCTCACAGCGGAAGCATCGAACAGGCTATATTCGACAAAGTGCGGGATCGTCGTCGCCGACTTCATCATCTTGGCGGCAATCGCCTTACGCAGTCCGACCGTGCTGATGCGCTCCTCGTCGTCGGCCACAACTGGCGCGGTCGGTCCTTGGCTGGCGACAGGCGCCGCAGCATCGAGGTCTTCGGTGCGGATGCGCCCACCGGGGCCGGTCCCTTGGATGGTGGCGAGGTCTATGCCGCGCTCCAGGGCAATCTTGCGCACCAACGGGCTGGCCTTGATCTCCTGAACGACGGTCGGAGCTGAAGCAGCGGCCGACCCGCGCCGACGCCGCGCAAAGGTCGCCGTTGGCCCCGCCGAGCCGTAGCCCACCAGCACTGCCGGATGGTCGTCGTCCGCGACGTGAGTCTGGACGCCTATAATCGCCTCGTCGATAGTTATCAATGGCGCGCCCACCAGCACCGTATCGCCAGGCTGGGCATGCAGGATGCGCACCGTCCCCGCATAGGGCGACGGAATATCTACGAGCGCCTTGGCGGTCTCGACCTGGCAGATGGCCTGATTGAGATGAACGGTCTCGCCCACCTGCACCAGCCACGCCACCAGCTGCGCCTCTTCCAGGCCCTCGCCGAGGTCGGGAAGCAGAAACTGACTCATAGGTATCTATGCCTTTTCATTGCTACTTTGACGCGCTCACTAATATTCTCGCGTCCGGTCAACGGCTTCGAGAATGCGGTCGGCGTCGGGCAGGAAAAGCTTCTCGAAACGCGACGGCGGATAAGGAATCGTCGCATTGCCCACCCGCTCGATGGGCGCCTCCAGCACGTCGAACAAGTCATGCATCAACTGCGCTACGACCTCAGCGCCCAGTCCCATGAAGACAGGCGCTTCATGTACGACCACCGCCCGGCGCGTCTTGCGCACCGAAGCCCGCAATGTATCCATATCCAGCGGCGCGAGACTGCGCAGGTCGACGACCTCCAGCGAGATACCCTCGGCCTCGCCCTGTTCCGCCGCCGCCAGCGCCGTCTGCACGGTTGGTCCATACGCGATCAGCGTCACGTCGCGCCCCTCGCGCGCCACATTCGCGCGATCCAGCGGCAGCGGCGCCGCGGGCAGCTCAACATCCTGGCGCATCCAGTAGCGCGACTTCGGCTCCAGAAAGATCACCGGGTCGGGGTCTTGAATCGCCGCCGTCAGCAGCCGGTAGGCATCCTCTGGCGTCGACGGCGTCACTACCTTCAGGCCAGCGGTATGCACGTAGTAGGTCTCCGGGCTTTCGGAGTGCTGCTCGATAGCGCCGATATTGCCGCCATACGGAATGCGGATCACCAGTTGCATGTTGACCGCGCCACCGGTACGAGTGTGATACTTGGCGATGTTGCTCGTCACCTGCTGGAACGAGGGGTATGAAAAGGCGTCGAACTGCATTTCGGCGACGGGACGAAACCCCTTCATCGCCAGCCCAAGCGCCAGCGCGGCAATCGTCGCCTCCGCCAGCGGTGTGTTGAAGACGCGTTCCCTGCCGAACTCGTCCTGCAGGCCGTCGCTGATGCGAAAGACGCCGCCGAGCTTGCCGACATCCTCGCCGAACATGACGACATGATCGTCGCGTTCGAGCGCATCGTGCAGCGCCAGATTGAGCGCCTTCCCCATGGTGATGCCGGTCATTCAGCGCCTCCCTGTTCCAGCGATGCGGCAAACTCATCGCGCTCGCGCAGCAGCGCCGCGGGCGGGTTGGCAAAGACCAGATTAAAGACGCTTTCCGGGTGCGCGGGCTGCGCCGTTAATACGGTCTGGCGCATGGCGGCGGCTCGCTCCTCTGCCTCCTGCGTCACCGCCGCCTCGAAGCTCTCGTCGAAGGCGTTTCGCTGACGCAGCCGCGTGGCGCAGCGCTCGATGGGGTCTTTGTCTTTATCTCGCCACGGCTCCACGTCGGCATCAGTGCGGTAGCGTGTGGGGTCATCCGAGGTCGTATGCGGCTGCATGCGATACGAGAGCGATTCGACCAGGAACGGACCATTCCCCTCGCGCGCATGCTTCGCGGCGGCCTTCACCACCGCGTAGACGGTGAGCACGTCGGTGCCGTCGATCCGAACGCCAGGGAAGCCATAGCCCGCAGCACGGTCAACGACTCTGCCAGATACCTGCTCATTCAGCGGCACCGAGATGGCCCACTGGTTGTTCTCGCAGAGGAAGACGACCGGCGCTTGAAAGACGCCAGCGAAGTTCATCGCCTCATGCCAGTCGCCCGTGGAGGTTGCCCCTTCGCCGAATCCTACCAGCACTGCCGTCTGTTCGTGGTCAAACTCGCAGCCAACGGCGAACCCGACCGCGTGAGGTACCTGTGTCCCCACCGGGATGATGAACGGCGCGAAGCGGTACTCGTAGGGATTCCACGCGCCATGCGTCAGCCCACGAAAGACGGTGAGGATAGTTCCCGGATCAATGCCGCGGCAGACTGCCATCGCGAAATCGCGATAATAGGGGAAGATCCAGTCGGTGGACTCCATCGCCAGCGCCGCGCCCACCTGTGCCGCCTCGTGGCCAACATATGGCCCCCACAGGCCAAGCTCGCCCTGCCGCTGAAGGTTCAAGCCTTCCTGGTCGAGTCGGCGCGAGATAACCATCATGCGATAGAGTTCGCGGAGCTGCTCATCGCTGACAGCAGCTATACGCTCGCCTTCAGGCGTCAAAACGCCATCGGCATCGAGCAGCGCGGCAATCGGATTATCGCCGCCCTCATGAGATTGGGGGCGCGCACGGAGCGCTTTGGCCATATCAACTTTCCTCCCGTACCGAGAATGCCGGATTCACTCAGCCTGTGAAAAGTCTAGCATCAACTGAAGCCGGAGGAGCCACCGCCACCGCCGCCGCCTCCACCGCCAGACCCTCCTCCGCCACCTCCACCAAAGCCGCCGCCACCAAAGCCACCTCCGCCCATCCACGGCCCGCCGCCATTGGTCCAAGGGCCGCGATACCATGGGCCGCCGGTATTATTCCAAAAGCGACTACCGCTTCGATAGCCCCAGCCGCCGCCTTTGCGCCCGATACCCAGCGCCGACAGCAGAACGAACCCCAGCGGCAGAACACAGACCGTCAGCATCGGCCCGAAGATATCCAGCGGATTGAACGAAGCCACCGGCGAGGCTCCAAAACTCCCTGTACCGGGATTATACGAGCCGGGATCATACGATCCAGGGTTGCTCACCGGCTGGCTGGCGCCTAGCGCGGTCGGAAGCGTTGGCGGAGTATCCGTCGTTTGCCAGGGTGGTCGCGCCGCGTTGGCATCGATCTGCGCACGCGGGAACGCAACCTCGACCTCCATTGGGACATTAGATGTGAGCTGCCTGCCGGTCACGACAACCGTACGCGTATCAGGTGTTGTCGTCTGTAACGCGCCATCACTGTCGGACGTGTTGATGGTCAACTGCTGCGCGTCGGTCGCCGCTGGCAAGGTCACCCGCACCTCGGCGGCATCGACAGGGAAGCTCGTCTCGCTGCCGCCGTCGAGGAAGTGCCAGTCGAGCCACGCCTGCGAAGTCCCTATGCCGAGCGCTCCCTGAACAGTATAGGAAATATCAAACGAGCGCGTCGTATCGCTCGTCGTCGGGTAGTCCCAGGCAACTTGTAGCATTGGATTACCACTCGCGTCGGTTGTCTCACTGACCTGCTGGTTCGTCACACCATCGCCGGTCACATGGCCGAAGGTGATGCCTGACGTTTTGGCCAGATAGAGCGCCAGAAACGCATGATGAAACGGGCCACCGCTGAAATGTACCTGCCAGTGTTCGTTGACCTGGAGCGTGCCATCGTGCTGAATCTCTACCGCATAGTTGCGCTGCTCATAGATAACACTGCCATCGGCGCGCGCGATACCCGACTGCCAGATCAGACAGGCGAACGCCAGACACAGCGCCCATAACGCCAGCATCATCATTCGCGAGGATCGAGAGAGCCACAACGACGCGACCGACTTCCCCCATGTCATGATGCGAATACCCTCTCCTCGCTGCGGTCTCTGCCTGACTTAATCAGCTTCTTCCTCAACTAAGCCACTCGCCTTGACCATGTCGTCGCTGACGGGCGAGATAGCCGCTTCGGCGCACTGGCGCAGATCCATCTCTTCGAGGATACGCTTCTTGCCCAGCACATGCTTCACCAGCACGAACGCGCGCGCAAGCTGGTCTGGTGTCAATTCATAGCCTAGCTCTTTCAACTGCGCGTTGAGCGCGGCGCGCCCCGAGAGCTTGCCGACGAACATGCGCCGGTCGGACGCGGGCAGGCCGATATCCTCCGGGCGCATGATCTCGTAGGTGCGCGTGTCTTTGAGCACGCCGTCCTGGTGAATGCCGCCGCCATGCGCAAAGGCGTTCGCCCCAACAATAGCTTTCGTCCACTGCGGCTGCATGCCAGAGAGCCGTGCGACCAGGCGGCTTGTCGGGATGATTTTTGTGGTGTCAACCTTCACATCGAGATCGAGATTCTGGCGGCGCGTGCGAATCGCCATCACAACCTCTTCGGTTGCCGCGTTGCCCGCGCGCTCGCCCAGTCCGTTGAAGCAGGTATCCACCCGCTCCGCGCCGTGCATTAGCGCCGTGAGCGCGTTGGCAACGGCTAGCCCCAGGTCGTCATGGCAGTGCGCCGAGATGCGCACATCCGGGAATTCACGGCGCACATCGTCCACCAGCTCGCCAAACTCCCACGGCAGCGCGAAGCCCACTGTGTCGCAGAGCGCGACGTAGCGCACGCCCTCCTTCATCACTGCCTCGATCACTTCGAGAATGAAGTCATGCTCAGTGCGGGTCGTGTCTTCGAGGGCGAAGTCTACGTTCGGCGTATATTGCCGCCCGCGCGCCACCGCTGTCCGCGCCAGCTCCAGTACCTCCGCGCGCGACTTGCCAAGCTTCACCTCGCGATGGAGCGGAGAGGTGCTGATGAACGGGTGAATCGAGCTATGTTCGGCGTCTTTCACCGCCTCCCATGCGCGATCAATGTCGTCAGGGAACGAGCGCGCAATCGAGCAAATCTCGGCGTTGTGGACGTTGCGGGCGATCAGTCGGATCGCCTCGAACTCTGGCTCGCCGGAGATGGCAAAGCCACAATCGAGCGTGTCGAACCCCATATCGGCGAGCGCCCGCGCGATTTCCAGCTTCTCCTCGGCGAAGTAGTTGATGCCCGGCGTCTGCTCGCCATCACGCAGAGTGGTCTCAAAAAACTTGACGATGCGTGGCATATGAAACCTCCCGCTGACCGCGCCCCAGTCCCTACCGGCGGGAAGGGGAGCCAGAATCTTGCGGCGCAGGATGCGGCTCTGGGGCAGGGTTAGCCGCGGCATTCATGCCGCGAAGTCGTTGTACTTCCCGGCGCTATTCCAGCCAGCTAAACGGATATTGCGGATCGTCCATCGTCGCGGCGGCGGTTCCCAGCTTCAGCGGGCGGAACGTGTCTACCATCACCGCCAGCTCCTCGGTCCGCTCGGCGCCCAGGCTGTTTTCCACGGTGCCGGGGTGCGGCCCGTGTGGGATGCCGCGCGGGTGCAGCGTAATCGAGCTGATTTCGATGCCCTTGCGGCTGCCAAAGTTGCCGCTGACGTAGTAGATCATCTCATCAGAGTCAATGTTGCTGTGATTGTAGGGCACCGGCACCGCCTCGGGATGGTAGTCGAGTTTGCGCGGGCAGAACGAACAGACGACGAAGTTTGGCCCCTCGAACGTCTGGTGGACCGGCGGCGGCTGATGGACACGCCCGGTGATCGGCTCGAAATCGTAGATGCTGAAGGCGTAGGGATAGAGGAAGCCATCCCAGCCGACGACATCCAGCGGGTGAAAACCGTAGGTGTAGGTCATCACCTCATCGTTGACACGCACCCGTACGTCGAACTCGCCGCGCTCCTCGTGCACCGGCAACTCAGTCGGCGGGCGCAGGTCGCGCTCGCAGTAGGGCGAGTGTTCGAGCAGTTGGCCGAACTGGTTGCGATAGCGCTTCGGCGGCTGAATCGCCCCACCATACGCCTCGACGACCAGCATGCGCTGCTCTCCATCGTCCGCCTGCATCCGCCATGTCGTGCCGCGCGGGATGACCAGATAGTCGCCCTCGCTGTAGGGCAATGTGCCAAAGGTCGTCTCCAGCGTCCCGCTGCCCTCGTGGATAAAGAGCAGCTCGTCGCCCTGAGCGTTGCGATAGAAGTAGCTCATCGGCTCGGTGGGCCGCGCCACCGAGATGACACAATCATTGTTATACATCAGCAGGTGACGCCCCTCGACGGGATCGCCCCCCTGCGGGGCGTCGGCCGTCTTGAGGTGATGGTGCCGATGCTGCTCCTGCTGCCACTCCTCGCGGCAGATGCTGCCCTGGCGGGCAATCTTGCTTACCCGCGTCGGCGGATACTGGTGGTACAGCAGCGATTCAACACCGCTGAATCCCTCCTCGCCAAATAGCTCCTCGGAATAGAGGCCGCCATCGGGCTTGCGAAATTGCGTGTGCCGCTTGTGGGGAATCTTCCCCATCGCGTAATAGAACGGCATGGAAGAGACTCGCTTTCGCCTAGAGATTGCCGCGTTGGGCCTGCTCGCGCTCGATAGCCTCGAAGAGCGCCTTGAAGTTGCCCTCGCCAAAGCCACGCGCGCCTTTGCGCTGAATGACCTCAAAGAAGACGGTGGGCCGATCCTGCGCGTTCTTGCTGAAGATTTGCAGCAGATAGCCCTCGTCATCGCTGTCCACCAGCACGCCTAGCCGGGCCAGTTCGCTCATCGGCTCGTCGATCTTGCCCACGCGCTGTTCCAATTCCTCATAGTAGCTTGGGATAGCCGGGATAAACTCCATGCCTTGCTGCTGGAGGTGATCAACTGTTGAGATAATGTCATCGGTGAGCAGGGCGATAT
>DATBIB010000071.1:0-13861 GCA_036557205.1 Ktedonobacterales bacterium | reverse complement strand
AAAACATCCTCCCCAGTCTTCAGACAGAATGGGGAGGATATCAACCGTACGAGCGTCCGTCGCGTTATCTAACGCGTGGCGACCTCATTCAGCAGCCGCTCCCGTAGTGAGAGCTCGCCTTCCGACGTGACCAGCGCGAAGATGTGGTCCTCCGGCAGAATCACCGTGTCGCCAGTGGGAGTCAGGTTGGTGTCGCCCCGCACGATCAGCGCCAGATTGACCGAATTGGGCAAGGTCATCGAGCGCACTGTCTTGCCAGCGGCGGGCGATGTCGGTGGAACGGTCAGCTCCACCAGCCCTAGACCCGCATTCGTCAGCGTCATGAGCGGCACCAGCGTATGATGCGGCAACTGCGCCTCGATCATATGCAGAATTGACTGTGTCGGACTGACGATGACATCAATGCCAAGCCTGCGGAAAAGCGCTTCGTTGCGGGGATTGTTCACCCGCGCGATGGTGGTGGCAACGTGGAAACGCGCCTTGGCTACCTGGCAAATGACCAGATTATCCTCATCATCGCCCGTCACGGCGATAACCAGATTCGCCCGCGACGTTCCGACCTCAGCAAGTGTGCGCGCCTCACAGGCGTCACCCCGAATGATGGAGTTGCTCAACTCTTCAGCGAGCCGCTCGACACGCCTGCTATCTTTCTCCAGCAGCACCACTTCATGGCCCTGCTCGATGAGCCCTTTCGCCAGATAATAACCGACCTGCCCGCCGCCGCCAATAACGATATACATAGGTCTAGTGTTTCTCCCCAGTGGCCGCGGGCGTGGTCAGCGACTTCTCAGGCACGGTGGCATGCGGAACGGCCCGGCCTTCGGCAATGGATTGCACAGCCGACTTGGTGCGTGGCGCATCATCGATGAGCGCAGTCTTGATGAGCTTCGCGCCAACAA
Source organism: Ktedonobacterales bacterium (assembly GCA_036557205.1). Taxonomy (GTDB): domain Bacteria; phylum Chloroflexota; class Ktedonobacteria; order Ktedonobacterales; family JADMIN01; genus DAHUXT01. The sequence goes on along the minus strand of DATBIB010000071.1, from coordinate 12,962 downwards.
CCGTCGGAGAGATGCTCTCCAGGCCGAGCGCATTGTACGTTTCCTGCCGGATTGGGTCATAAATACGGCAGATCACTTTCTGAACGCCAAAGATATGTTTCGCGATTTGGGCCGCCAGGATATTGCGATTGTCGCCATTCGTCACAGCCGCGAATGCCTTGGCGTCTTCGATGCCTGCGCGCATGAGCACATCTTCATCTGTGCCGTCGCCGACGATTGTCACGCCGCCAAAGTTCGATCCCAGACGTTCAAAAGCCTCGCTGTTGAGGTCAATGACAGTGACCTCGTGACCATCTTTGATCATGATATTGGCCAGGGTCGCCCCCACGCGCCCGCAGCCAAGAATCAGCAGTCTCATAGTCCCTTCTTCTCCGGGAGATGTCCGGAGTATGTCCTTCAGGCGCCGCGCCGCTGAAAGCCCTTGTTCACAGTGGCATTTGGCGCCAGCAAATTATACATGGAATAGCATCTCATTTGCCAGTTTGAGCCAGTTGCACTACTGTGCACAGAAATCCACTCATCCATATCAGGTATCCCCGGACCAGCCCGAGGCAGCCAAATGCTATGTCAACACTATTGCATACTCAATGCCCATCTTAGCACCACATGATAGGACAAAACTCCCTCTCCACCCCGCCAGGACCGTAACGGGAACCGAGCCAGGTGGAGAGAGGTTATGAACGCCCAACGCGCTCACCGTCACACTAGCGGCTACGAATTAGTACGCTTTGGCGAAGACTGCCCACGCCGCCGATGGGCGCCCACAATGGACGCATACGCCACTGCCATTGGGCTGTTCCAGTGGCAGGCAGCGGATCGTCGCCTGTGTTTCGGCTTTGATTTGCGCCTCGCATTCGGCGTCGCCACACCACCAACCCTCGACGAATCCGAGCCGTTCGCGGTCAGCCATCAGCGCCTGGAACTCCTCGTAGTTCTTCACCGAGTAGGTGCGGCTCTTACGGAACGCCAGCGCCTGGTCATAGAGCGCCTGCTGAATCTCATCGAGCAGCGTAGTCACCCGCTCAGCAACGGACTCGCGCGCAACGGTGCGCTTGTCAGTCCGGTCGGTCCGCGGCACGAGCACCACCTGTCCGCTCTGTGCGTCACGCGGGCCAATCTCTATACGTACCGGCACACCCCGCAGTTCCCAGTGGCTGTACTTGAAGCCGGGCCGTTCCTCACGCCAGTCCGCTTTGACACGCACCCCCGCCGCGCGCAGCGACTGCTCAACTTCGCTCACCAACGCCGCCACGGCCTCGCGCTCCTCATCTTTGCGCCAGATGGGAACGATCACTGCCTGAGTTGGAGCCACCCGCGGCGGCATCCGCAGGCCGGATGCGTCGCCGTGCACCATGATGACGCCGCCGACCATACGGGTACTGGCGCCCCAACTCGTGGTCCAGGCGATCTTCACCTCGCCATCGGCATCCTGGAACTTGATGTCGAAGCTCCGCGCAAAGTTCTGGCCGAGGTTGTGCGAGGTCGCCGCCTGAAGCGCCTTGCCATCGCCCATCATCGCCTCCAGCGAGTAGGTGCGCAACGCGCCGGCGAAGCGCTCGCTCTCGCTCTTGAGGCCCGCAATCACCGGTATCGCCAGCTCCTTCTCCAGAAAGTCCTGATAGACCTGCCGCAGAATCAGCATCGTCTCGGCCTGCGCCTCCTCCTCGGTCCGATGGACGGTATGGCCTTCCTGCCAGAGAAATTCGGTCGTCCGCAGGAAGGGCCGCGTGCGCTTTTCCCAGCGCACAACGTTGCCCCACTGGTTATAGAGCAGCGGCAGATCGCGGTAGCTCTGCACCCACTGGGCATACATGAAGCCAATCACTGTTTCAGAGGTTGGGCGCACAATCAGCGGCTCGGCCAGTTCTTCTTTGCCCGCGCGCGTCACCCACGCCACCTCAGGAGCGAAACCCTCCACATGCTCAGCCTCGCGCTCGATAAAGCTCTTGGGGATGAATAGCGGGAAGTAGGCGTTTTCATGGCCGGTCGCCTTGATGCGGTCATCCATCCGCCGCACCATATTCTCCCACAGGGCGTAGCCGTAGGGGCGAATGACCATGCAGCCACGCACCGGCGATTCGTCGGCCAGCTCAGTCTTGTAGACGAGGTCCTGATACCACTGCGAAAAATCGTCGCGGTCGGCAAGATCCTCGACCAGCTTCTCAGCTTTCACACTCTTCTCATCACTCTGCGCCTTGCTCTTCTTGCCAGCTGTATCTGCCACGGTGATGCCTTTCCCCTGGCGGCGACTCGCGCCAGGCACATAACTTACAACGCCAAAACAGTGCAACAAAAAGCCCACCCTCCGGTCCTGAACCCTGGGAGGGCGGGCTTGTTTCCCGCGATACCACCTGCCTTCGGACGCTTCCAACCGCCAAATACAGAGCGATAGCGAGCATCCCTCACTGCCTGCCGCACCGGAAGTTATCCGCGCGGAAGGCTATCCTATGATAACGGTGGATGGCCGATAGCCTTACCCTCTTTCTCACAGAGATTCGGCTATTGCTCGCGGGATGGGTTCGGCGGGAGACCCCACACCGGCTTGCACTCTCCCGGCTCGCTGCAAAATGGGGCGTTCGCCGCCTACTGGTCCCGGTCGTCGCGGATATATTCTGCTAAAAGTCTATGCTGTCATGATAGAGAACGTCAAGCGCGGCTACGCCTCCTGCTGGCCGACGCTGGCAACCTCGGCCTCGGTCACAGGAGCCTGACGGCCCAGGCGCTGCATGGCAACGTCGAAGAACTTGCGCGAACCAGTGCGCAAGAGTCCCGGATTCTTTCTGAGCACGCCAAGGAACAAACCGACGCTGTAGTCGCCACGCAGCAGTTCCGCGGCCTGAGCCGAAGAGATCCGTCGCAGGATCTCGACGCCTTCATCCCAGCGGGCATCGCTCCAGCGCGCGATGCGCTGATTCACGATATAGGAGATATCCATCTCTCGTCCGAATCGGGCGCGCCACCGTCGGTCATACCGGCCCAGAAATTGCGCGCTGCTATCGCCCGCACGCGCGGCCTCAGCCGCCACAGCGCCCGCCATCTGGCCGCTGTAGATCGCGAAGCGAATGCCCTCGCCAACCAGCGTTGAGCCGTGGCCCGCAGAGTCGCCGGTCGCGATCAGCCCATCTGAGACGAAGCGCTCAACCACACCCTCGGATGGAAAGAGTCCGGTGTGATATTCGACAGGGCTTGATCCGGCAAAGTCGGGCGCAAGCGATGGCAGCCGCTGGACAAAGGTGTCCAGATACTCGCGGGCATCTTCGTCGACATCAGGGCGAATAACGCCGACGCCCAATCGCACACGTCCCCTGCCACGCGGGAATGCCCAGGCATAGCCAGCGGGCGCCACCTGGCTCCCCATAATCAGATAGAGTGTGTCGGGGTCATAATTCGGCGCGACGAGGTCGTATTCCGCCCCGTAGCCGTAGCGCTTGAATCCCTGGCGTAGTCCCATCTTCGTCACGATCGTGCTCGAAAAGCCGCTGGCATCGATGACAACGGAGGCGCGCCATTGGCCAACCCGATTGCGGTGATCCTTCGCGATCACGCCGACGACACGCCCATCCTCAAGGATTGGCCCCTCGACCGGCGAGTTGGGATGCAGTGCCGCCCCCGCCCGGACGGCGCGTCCGGCGAGATGCTGGTAGACGCCGCGCACGTCCAGCACACAGCAGACCGGATCGGGGTACTCGAAGCGCGCCTCGCGGTTGGGCGAAAGAAACGTCACATACTTAATGGGGTGGTAGAGATCGGCGGGGATGCCGAGCGCCTGCATGTCGGCGACCCAGCTTCCGCCACTGGTATGAACCGGGTAGCCGATTTCCTTCTGCCGTTCGAGCACCGCGACCGATGCCCCGCCACTCGCCGCCGCCTCAGCCGCGCTCAGCCCGGCTGGTCCGCCGCCCACTATCAGCACGTCTACCGTGCGCACACCGTCCGTTTCGCCCATTTCGCTCGCCTGCCCGCTGCCCGTCATGAATTCGCCTCGCTCGCCCGTCTATCCAGAGTGCCGCGCATACGCCGCAATGCTTCACACCTCGAAACCAGAATTCATTGCCCACGCGCCGCGCTAATCCAGGCCACTATATCACATACAAGCAGACAGGCTCATAATGTCATTCCGGTTTTAGGTGGCGGACTTATCCCAGCCGATAACTGCTCCCACGCTACGACGGCATCTCCGTCGGGACATCCGCCTCGGTCGTCGGCGGCTTGTGCTGCGCGTGATGGCGATGGAAGTGGAGCGCGATGCGATAAAGCGTCAACCGTCCCCAGAAGTGGTGAATGACCAGAATCGTCACCAGGACAATCACCACCACAACCGCGCCGATAGTGCCAAATTGCTCGAAGAACTTGAAGGCGTTGACGTAGTTCTTGCCGAGCGCCGCGCCAATGATAGTGACGACTCCGCAGTACAGCAGTGAGCCAGCCGCGGTCCCCAACAAGAAAGTTGGCAGATTGATCCGCGCGGCGCCCATCATAAACGAGCCGTACGTGCGCACCATCGGCGTCTCACGCGCGACGAAGACCCCAAGCGCGCCACGGTGACGCAGCCAGAGCTCGATGTGATCAGCGCGCGCCTGCGTCAGTCCCACGTAACGCCCAACACGCGCAATCGCAGGCGTGCCAGCGCGGTCGCCGATGAAATAGGCCGCTGAGGAAAAGAGCAGACATCCGACCGATGCTGCGATGATCACCAGAATGAGGCTAATAGGGGATCCGACCTGCGTCGTCAATGAACCAGCGAACAGCATCAACGGCTCGATGGGCACCCCAATGCCGGAGCTCTCCAGGCCTACCCAGACACCAATGATGCCATAGACAGCGAACGCGGGCACGGTCTCCATCACCTGAAGGATATGCTGGATGAACTGCTCCATGCATCGTATCTCCTCGCTCATGAACCACATGTATGGCGGCATACCCAGGCTTCCCAGTACAAGCGGTCTGGATATTCGAGCGAAATGTGGTCGCTTGCCCACAGCGCTGCGCTTTGTGGCCTCCCCACCGGCACAGCCCAATCGCGCAACGAGTGTACTACTCGCGCGCGTGGCACACAAGCTCCCATCTCACAATCCACGCTACGAGCAGCGTGCTTTTGCTCCATGCGTCCAGCGGGATAGGGAGCCAGGCAACATGTTGCCCGCATTGACGCCCCATCCGCCGCGCACCTATACTCAATACAAGCCTCTGCAGCCAGCTAAGATGGCTATTGATCAGGGGTTTTGCATATTGCGGTTAACGGGGGACGATGCGGCATGTCCGAGAAGATGCGATGCGCCCACTGCGGCAAGCGATTCAAGCAGACGAATAAAAAACAGGTGTTCTGCGCGGACTGTCTGGCGAAGGAGCGCCTGGCAAAGAAAAACGCGCCTGCCCTGGCGCAGACTGGCAGCGGGGTGGCGACCCGCCCCGGCGCGGGAACGTCGGCGCCTGCGATTACGATAGTTCAGGCGACGCCACCGCCTGAAGAGGCGATCTTTGGCTCGCAGGCGCGCAACGCCGAGCGGCACAGCACGCATGGGCCACAGCGCGCGCCGCAGCCGAACGCAGCCCCACCTCTGGCCGCGACGCCTCCCGCGAAGCGGCCAACGGCTCCGCAGCAGCCCGCGAAGAAGTCCGCGCCACCAGAAAAGCGCGCCCGCCAGCCACGTCCCGCCCCCAGACCGTTCGATCTGACTGACGAGCTGCGCGCGGCCATCGAGCAGCGTTATCTGGAACTGTCGCAACCGGTAGAGTTCGACGGCATCCGCACGCGGATTGCCGATGAATTGAAGGCGCCCAAGCCCGTCGTGAAGCAGGTGGTCAGGGACTTGCGCGCCAGGCGGCAACTTCCCAGCTGGTGGGAGTTACAGGCCTACAAGGGCAGCGACGAAACCCTGGAACGCATCCGCGAGCGCTACCTGCCGTTGCTGCCGACGCCGCCGATTGGGGTCCACAAACAGATCGCGAGCGACCTCCAGATAGACGCGCCACAGGTATACCAGGCCATTCGCCGCCTGCGCGCCGAGATGAAATTGCCGCAATACAATCCGCCCGATTCGCATACCAGCGACGCGGTGTCATCTGAGATCGCCCACCTCGGATCCGCCACGGCCAGCACGGAATAGTGCGATACCAGCACATCCGTCCGGGCGACTATCCGCCGGGCCGCCATCGTGTTAAAATCGGTGAACCATACCGATAAGTGCTGGTGTGCGCATGCGTATTATCGACGACGAGGTGATGGCGCGATGGGACGAGCAATCATTGTTCATGGCGGAGCTGGACTCATTCCGCCTGATCGCTACGAGGCGGCGCGCGAAGGCTGCCGCGCCGCGGCGAAAGCTGGCTGGCGCATCCTGGCCGACGGCGGCTCGGCGCTCGATGCCATCGAGGCGGCGATCACCACGCTCGAAGACGATCCGGGATTCAACGCGGGTACTGGGGGAGTGCTGACCAGTGATGGGCGCGTTCAACTGGATTGTGGCGTTATGGACGGCGCCTCGCTCAACGTCGGCGCCGTCGCGGGCGTCGAGCATATCAAAAATCCGATACAGGTCGCGCGCGCCGTGCTTGCCAGTCCGCATGTCCTGCTGGCGGGCGCCGGGGCCGAACAGTTCGCCCGTGAGGCGGGCTTTGCCCTCTGCGATCCTGGTGACTTGATTACGCCGTACCAATACGCGCGCTGGCAGCGGGGCTACCGTCCCGGCGATGGCGCGCACGCCGGGACCGAGCTAGACGCGATGCTGGCAAAGCCGCCTGCCAGATCAAAGACACGCGCCGCCGCCAATGGCCATACCGCTCATGCGAATGCCGAGCCAGTGCATCCAGTGCACGCCGACGATGTGAAGCACGGCACCGTCGGCGCGGTTGCGGTGGATAGCGATGGCAACATTGTCGCGTCGGCCTCGACAGGCGGACGCGCAGGCAAGCATCTTGGGCGGGTAGGCGATACACCGCTGCCTGGGTGCGGCTACTACGCCGAGGGCGGCATCGGTGGCACCTCCTGCACGGGTGACGGCGAGGATTTCATCAGGCTGCTTCTGGCAAAGCGCGTCGCCGATTTTCTCACGGCCGGGCTTTCTGCACAGGGAGCTGCCACCGCGGCAATCCGGCTCCTGAGCGAGCGCACAACTGGCGAGGGCGGGCTGATCGTGCTCGATAGCCATGGTCGCGTTGGCTACGCGCGCAATTCAGCAACTATGGCCCACGCCTTCATGATGGATAACATGCCAGCGCCCTTTGCGGGCATATGAACCCTCATCGGCCCCAACTTCTCACAAACATCCACAGCCAGGTTGTCCGATAGACTGAGCATTCAATCGTCGCATCCTGCCAGGTTCCACACCATCTAGGGATAGGCATTTTGCCATGCGCGACATCCTGACTTCGACCTGTTGCCCTGAATTCTGTAGCACACGACTATAGGAAGTTGCATGCCTCCAGTAACCCAAATTGTGATCCAGCTCACAGTTCCACCAATATTCGTCCAAAAAACTAGGGTTTTCCAGGGGGCATTTTCCGTTGACCCTGGCTATACTTACCGATGTCGGCAGACGGGATGCTGTCAGGAAGTGCGAGGAACGCAGTACCGCAAGGACGCAGTCGTTCTGGCTGAACCAACGTGTGGGGGCAGGGCGCCATAGGAGGTGGCGGTCTGCCCCCCCTCGATTTCAATGACGCTTTCGCTGAACACCTCTGCCCTAACTTCCTCGTTTGCGTCCCATCCTTCTGGATGCTAGCATCTAGCATGTGCCTGTGGGCCTGAGACCGCTCGACGAGCGTCGTTCAGAGAGGATGCATCACCAATGGCTGAACCGATGGCCGAATCACCGCGGTACGTGTTGGCGCTCGACCAGGGCACCACCAGCTCACGCGCCATTCTATTCGACCATTCTGGCCGCGCCGCGGCAGTCACCGGTCAGGAATATCCTCAACTCTATCCCCAGCCCGGCTGGGTGGAACACGACCCCGAGGCCATCTGGGAGTCACAAATTGCCTGCGCGCGGAGCGTGCTGCAGAAATCGGACGTGCGTCCGCAGCAGATCGCCGCCATCGGCATCACCAATCAGCGCGAAACCACCATCCTGTGGGAGAAGGCGACCGGCAAGCCAGTGATGAACGCCATCGTCTGGCAGGATCGCCGCACCGCGCCACTCTGCGATACGCTCCGCGCCGAGGGCTGGGAGGCGCCTATCCGCGCGAAGACTGGCCTGGTGATCGACGCCTACTTCTCGGGCACGAAAATCGCCTGGATACTCGATAATCTGTCCGGCCTGCGCGAGCGCGCCGAGCGCGGCGAGATTCTCTTCGGCACGGTTGATTGCTGGCTGCTCTGGCGGCTGACAGCTGGCCGGGTCCACGCCACCGACTATTCCAACGCCTCGCGCACGATGCTCTTCAATATCCATACGCTCGCATGGGATGATGAGCTGCTGGCGCGGCTGCACATTCCACGCGCGATGCTGCCCAACGTCCGGCCCAGCAGTGAGGTCTATGGAACGACCGACGAGCAGATCTTCGGTGTGGCGATTCCGGTGGCAGGCGACGCGGGCGACCAGCAGGCGGCGACCTTCGGACAGGCCTGCTTTACGCCCGGCATGGCCAAGAACACCTATGGCACCGGCGGCTTTCTGCTGCTCAACACCGGTGAGTCGCCGGTCTCTTCACAGAGCGGGCTGCTTACCACGATTGGCTGGGGACTCGGCGGCAAGATCACCTACTGCCTGGAAGGAAGCATCTTTATCTCTGGCGCTGCGGTGCAGTGGCTGCGCGATGGGCTGGGCATCATCGCGCAGGCAAGCGAGACCGAGGCGCTGGCGGCCTCGATTCACGATACGGGCAACGTCTATCTGGTTCCCGCGTTCGTGGGCCTGGGCGCACCGTACTGGGACCCTTATGCGCGTGGCGCCATCGTCGGTCTGACCCGTGGCACGGGGCGCGCCGAGATCGTGCGGGCGGCCCTGGAAGCGGCGGCCTTCCAGACGCGCGATGTCGCTCAGGCGATGGAGATGGACTCCGGCATCACGTTGCAAGAGCTGCGCGTAGATGGCGGCATGGTCGCCAACAACTGGCTGTTGCAGTTCCAGGCGGATATGCTCAACGTGCCAGTCCAGCGGCCAGTGGTTGCGGAGACGACGGCGCTTGGCGCGGCCTATCTGGCCGGGCTGGCCGTCGGCTTCTGGAGCGGGCTGGACGATATCAGCAGTAACTGGGCGATGGACCGTGAGTTCGCGCCGACGATGGCCGCCGATACGCGCGCGCGGCTCTATCGCGGCTGGCAGCGCGCCATCGAACGCGCACGCGGCTGGGCGCGCGACGACGCATAGTATCATTGGCGTGTAGCGGGCCAGGGCATCTTCCCGCGTTTCCTGCCTCGATTGTGCATGGAAATAGAGGGAAAAGCGACCTAGCCCAACGGTGAGGCGTAACATGACCCTTTGCTATAGCCCTCATGGCCCATCATTTGCGAGAAACTGCGCAGAAAGCGCCAGTTCACTAGCAACTCGCTACCTGGTAGGCTACAATACTCGCTGGCAGGTCCGCAGGCGCTTCGCCGCGTAATGCCACACGGTATTCACAAAAGGATATCTTGCATGGCAGGGTCTGACTAACGATATTGGCAATGGGGGCGACGAGAACAATGGGCTGGAATGACCTGATTGGCATGCGGCTCGACCAGTACGACATACTGGACGAACTGGGGCGTGGTGGCTCGTCGCGGGTTTACCATGCGTACGACACCGATGCCAAACGCGATGTCGCGATCAAGGTCATTCCGAATGACGCCGAGGACCGTGCGCTCTTTCTCAACCGATTCGTACGTGAGGTGGAGGCCGTCCGGCAGCTCCATCACCCCAACATTGTCGGGGTCTATGGCGCGGGCGAGAACGACGAGTTTGTCTACCTCGTGATGCAGTGTGTCACTGGTGGCACGCTTCGGCGCAAATTGAACGGACCTCTGCCGGTACCCGATGCCGTCGCCTACATGGTCCAGATCGCCTATGCCCTGCACCATGCGCATACCAAGGGCATCATTCACCGGGATGTCAAGCCGTCCAATATGCTGCTCGAGTATCCTGGCAGCAACCACCTGCTGTTGACGGACTTCGGCATCGCCAAGATTCAGGGCGCACGCGGCCTGACTAAATCAGGCACAACAATTGGCACACCGGAATACATGTCGCCGGAACAGGCCGAGGGACGCGAAATCGATGAGCGCGCCGATATCTACGCGCTAGGATGCGTGCTCTACGAGACGTTGGCTGGTCGGCCGCCATTTCTGGGCTCGACACCGGTGTCTGTGCTCTTTCAGCATGTGCATTCCCGCCCGGCCTATATCCGCGGCTTCAATCCAGGCGTCCCGGCGGAGCTGGTGCATATCCTGGAGATTGCGCTGGCCAAGCGGCCCGACGAGCGCTACGGGAGCGCCGAATCGTTCGCGCGCGCCCTGCGCCCATTCGCGGGCGAGATGCCCGATATCTCTGCTCAGCAGCCTGAAAACGGCCCCATTGTGATCGCACACTCGCGAGGGCTGACGCCGACGCGCCCGCTACCCGCGCCGCATCAGCGCCGCAGGGATGATGTGGCTGACCGCGATACCATCGAGAATCCCCCGCTCGTCGCGCATGTCCGGGAAGATATCTACGAAGAGGAGACGGCCCCTCTTCCCGCCATCAGCGCCCGAAAGACTATGCCGCCGTTCCATCGCACGCATCGAGGACTTGGCCTTGGCCGCGTTCGCAAGACGGCGCCGCTCGCACGTGGGCATAAGACAACCCCGCCGAGTCGCGCGCGCAAGACCTTGCCGCCATTCGTACGGGTGCGCCGGGCGCCCTCCATCACCGAACTTGGCGTGCCACTTGAACAGGGCGGAGCGGCGTCGCAGGCGGCTGCCGCGATGGAGATCTCCAGCCTCACACGCGGACCAATCCCACTCTCGCTCGGTCCGTCGGCGAGGCGCGGGACGCCATCGGGGTTCTTACGTGGAGATACGGTGGAGGAGCCGCTGCGCGCGCCCAACAGCCGCCCCGGCGCCCCAGGCGCGAGGCCGATTGGCGAGAACCGCATCCCGGCAACCCAACCACCACCGCGCAAGTCGCGCACTCGGCTTGCGGTCCTGATCGCCGCTGTGGTCGTCCTGGCGCTGTTTGGTGGCCTTGCGCTCAATGCGCCTCGCTTTGGCCTCGCGCTAGGTGGCAGTGCCCAGCCCACAGCCGCGCCAACCAGCACGCTTCAGCCTACGGCGACGCTCGCGCCAACCAACACGGCTGGCCCACAACCTACGGCAACGCTGACCCAACAGCAGATTCTCAACCAGCAGGCCGCCGCGTCCTTCCGTAACATCATTCTCTCCACCTTCTCGGACGGCAACTGTTCTAATGGTAATAGTCGGTCAACGTTCAGCGCTGGCCAGAGCATCTACGTCAACCTCTGCACGTCCGGGCGCGCGGGCTCAGCGCCCATGTCCATCGCGTTCCGGCAGAACGGTCAGGTTATCTACACACTGGCCTACAACATCAATATCTCGCCCTCATCGTGGAAATTCTTCGTCACCTCGCATGTCTTCAGCCCTGGCACATACGATGTGCTGGTGACGCTGAACATAAACGGAACCGCTGCCGTTGCGCGCGTCCTGCCGCTGCGAATTACGTGAGGCAATCCGCCCGTATGACTTGCCGAAGAGTATTCGCTACAGCGACCTGGTAGGATAGCGAAGCTCGCTGGCGCGCTACCCCGCCAGGGTCACGACGGTAATGCCGTCGCCGCCGTCCTTGGCCTCAGCAGACGCCTGTGACTTCACCAGGGGATGATGTGAAAGCTGCTGGCGGATCGCCTGCCGGAGCGCCCCGGTGCCTTTGCCGTGGAGGATGCGAACGAACGGCATTCCGGCGAGCGCGGCGTTGTTGAGGTAGCGGTCTACCTCTTCGAGCGCATCCTCGACCCGCCAGCCGCGTAAATCGAGTTGTAGCTCCGGCGCGAGGGCCGGCTCGCGCGAGGGGATTGTTACAACTGAGCGCGTCTCTACCGTGCGCGCCTGCCGTCGGCTGAGCCGCTCTACCTGGCTCTCCGGTACCCGCAGCTTCATCGCGCCAAGCTGCACCTCAACCTCGCCCCGACCATTCGCCAGCGATACCACCTCGCCGCGCTGGCCCATCGAGCGGACGAAGACGGTATCGCCAACCTCCAGCGGGCCGGTAATAGGGGCGCCCTCAGCCTCCGCGGCGGCGCGATGCGACCGATGTGTCTTTGGCGCCTCGACTGCTACACGCTCTTCCAGCCTGCGCGTGCGCTCGCGGAGCTTGCCCAGCTGATCCTCGTTCAGCTTGCGGCGCATCTGCGTCTTCACCCGCGCCAGCTCGGCCCGCGTCTCCTCCACCTCTCGCCGCGCCTGCGCCCGCGCCTCGTTCAGCACGCGCACGCGCTCCTCGTCGATCTCCGCCCGCAGCGTCTCGGCCTGCGCACGCTGGTATTCCGCCTCAACCCGCTCCATATTGAGCCGGTAGCGCTCATCGGCGGCGGCGGTCCGCTCGGCCTGAAGATTGGCGAGCAGCCCCTCCATCTCGACTCCAGCAGTCCCCACATATTCACGGGCGTTTTCGATGATGTCCTCTGGCAGGCCCAGTCGGGTCGCGATGGCCAGCGCGTTGCTGCGACCCGGCAGGCCGATGCTCAGCCGGTAGGTGGGCGAGAGCGTCTCGACGTCGAACTCCACGGAGGCGTTGGCCACGCCCGGCTGCTCGTGGGCAAAGACCTTCAGTTCGGAGTAGTGCGTTGTCGCGACGGTATTCACACGTTGAGCCAGCAGATGCGCCAGAATGGCGCGGGCCAGCGCCGAGCCTTCGCTAGGATCGGTACCCGCGCCCAGCTCATCCAGCAGCACCAGTGATTCATCCGTCGCCAGTCGCAAAATCTCGACGATGCGAGTTAGATGCGACGAGAAGGTGCTCAGGCTCTGCTCGATACTCTGCTCGTCGCCAATG
>DATBIB010000070.1:0-3498 GCA_036557205.1 Ktedonobacterales bacterium | reverse complement strand
GGGGTTGATCTTGATGGAGACGATGCGCGGCGCATAGTGCGACAGGTTCTCGCGTGGCTCTGGCAGCGCCTCGAGCATGCGGTCCATGATGAACATGCGCCCCTCTTTGGCCTGCGCCATCGCCTGCGCCAGCAGCTCCGTCGTCAGCCCGCGAATCTTGATATCCATCTGCAATGCCGTCACGCCATCCGCCGTCCCCGCGACCTTGAAGTCCATGTCGCCCATGGCGTCTTCAAGCCCCTGAATGTCGGTCAGAATCGCGTAGCGGTCAGCGGTCTCGCCGCTGGCGGTAATCAGGCCCATCGCCACGCCAGAGACCGGCGCCTTGATCGGCACGCCGGCATCCATTAGCGAGAGCGTGCTGCCGCAGGTCGAACCCATCGAGGTCGAGCCATTCGAGCTGAGCACCTCCGAGACGACGCGAATGGTATAGGGGAACTCAACGGCCTCGGGAATCACCGCCAGCAGCGCGCGCTCGGCCAGCGCCCCATGCCCGATCTCACGCCGACCGGGGCCGCGCGATGAGCGGGTCTCGCCGACGCTGAATGACGGGAAGTTGTAGTGGTGGATATAGCGCTTCGTCTCCGCGCCACCCAGGCCGTCGAGGCGCTGCTCCTCGCCGGGCGAGCCAAGCGTCACCACGCTCAGCACCTGCGTCTGCCCGCGGGTGAAGATCGCGGAGCCGTGGGTGCGTGGCAGCACGCCGGTCTCGCACCAGATCGGGCGGATATCCTTCAGGCCGCGGCCATCCGGGCGGACGCCCTTCTCAAGAATCTGCGTGCGGACGAACGCCTTCAGCTCTTTCTCGAAGAACGCGCGAATCTCTTTCTCGCGGTCGGGATATTTCGGCGCCAGCTCGGCCACCAGATCATTCTCGATGGCGTTGAGCGCCGCCTCGCGCGAGGCCTTGTCGGCGTTATTGACGGCGGTCTCGAAGCGCGGGCGCACGAACGCGGCAACCGCGCCCAGCAGCTCCGCATCCGGCTCGGATGCAGTGAATGGCGTCTTCGGTTTGCCCGCCGCCGCGACCAGTTGCTCCTGGATGGCGATGAGGCTCTGAATCGCGTCGTGCCCCGCCTTGATTGCCGCGATCATCGTATCTTCGGGCAGCTCTTTCGCGCCTGCCTCAACCATGACGACGGCGTCTTTGCTGCCCGCCACCACCAGATCGAGCATGCTGTTCTTCAACTCGGTCTCGGTCGGGTTGATGACGATCTTGTTGTCGATATAGCCGACGCGCACGCCGCCAACCGGCCCGGCAAACGGGATGTTGGAGATCGAGAGCGCGGCGGAGGCGGCGATGATGCCAAGCACATCGGAGTCGTTCTCCAGGTCGGCGGAGAGGACCGTGATGACGACCTGGACATCGTTGCGATAGCCCTTGGGGAAGAGCGGGCGAATGGGGCGGTCAACCAGACGAGAGGCAAGAATCGAATGCTCAGTTGGGCGCCCCTCGCGCTTGATGAACCCGCCAGGAATCTTGCCCGCGGCGTAGAGGCGCTCCTCTACATCCACCGTCAGCGGGAAAAAGTCAATGCCCTCACGGGGCGAGGCACTGGCGGTCGCCGTGCCCAGAACAACGGTATCGCCGTAGCGCAAGAGCACCGCGCCGCCCGCCTGTTCGGCCAGGCGGCCCGTCTCGATGCTCAGGGTGCGCCCCGCGAGCGTCGTCTCAACTTTGTGTACCATTATCTCCTCCGGCGCCTCACCGCTGCTCGCATGGCTGAAACCGTGCCACTCAGGCCGGAGCGGGGGCGCAACTGAAATGCGAGGAAGTCTTCTATGCCCGGATATGAGTGTATGGGGAGCGTGACAATGACATACGCTCCCGCGTGGGCAAGAAAATCTCCTCCGTCCAACGTGTCAGGACGACAGGCCATCGCGCGCACGAGCGCTGGTAGCCTGAGGCGCTGGCTAGGCCGAGGGATAGCTTGTGAGGATGGTCAAACGGCAAAGACAGCGAGACGAGAGACTAGTGCCGCAGGCCGAGCTTTTCGATCAGCGCACGATAGCGCTCCGGGCTGGTTCGGTTGAGGTAGCGCAGCATACGGCGGCGCTGGCCGACCATCTTGAGCAGTCCCCGCTGGGAGTGGTAGTCGTGCTTGTTCTGTTTGATGTGCTCGGTCAAATCGCGGATGCGCTGGGTCAGAATAGCAATCTGCACCTCTGACGAACCAGTGTCCCCTTCGTGGGTCTGATGCTCCTCGATGATCTGCGACTTAATCTCTGGCTGCAATGGCATAGTGTTTTGCTGGCCGCCCACCGTCCGGGCCATCACGCGCCGGGGCGTCGGCCTCCTCCTTCACTGGTGTTCTTCGTGTCGCGCGGGCAACCCACTGTCACCCGTCGCTGGTGGATCACCAGGACAGACCCCATTGCGCGCGTCCAGTCCGGCGTGTCGGTGTCGGCGCGCGCGGCGTCTGCCGGTTGTCCTTTTCAAGCAATCCTGTTGTCCTCGCCGGGCATACCAGGGGCGCCCCATCGTCAGAACGTATGACGGAGCATCCCGGCGGATGTGCTACTGCCTCTCTCATAGGCAGCCTGTTGTATGCCACTTAAAGACGCTACCAAGTATAACATATCCCTTCGCCAGCCGCCAGCATGACTGCCTGCTACCCTCTGGCGCCCGCGCTCACTGGATGAGCGGGCGGGTTGGCTCGGCCTCGCGCTGAATATCCTGCGAGGAACGCGCGGGCAGTCGGAACGCGACCTGCCGCCGCAGCGAGCGCCGCAGCCGCCTGATGCGCTCGCGATAGACCTCTTCGGGCTGGCGCGGCGTGTTTTTCGGCGGATCGCCCATCGCCACATGCCATTTGCGAAACGCCAGGCCCGTCGCCGTCTGGTAGAGTGTGCGCGCGGTCAGCCAGGCGCGCGGCCCGTATTCCAGCGCATAGGCGCGTTCGGCGGCGTCGCGCAGGGTCGCGTTCTGCAGCAGCAGGTATTCATCGGGCGAGACAACGCCGTCGAGCACCTCGCTAGTAAGATACTCGCGGATCGTCTCGGCCTCGCGTGCCAGCGATGCGAGCGCAATCCTCAGCAACATCACCTGTGCCGTGAAGAGCGGCACATACTCCGCCAGCAGCGTCACCAGCGCGAAGAGCGCCGCCGCGTGCGCCAGCAACTCGGGGGTCGCCAGTTCATCAGCGCCAAAGGCGACGAAGTCGAAGCCAGTATGCAGCAGAATCGCGGTGGCAAACCCGGCGAGCGGGGCCAGGATTTGCCAGCGGCGGTCGCGGGTCTCGCGCGCGGCCCCCAGACCCGCGCCAAAGAACGCGGTGAACGTCGAATGGCTGAGCCAGCCGAGGATCACACGCCCGAAGATGAGCACGCCGAGGTCGGCGCGTGGGGTGACGGCGAAGAAGACGAAGTTTTCCACCATCGCAAAGCCCGCGCCGATCAACGCGCCGTAGATAATGCCATCGGTGACATTATCGAACTCATCGCGCAGCAGCACCAGCAGCACGATCAGCCCAGCGCCTTTGATGGCCTCCTCCGAGA
>DATBIB010000069.1:0-4470 GCA_036557205.1 Ktedonobacterales bacterium | reverse complement strand
GCATTGCGCGCAAGACATCCCAGCCGGTCTGGTCAGGCAGGTTCACATCCAGCAGCAGCACGTCGAATCGTCCGCCAGTGCGCAATGCGGCAATGGCGTCGGTGGCGTTCGCCGCCTCCGTCACGGCATGGCCACGTCGTGCGAGGTTACGCGCGAGGATCCGTCGTAGCGGCTCTTCATCCTCGATCAGCAGCACTCTGGCCATAGACGTCCGCCCTTCCCGGATGCTCTGATGCTCTCGATGCTCGATCTGCTGTGAACGGTCTCTTCCTGACCCTTCACAGCATATTGCGGCGAGCGTAAAGGAGACGTAAGGGCGGCGGGGTAGGCGCGTCAGGATTTCGTAAAGATTTGGAGGGAAGTTTGGAGGGAGGAGGAGCGAATAAAAGCTGGCGTCAATTTTGACAATGGCGTTGTCTGTTGCGCGGTGCGGCATTCTCTCCCAGGGGGTGTGCGAGTCGGTTGCCGATAGACCAGATGCCCGCCACGAACGTCGAAAAGTCGTTCAACGTCTGAGCCTCTTGCATCTTGCAGCGATTCTCGGGGCCGTCGCAGGCCGCTTTGGCAACGCGCCAACACCCCCCCTGGGAGTGCGGTCTCGTTATCGTCGGCCGCAGACGAAGTAGAACGGCTGGAAGTACTCGCCGCGCTGCATCTCCTGGCGGATCGCGCTCTGCGCCTGAGCGAAGGCTTCTGGCGACGCTATCCTGGCGGCGAGAATCTGAGCGCGCATGCCCTCGATCCGCGCCATCAAATCAGCGCCCATCAACTCGCCAAAGCGGCCGCCGTGCGGCCCAATGGGCAATTCAACCGTGCGCGTGCGGATGTCGGTGAGCGAGAGCCGGTGTAGCAGGTCGCCGAGCTTCGCGCTGACACGCGGGTCGAGTCCGTGCTGCTGCCATGCCTGGAGCGCCCACCGTTGCATCGCTTCCAGCGCCGGGCCGCCATTGTGCACCAGATCGCCTTCCACCAGCTCAACCCAGCCGCCAAACGTGGTGACCCGCACCATCTCGCCCACCACGCGCGGCCACGCCACTACCGGCAGATCGCGCGTCATCTGGCGCATGTGCGTCAGGTCGAAGGAATTGGGCGCGAAGGCAAGCGGCTCCAGAACGTTGTGCTGGACGTACGCATAGCTCCGCGCCCGGACGGCGGACGTGACAAAGATACCCGATGTCGCCGGATTGCTCTCTTCCGGCGACACCATATCCAGCCCGACCACTCGCGCGCCCGCGAACTCTCCCGCCATTTCGCGCACCCAGCGCCCCGAGCCGCAGCCGACATCCAGCATATAGGATGGCGTAGTGATAGGCGCGAGATAGTTGGCTCCCAGCGCCGCGCGCAACATGATATGCAGGAAGTCGCCCCGGCTTACCACCTCAGCTTCCACCGGCACAGGATACGCTGGGGTCAGCGAGAGTGGCATGCGCCCCAGCGAGGACGAGGTCGGCGTTGATCGATAGGCGGTGGGCATGGTAGGGCGGGGCAGCGTGTCGTCGGTTGGATACCAGCTCATGGTTTCTCCTTCTCAGGCAGATGAGGGCGGTGTGAGACGAGGCGCGCCCTTGCGCCGCCTGGCAGCATCGTGCACGTTCCTGAGAAATGTAGACAAGTAGAGACACATGCGATCAACAGGAGTGAATAGTTCCTCGGTCATTGACCACAGTTGTCTTTGTTGCTTTGTTGCCGCAACGCCTTGACAGCAACCCATCGCTTGCGCTAGAGTCATGCTGCCAGTCCAAGCCGTCTTTTGTGGGACGAAGCACCTTCAGGACTGCGCATACGACTTCCTGATACTTATCGTACTCGTCAGGACAGAAGCAAGCAGCTTCCGCGCCGCAAGGCCAGGGAGTAGTGGCTGTTGTGGTCAGCCTGCCCTTCAACAAGGCGAACCGAGTAGCATAGACACAGTGTCTATGCCAAAGGATACTATACCAACCTCTAAGTAAAATCACCCTAGGGGAAACCCTAGTTTTTTGCCGGTATTTGGCCACAATGCCAGCCGCAGTTGTGGTTATGGTCAAGCGGGCAGCTACATGTGCACGGCGCGCAATGGCCAGACCACCACCTCTAGCTGCTCGGAGTAGTAGAGCAGCGGCGGCGTCGCGGGCAGACGGATCCCAACAGGCTCGGCGATGGTATTGCGGACGATCTCAGCCGTCGCGGACTGCAGCGGCCACAGCGCGTGCTGCACCTCGCCGCGCATCAGGCGGGAGCCGCGCGTTGTATAGAGGCAGTAGCGCGCCGTCAGCCAGTCCTCCAGCGAGCCAGGTTGCGCAACCTGTACCGGGCCGGTTGGCTGGTAGCGTGCCTCGAAGACCGCGCCGGGCTTCCCACTTCCAAGGCGCTCGCAGCGATAGTGGATGGTATCGTCTTCCGTTGCAATCGCGAAGCGCGCATGGTAGTACGGCAGCGCGAAGAGCGCCCGCGCCCCCAGAACGGCGAGCAGGCTGCCAGCGTCCAGGCTGAAGAAGTAGACGCCGGGCTTGTCCTCCGCCGTGACATAGGTGCGCACGTTCAACTCGGCGAAGCGCGTGGCGGTGGGGATGCCCGGCAGCCTGCGAAAGTGGACGCGCTCCATCTGGAACGGCACGATGCCCAGCCACGCCTGGCCATCCCAGGTATCGAGCGCCAGGCCGACGGGCAGCAGTGGACGCATCGTCTCGGCGGGAACCGACCAGTGCGCGAACAGCAGTTTCCGCCAGACCTGGGTCATTACCCACGGGCTGTCTGGCGGCGGCCAGGGGCGCGTATTGATTGAGGAAAGCGATTGCTGCGATGTCATATAGAAACGGTAGCGCAGACCAGCCGCCAGCCGCAAACGCAGCTTCCAGGAGTGATACCCGCAACGATATACTCTGCAAAGGCAAGCAGTTGTGCTGAGCAGGCGAGAGTGGACGAGAGTGGGGATGATATGCGGCAAGATCGCGGCGAGATGTATGACGGGATGCGTGGCAAGATTTGCCTCATTACCGGCGCAACCTCTGGCATCGGGCTGGTGACGGCCCGCGAGTTGGCCGCGCTGGGCGCGACGGTGGCAATGGTTGGGCGCAACGAGACGAAGACGCGGGCCGCGGTCGAGGCGATTCGCCAGCAGACCGGCAACGCCGAGGTAGACTATCTGCTGGCCGACCTCAGCTCGCAGGACGCGATTCGGGGTGTGGCCGACGCGTTCCAGCGGCGCTATGGCGCGCTGCATGTGCTCGTCAACGATGCGGGGGTGATGCTCTGGCGCCGTGAGGAGGCGGCCAATGGGCTGGAGATGACCTTTGCGGTGAACCATCTCGCGCCATTCTTGTTGACCAACCTGCTGCTCGATACCCTGCGCGCCAGTGCGCCCGCGCGCGTCGTCTCGGTAGCCTCTGATGCGCACATGGGCGCGAGTATCCCCTTCGACGACCTGCAACACAAACAGGGGCGCTACCAGTGGCTCAAAGTCTACGGCCAGACCAAGCTCGCCAACATCATGTTCACGTACGCGCTTGCCCGGCGGCTTGCTGGCAGCGGCGTCACCGCCAACGCGCTACATCCTGGCGTTGTCGCCACAGGAATCTACCGCAGCACAAACGGGCTGTTCAATGGTATGACGAAGGCAGTGATGCCGATCTTCGCGCTCAGCCCAGAGAAGGGCGCCGAGACCTCGATCTACCTGGCGTCCTCGCCGGAGGTGGCGACGGTGAGCGGCCAGTATTTCTACAAATGCAAACCGAAGCGCTCCTCGCAGGCGTCCTACGATGTGGCGGCACAGGAGCGACTCTGGCAGGTCAGCGAGCAGTTGACCGGGCTGGCTTGAGAAGCTACCGCAGTATCCGTTGGACAGGCGGATGCGGCTGCTCACAAATACCTACCGCAAATCCCACGTCCCGCCATGCAACTTATGGTAAACTGGCGCGATAAAGGGATGGCGAGAAAGCCAGCATTCAAGCACTATGGAGGCGCGGACCCCGCACGCTGAGATCGTCCGCGCGGAAAGGCGGCATCCGATATGTCATCGCAGACAACTGGACAGCCTATAGCGCCCGCCGCGGAAAATCCGTCCGGGCAAGAATCTGTATCCATGGAGGAGCTGCAGCTGGCGGCGCGCAACCACGCGATGCCGCTGGAGGCGCTCCGCTACCCGATTACCCCGGCGGGATTGCACTATCTGCTGATTCACTTCGATATCCCCGCCGTCGAGGTTGCTTCCTGGCGGCTCGTGGTGGATGGGCTGGTCGAGCGACCGCTCACACTATCGCTGGAGGAGCTTCAGGCGCGACCTAAGGTGACGCTTCCCGTCACGCTCGAATGCGCGGGCAACGGGCGTGCGCTCCTAACCCCCCGCTCGATCAGCCAGCCCTGGCTCAACGAGGCGGTCGGGACGGCGGAGTGGACCGGCACGCCGCTCGCCCCGATTCTGCGCGAGGCGGGGATTCGTTCCGACGCCATACAGGTGGTCTTTACCGGGATCGATCGCGGCATTCAGGGCGGCGA
>DATBIB010000068.1:0-5657 GCA_036557205.1 Ktedonobacterales bacterium | reverse complement strand
GGGTCGGCGGTGGTGAAGCGCACCAGATCGAAGCCCAGCGAGAGTGCCTCGTCGCGGATGCGTTCGGTTAGATTGTTTGATTCGGTTGAAGCGTCAGTGGCATGAGCCATGCGGGCGTCTCCGTCTGAGAACTAGTCCAGACAGTGCAGTATATGTCAGATGTGCCAAATGGGTAACAGGTTGCATTGTCGCGGCTCACTCTCTATACTGGCGGGCACGAGGACAGGATGATGGCGACCAGGATGATCTCAGTGTCGAATCACCTGGGAGGGGAATGTAATGAGCGATGCGAAGAGTCGGCCAGATTTGAGCGGCATCCTGGAGCAGCGCCGACGCGAGCTTAGTGACCGCCCTGACGTCAGCGCGCGTATGCGCAAGCTCTCCGCCTCGAATTCGCGGAATCCCCTTCCCACGACACCGCGCAGGCGTCCCACGCCGCTACGGATGTTGCTGGCAGGATTGGCGGTGGTGTTGCTGCTGGCGTGCGCCATCTCTGCGGCGGTCGCGGTCGCCAGTGGCGTCTGGTTCCGCAACCAACTGAACGACCCCAGCCAGACGGCGCTCGACTTCTACAGCGCGCTGCACCAGCAGGACTATACACGCGCCTATGGCTTTTTCTCCGACAGCGCCAAGGCAAGCCTCTCGCAGAGCGCGTTCGCGGCCCAATTCAGCGCCTATGATTCGGTAAGTGGCATCGTGGAGTCATACACCACCGAAGGCAGCGCCAGGGTTCAAGGCTCGACTGCTGTAGTGACGGTGGATGTGGTGCGCCGGGGGAACACCTCACAGGCGCAGGTGCAGACGATCCATCTGGTCAATCAAAACGGAAGCTGGACGATTGACCGCATCGAGCTAGGGAAGACGATACCGGCCCCAAACTCCTCACAATAGTCCGACGTGGCAGCGACTCAGGGGCGGCGCAGAGGGAGGCCAGCAGATGGCGGATCGCATTCTTATCGTCTCTGGGGATATCACCCTGCTCGACGTCGATGCTATCGTCAACGCGGCCAACAGCTCGCTGCTCGGCGGCGGTGGCATTGACGGCGCGATTCACCGTGCAGCTGGCCCGCAACTGGTGGAGGAGTGCGGAACGCTTGGCGGATGTCGCACGGGTGAGGCCAAGATCACGCGCGGCTACCGGCTGCCCGCGCGCCACGTGATTCACACCGTTGGTCCGGTCTGGCGTGGCGGCGACAACGATGAGGACGAGTTGCTGGCAAGCTGCTATCGTAACAGTCTGACGCTGGCGCGGCAGCATGGCCTCCGCACTATTGCGTTTCCCGCGATCAGCACCGGTATCTATGGCTTCCCACGCGAGCGCGCGGCGCGGATCGCCGTCGCCGAGGTGATGGGCGCGCTGGCGCAATCCGACCTCCCAGAGCAGGTAACATTCGTCTGCCACGACCCGGAGACACGCGGCTATTACGAAGCCGCTCTCAGAACCCCAGGGGCATAACGTCTCTGCGTCCCCTCTCCCACGGGGAGAGGGGACGGGGGTGAGGTCAGTTCGTAAACGCGAACGATTTGAGCATCGGCTCGAAGATCCCCGTGTCGTCCTGGGTGAAGGTCGTCGTGCGGCTCACCAGCACAATTACATAGGCGCGCCCCTGATGGTGGCAGGCCAGAATGACCATGTGTAGCGTTACGCCCTTATCGCTCACATCATACTCGCGCCGCTGCCACTGCTCGCCGCCGATGGTCTGAGTTCGTGCCGCCGTGGTGCTTTCCGTAAAGGTGATGTTCTGCTGTTGCGCCGCGGCGACCTCGCCCTGGATGATGTTGACATCGCTGAGCGCGCACGCCGCCTGGGCCTGTTCGATGCTCACCAGCGATGACGAGTTCGGCAGCGTATAGACATCGATATAGTCGTAGCCGCTGGCCGCCTTCTGCTGTGGCTCGACGGTCCACGTTTCGGGATAGTTCACGCCATAGCGCGAGCGCGAGCTGGCAAACTGCTTGAGGTGCGCCCCAGGTGTCGGCACTGAGCCGTTGGTCGCTGGGCCAGATGCGGTACAGAGCGCCGATGACGCCGTTGCCCCCGACGGGTTGAGGCGATTCAGCACCCGTGGCGCGAGCACGATAGCACCCGCAACCACCGCCGTGAGCAGTACCAGCACCACCACGACGGTCGTCACGATGCGGCGCGAGGACGACTTGCCTTTGTCGGAGTCTTCCGCTGAACGGAGGCCAGGAATCCTGACACTGCTGAGTGTCTCACCCCAGCGCTGCTGAAGCGCACGGGCGCGCGAACCCACCTGCTGATACCACGACGAGTCGTCGTCTGGCGGTATC
The DNA here is from genome assembly GCA_036557205.1 of Ktedonobacterales bacterium. Taxonomy (GTDB): domain Bacteria; phylum Chloroflexota; class Ktedonobacteria; order Ktedonobacterales; family JADMIN01; genus DAHUXT01. The sequence continues at coordinate 3,365 of DATBIB010000068.1, read as the reverse complement.
CGACGGCCGTAATCCTGGCGTGATCCGCGCTGGCGCTGCGCATCGTACTCATCGCTATACCCACCGCCATAGTATCCGCTACTGCCGTAATCCTCACCATAAGGCTGGCCGCGTGAGGCGGATGAGCGGTTGTAGCGATTGTCGGCGGAGGAAGGCTGCGAGCGGCGGGAGCGTCCTGGCTCCTCGTATCCCTCGTATGCATCTGGTGGATAGCCCTGCCCCTGGCGCTGCCCGTAATAGCCACTCTCTTCGCGGCGACCGCGCGAGGGGTCGGTCGGTGGGCGGCGGGAGTCTGGCCCGCGCTGCGGGCCAGAGCGCAGGCTGCGGGGCGCACGCGGATCGTTGAGCGGATCATCCATTGGATCGGGCTGCTGTGCGCCATATTCGCTGCTGGCATAGTCGTCATCGTAGCCATCAGGCTCCTGGCGTCCGCGTGGTCTGCTGCGCTGGTCGCGGCGCATGTCGGTCCGCGATTCATGCCAGGCGTCGTCTGAACGACCGCGAGAGCCTCGTCGCTCGCCACGCCGGTCGTCCGGGTTGTACGCAGGGCCATAGCCGCTCTCGTCGAGCGCATCAGCATCCCAGTCATCTTCGCGCGGCCTCCGCGGCGCATTGCGCGATGAAGGGTAGCGCTGCTGGGAAGAACGGGGCGACCGACCTGGTGGTGGAGTTGTCTGCCGCGCGCCACAGTAGCCACATGTACGTTCCCCCGGCTGGACTTCCGTGCCACACTGCCAGCACTGCATACCTGATCCCCTCCGCGAACTCTCTATAGAATGGCCATCCGTGCCGAATATTCCTCTGGCGGCGGCAAGTCACACGCTATGCGTCCCCTCGTGACAGCGCCTCAGTATAGCATACCAATCTCGCTGCCCAAGCGCCTGCCCGCCAAGTGGGTACAGCCCATCTTCACGGGATGCGTAGCGTACCTGCCGCCCGATTGTTCGTTTGTCGATGATACGTCTGCAAACCTATGACGTGCCAACCCATCAAAGATATCTTCAATTGGCCAGAGTGTATAGGACGAAATTCACATTTGTCTCGCGGGTTCGGCGCGAATCCATCACCTGTCTCGTCACAGAGGTTGTGTCTGGCTCGTCTCTGGTTGCGATGAGTCCGGGCGCGTTGTTCGCCCGGATGGGCTATGGTATAATCGAAGATGGCGCGGCATGATCCACACTGGTTGGCCACGTCACCGTAATTGCCCGATTTCCGAACAACCGTACGGGCAATGTACCGGCCGCGTCTCAACTGCAACATTGCATCAGGCGCACGAGTGGCACAGTACTCCACAATACTCCAGGAGGTACGTGTGGTCTCGACAGGATATCTCTTCGCCGCCCTATTCTTTCTTGGTGGCTGCGCGTTTGTCATTGGCGGGTTGGTGACTTTCGATATTGTCAACCGGCTGCTGACGAAGCGACCACATCGCGCGCCGAGCAAGTGGGATACGTACGAATCTGGCGAGACGCCGCTTGGCTCGGCGTGGGTCCAGTTCCCGCTTGCCTTCTATATCTTCGCCATGCTCTTTGTCGCGTTCGATGTCGATATCGTGTTCATTCTCGCCTGGGCGGTGATCTTTCAGCAGCTGGCTTGGTTCGGATTTGTGGAGATTGCCTTCTTTATCGCCGTGCTGGCGCTGGGTCTGGTCTACGCCTGGCGGAAAGGGGTCATCCGTTGGATATAGCGCCTCGCGCAGCGGGAGCCGCGGAAGCGCCGTCGCTGCTTGCCTATGATCGCGACCACATCAACGAGCTGCTCGACGCGCTCGCTCGACTCGACGAACAGGTCGGCCAGCCGGTCCCCAAACGTCGGCTGAATGGCGGTATCGTGGGGATCGAGATCGCGCCGGAGCAGGTGGTTGAAACAGGCCGCTTCCTGCATGACACGTTGGGCTTCGAGATGCTCTCCTGTATTTCCGGCGTGGACATGATCGAGCATCTGGAATCCATCTATGAGTTGCGCTCGATCAGCCGCAACTGGCTGGTGCAGATGCGCGTGAAGACGCCATCCAACGATGCGCGGATTCCGTCGCTCGTCAGCGTCTACTCATCGGCGAACTGGCTCGAGCGGGAGACATACGACCTATTCGGCATCCGCTTTGAAGGCCATCCTGACTTGCGGCGCATGCTGCTCGAAGACGACTTCGAGGGGCATCCCTTGCTCAAGAGCTTCAGGACGACGCCCGCGGTGGTGCATGATCGCGCCACGACACAGGTTGACGCGATTCGGGCGGTCTCTGGCGAGCAGCAGCGCAAGCAGGAGCGCGTTGTCCTCAAGCGGCTGGGCCAGGGGCAGCAGGAGCGCATTCACCCCGGTATGACAACCTTCGGCAATGAGGCGGTTTTCCTCGAAACGGGCCAGGGTGTAGGCTCCGATGCAAACGCGATGCACGGCTACACCATTGACGAGCAATACCTCGATCCCGCGGCAAAGCCCCAGGAGGAATAAGACATGGCCACCGATACACATGCGGACACGGCTAGCTACTTTGAAGACGCCAGCGGGTTGCGCAGCGAGGAAATGATTCTCAATATGGGGCCGCAACACCCCTCGACGAGTGGTGTCTTGCGCCTCGTGCTGACGCTGGATGGCGAGACGGTCATTCAGTGTACACCAGTCATTGGCTACCTGCACCGTGGGATGGAGAAGATTTTCGAGAACCGCCCCTACATCCACGGCGCGCGCTACATCGACAATGCCGATTACCTCAACCCGATGATCAATGAGACGGCCTATGTCGGCGCCATCGAAGCGATTATGGGCATCGAGCCGCCGCGCCGCGCTCAGTACATCCGCTTGCTTGTCAGCGAGATGGCCCGCATCGCCAGCCACCTCGTCGCGATTGGCACCTATGGCCTGGACCTGGGCGCCTTCACGCCGATTCTGTGGTGCTTCCGCGACCGCGAGGGACTGATGGATATGTTCGAGTCGCTCAGCGGTCACCGCTTTACGCATAACTACATGCGGCCCGGCGGCGTGGTGCACGACTTCCCGCGTGGCTGGATGCAGCAGTGTGAGGCATGGCTCGACCGCTTCGAGAAGGTCAGCATCCCTGAGCTGCACGAGCTGCTGACGGGGAACGAAATCTTTGACGCGCGCACCCAGGGAGTGGGTTACATCGACCCACAGCAGGCAGTCTCATTTGGGGTGACCGGCCCCAATCTGCGCGCCTCTGGCGTCGTCTTCGATCTGCGCGTTGCGCGGCCCTATGGCGCGTACCGTGAAATCGCCGTTCGGCCACAGGTGCGGCAGGAGGGCGACTGCTTCGCGCGCTATATGGTGCGCATGCAGGAGATGGCCGAGAGTGTGCGCTTGTGCCGCATCGCGCTGGAAAAGATGCCGGGCGGCTCGATCTCGCAGCG
>DATBIB010000067.1:0-19399 GCA_036557205.1 Ktedonobacterales bacterium | reverse complement strand
TCGCGTTCACGACTGGAGAGCGTGTCGTAGGCATCGCGACGGTTCATGCCCTCATCGGCCATCGTCGTTTGTGCAATGTCTGCTTGTTGGCGGGACTGCTGACGCGCGTAATCCTCGACCAATGCGCGCGCAATGCTTGGGGAGAGAAATGACTCACCATGGGCAACGGCGCGTACGGCGGCCAGCAGATCCGCCGCGGCTGTTCGCTTGATGACATAGCCAGCCGCACCAGCACGGAGCGCGCGGAAGAAGTATTCCTCGGCCTCGTGCATCGTCAGAAACAGCACGCGAATATCAGGCGATTGCTGGCGAATACGTTGACATGCCTCCACACCATCCAATTCAGGTAGGCTAATGTCCATGAGGACCAGATGAGGATGTAGCCGCTCTACTTCGGCGATTGCCTCGCGTCCCGTTCGCGCCTCACCGACCACTTCTATATCTCCAGGCAAGTCCAGCAGTGCGCGCAAACCATCACGCAGTATGTCGTGGTCGTCCGCAAGCAGAATGCGTATGACGCCTGCTTCGCCGTCTTGCGAGCCAGAGTTACTCGCCGAAATCACTGCACCCATGGTTCACTCTCTTCATCAATTGGCATGTGTTGGTTAGCGGTCTTCACGCCTTGAATGCTGAGATGCCGAGGAGGCTTCTGGTCCATGCGATTGCCTCTTTTCAGGGTGGTCAGAAGCTGTTGACGCGGACGTGACATGCGGGGCGTCTATAACAACGGAGGCGCTTATGGCTGGGGAGCGTGGAACGCTCACCGTGACCATACACCCCTGCCCTTGCCGAGAACAGACGGTGAAACGTCCGCCGATGAGTTGCGCCCGTTCCCGCATGCCCTCAATGCCAACGCTGGCATTGCCTAGTGCGTTCGACGACGTGGTAGTCGTGTCGAACCCAGATCCATCGTCGGTCACCTGGAGCACCACGTCCGATACTGTTGAGAAAAGATCAATGGTGATCCACGCTGCATGCCCATGACGTACCGCATTGGTGACGCTTTCCTGGGCGATGCGGAACAAAGCCGTCTCTACATCTGCCAGGAAGCGCACAGGCACATCGCTCTGGGTGCTGGCCGAGTCGTCGGCAGCGTTGAGCGCGCTGAGTGTGTCGATGTGAACAGTTACCTCAACTCTTAGCCGGTCACTTGCGTCTTCCGCCAACCACCGGAGGGCGGCTTCCAAGCCCATGTCGTCCAGGAGCGGCGGGCGTAGCTGGCGAGAGATCTCCTGCACTTCTGTCAGCGTTCGTTGGGCGAGAACACCTAATTGTTCTATTTGTCTGCGCGCCTGTTTGGCATTAGTGCTGCGCTCTTGTTCTAGTCGCTGGGCAATCGCTTCGGCATGGAGCGCAAGTGCGGTTAGGCTCTGGCCGGTCTGGTCATGAAGCTCAAGCGCCAGATGTCGCCGCTCCTCTTCCTGTGCGTGCAACACACGAGCAGCAGATTCACGATGCATTTCTTCGAGCCGGTCAAGCATCATATTGAAGGCTTCGGCGAGCGCGGCGGTGTCGGCGCCGCTTTGAGGTAACGTCACGCGAGCATGCACATCCCCGCGTGCAACGATGCGAATAGTGGCAAGTACCGTGTGCAGTGGAGCAAATGCTGCTCGGAGCACGACGAAATTGACAGCCAGACCGAGGATACTTGCCAGAATAATGAAGGCGGTATCGATGATATAGTGATACGGCTCTGGATTATGCTGGGTAACCCACCATCCCGCCGCCGAATCAAGCAATATGATACAACTGTTGGCGACAATGACTTTTTCAAAGGTTGATAGATTCCGAAGCCATAGTCGACCGTGCTGTAGCATTCGCCTGAAAGGGTCAGATGAAGCGGATGACGACCTGCGCTCGTTCATAGCCGTATTTCCTGGTTTTGCAGACACATTGCGCATCCTGTCGGTGTACGGATGAAGCCCCTCATGCGAGTCTGATGCAGAGATGTGGCGGACTTGGCGATCATCGACGTTTGCTGTTGAGCAAACCACATGGATGTGTCGGCGAGAGCATCGACTTGCTGGTTCGTGGAAACCGAGGAAGCCGGCGACTGCACGGTAATCTCTAGGCGGGTTTGCCACAGCGGGCGACCAGGCACCTGCACCGCGACTTGAATCCACCACGGTCCTGCCATGTCAAGACGCAATGGCAATGAGAGCGCATCTTTGTGACTCAGGAGATCGGGAAGCACAACCTCGCGAACACCCATTGTCATGGTGAGCATGTCCCAACGCGCCGCGATCTGCGCCGATGGCCCCAAAATGTCTGCACGATCGGCCCCGTTGGACGCGACGATGACGACATGTGTCGCCTCACCAACGATTGGCGAAGCTGGCTGAACGTAAGCCTGCACACGCAGAGATGTGGTGGTGTCGCGCCAGAAAATCCCGACGGGGATGGCGAGTGCAAGTAGGATGGTGGCCACAAAGACAGCCCAAACAACGCGTCGCACGCGTCCTAGCGGTGGGAAAGGCGCAGGTTCGTGCATAGGCATCTTTTCCTCGTATATTTGGGCAGGCAGAACCCAGATGCGGTCGCTGCAACAACTGTCTGAGGGCAGAGATCATCCCCAAAAAACACCTGAACAATCACCAGACATAATAGCACACGGCCATACCGCCGATTCTACGAGCGCGCAAGCTCGGGGGCAATTGGTCAACTCCCACTTTGAGCTCTCGATGATGGCGAAACTCAGGATAAATAAAGGCGAAGGTACAATAGCTACCAACCCCTAGCGCTCTGCAAGCGTTGATCCATTCGTGTTCCGCACGAGAATCCGTAGTAGTCCCGATGTGCGGATAGACGAACGCACGGTACAGTTTCCCTTGGTTGTACATCGTCGTCCATCGTCACGGCGCAGATGTCGTATGCATGACGGTTGTTAGAGGCAGAAGAGGTGTCAGAGAAGGCAGCTCGCCCGCACGCACTCCTCTTAATTCGTCGCCCGCCCGACCTTATCGGTTCGACGAGTAGCTTCCATCGATGGCCCAGGCAGTTCGACAAATGGCGAGGACCAGGAAACGATGAATTGGGCTTAGGTGGATCTCGCTACGCCGCACGTTGCGTCTATCCCGTCTTGACGCCCCATCGCGCAGCGACCCATAATTTTCGTGTGGACATGCTTATTCACCTCAACGAAAGCACACGACATCCACAAGCGTAGAGGGATTAAGCAGTACAATACGTATATTTTCGCATCTGCGCGACCGCATGGCACTGCTACGGCACTGCTAAAGAAAACCGAGCAGATTCAGCGCATTAGCGCGTTTGGCCTGCCGCGTTCGAAATCATGCGGGCGCCATGTGTGGGCATCTAGGGCATGATGCTGGTGAGGCTTTAGCAGTTCATCCTTGTCTCGGAGATGAACTTCTGGATGCGCACAAGATACAGAGGATACTCTTCCGCGTGGGCAACAGCTTGGACCCTAAGCATGCGTGATGCGCGCCTGGTGGATGGGCAGGACTACTGCATCACTTGTGAGAAGGGCAGCTGGGAGATGGGCTATGACACGACCAACATGGCGCCGTAGTAAGGACATTCTGGCCCTAGCCCGACGACACTGAGATGACGCCCGCGATCAAGGCGCTCATCACCAAGCGATGCACAGAATGTGGCATCAGCTATGAAAAGCACATCGCATGAAAAACACTACGACCGATAGAGAAAAGACAACAGAACAGCCACTCGATACTCCGCACATGCCAGCGCACGCACGCCCACATCTCGGGCGTCGCCTACTCTGGCGCGATGCCGGTATTGGTATACTGTTGCTGGTGGCGCTGCTTGTTCCTGTGCTCATCATCAGCCAGATACCTTCGTCGCCATCAACGACTGGCTCATCTACCCCCACGGCGCCGCCACGCCAGGCACTTGCCACGGCAACTGGAGCGTCGCAATCGCCGACGGCTGCAGCAACCGTGCAGCGTGCGGATGCAGACATTATCACAATGCCCACGTCGGACGCCGGGCTGATGCAGCCAGCGGTGGATGCACAAGGCAATATCTGGGTCGGCGAGATGGAAACGAACAAGCTCGCTCGTATTGATCCAACGACCGGCCACGTCACCGAGTGGACGCCGCCCGGTGGCAAATACAATATCATGCAATCGGTGATAGACCGCCAAGGTGATGTCTGGTTCACCGAGCAGGCGGCCAACTATATCGGGCGCTTCGACCCGGCCACCGAGACCTTCAAAATCTACCCACTTGGTAGCGCCATCGCGCCGCGCATGGCGCCGCAAGACCTGGCATTCGACACAAACGGCCAGCTCTGGTTCACGCTGCTTGGCGGGCGCATCGGCCGACTCAATCCCGCGACAGGGGCGATACAGTCGTGGCAGGTACCCGCTCCACCGGGCGCCGAGCGCGCCTATCCTTTCAGCCTCGCGATTACTCCCAGCGGCGTCTGGTTTGGCTACCTGAGCGGTGGCGCGGTGGGCAAGCTCGATCCCACGACTGGAAAGGTGACGCTGCTGCCGCTGGCCAACCCTCAAGCAGGGATCTATGCGATGACGACCGATGCGAGCGGGCGTATCTGGTTTACTGAGATGCAGCCAGCCTTCCTGGGAAGCATTGATCCCAAGACGGGCAAGGTGACGGAGCTACCTGTGCCGCACACGGCGGGTGACCCCAGCATCCTCTACAGCCTGGTGACAACCGGCGACGGCTCGGTCTGGTTTGCCAGTGCGGGCGCGAACGCGGTTGTACACTACCAAGCCAGCAACGATCGATTCACGTTCTATCAGTTGCCCGCGTCGCAGAGTATTCCCTTTGGGATGGCGATGGGGCACGATGGCGCGATTTGGATCAGCGGAGATGGAGGCGCCGATAACTATGTGGCGCAAATCGCTGGGTGACCTGACAAAATGCTATGGCTTCATACGATATTCTTCGCCTGCCTATAAGTCGCTCTTGCTGCACGACGCCTTTCGCGCGCTGAAGCCCGGTGGTCGATTCGCCGTCTCAGACATGATTGCCGATGGCTTGGCACTTTCAACACCGATGACTATTAACGGCTGCTTGTGCAAGTCGACTTTGATGACGCCAGCATGAAGATTACCCGGCAGTATGTACTACTAGGCGTCGTCAGTTACAGTTTGGCTGCTTTCTGCGGCTGGACGGATAAGCGACCTGGCAGGGAGTATGAAGCAGTATGGGTATGAATTCGCACGACAAGCTCGCGCCCATCAGCGACTGAGTGTGCTCCAGCTTGCCGAGGCGCTGGGTAATGTGAGCACCGCCTGTTAGTGGGTCAGACCCAACCATCAACTGGCATATCTCGACTCATTACAACAGGGATTTCATGCCATTTCAGGCCACTCTTCGACTTAATTCTCTTCATTTGGGCATTATCTACTGGCTTTCTCTGGCCATTGGTATCGCATTCTGAGACTATTCAGGGGTCAAGGCGCAGAGTTCGTAAGACGGTGAGGCCATTTCTGCTGAATTCCTGCTCATTGCAGGCACCTACCTTTCATACTTCTTGGGATTGGGAGATCATGTTGAAGGCTTTACTTGTATCCTACGAGGAATTCGCGTACAATTGCGTGCAGCGAGGTGGTCGAAAAACGGGCCAATTCGCTGAGGAGCCGTCGCTCAAGAGCCGCGAAGGCCGATAAATTCAGGGTTGACGTGCCTTGCTCCGTCCCCCGCTGACTCTTAATCAGCGGGTTCAGGGTTCGAGTCCCTGGGGGCTCACCGAGACAACTAGTGAGGGTCGGAACATATCCGACCCCCATATTTTGTGTCTGGTGGCATTCGCGTAGCCAACGAGATACGGAGTCAACGGCCCAATTTGCGCCACACTGATACCGCGTCAGCGACTCCAGGTTGCCACACATCCACAGCAGTTCCTCCTCAGCTAGATGGCGATCCATCTCCTCCCAAGCCATCGAGGCGCCAGTGTCGTACCACACCTTTGCACTATCCACCGTGACCAAATTGTGCTGATGGTGATAGCCAAAGTAACCGTGATGTGATGCATATGGATGATGCTTGCCAAAGGGTGATTTGCGTCGCGATGTGGACGCGTGCCACAGCCACATAGCCGACTGCGGATATTCATGGCTGCTGCCTGCTGAGAGAAGGCTGGCATGGACAGTGCGCACAGATCTAACGCAGTGAGAGTAGGCGAGATTGGCGAGATTGGCGAGGTGTGCATCACCCATCGCGAACCAGCGGGCAGCCCATAGCAAGAAAGCGTGACGATGATGACTACAAATGCGCCGGTACCTGAGACATGGGGTCATGGGAGGCAAGCGCGCATTCTCGTTCCGCTGGATGGATCTGAGCTTGCGGCGAAGGCGCTTCCCGCTGCGGAAGGCTTGTGCCGCCAGCTCTCAGCGCAACTCGACCTCGTCTCGATCCTGTCCCCAGCGGTATTGCCTTATGTTGGTGGTGAGCCGTACGTTCCAGGCGACGTGTACACGCGCATCGACACCGAGCGGACGCGGGAAACTGAGAAGTATCTGACGACCACAGCGGCCAAGGCCCGCGAACGTGGCATCACCACGCAAACCCATATCGAGCGGGGCGACCCGGCATCTGGGGTGCTCGCTATGGCGCAAGAACTTGGAACCATGCTCATTGTGATGACGACGCATGGGCGCACCGGCCTGGCGCGCTTTGCCCTCGGCAGTGTCGCCGATCGGGTAGTGCGCGGTGGCGTAGCGCCGGTGTTGCTCATTCGCTCGTTCCCTGAGCCGACCCACGGCCAGGATCTCTCGCACGCGCTTATCCCACTCGATGGCTCGCCCCTGGCTGAGACTCCTGTCTTCTCGCTCGTGCCGCGGCTCGCGGGCACAATGTTACGCACGATAACGCTGTTGCGCGTGGCCGACCCACGCGATGGCGAGACTGGCCGCCAGGTATGCGAGAACTATCTCGCCGCTGTGCGTCAGCGCCTCGTGGATCGTCTTCGAGATCGCGACTGCGCCATCAGCGTGCTGGTATGCAGCAACAAGAATCCCGCGACAAGCATTGTCGAAATGTCCCAGGATGGCGAGTGTGATCTGGTGCTCATGGCAACACATGGTGAGGCAGGTATCGGGCGCCTGACATTCGGTGGGGTGACTGACCGCGTCCTACGGGACGGCAAAACGCCGTTGCTCTTGATGCACCCGGAACACAAATAGACATCGGTGAGGCGCATCAATGAGCGCTGATGAGCGTCCGAGAGCGCTGAACGCCTGAAGGCGTCTAAACGCCCGAAGTGAATGCTCGTCAGGCGTCTGGTAGCCCTGCCAGACATTACGCGACGCTGGCACAATTCAGGCGCCAGCGTCGTATCTTCATCTCCACGCGAATGGCGGGGTGAGCTCGCCGCGGCTATTCCTCGTATTCTTATTCGGCGACGACAATCTCAATCTGCCGGGTCTGGCTCTCCCCGGTTTTGGGGACTTCCAGTGTCAGCACGCCATGCTGGTAGCTTGCCTTGATCTTCTCGGCGTTGATCGACTCCGGCAGATCGATGACGCGCATCATCGCGCCGGTGTAGCGCTCGCGCCGCACATAGGCATCTGGCCGCTTGCTCTCAGGAGCCTTGGCCTCCTTCTCACGCTGTTCCCGCTGCTCCCGCTTCTCGTCGTGCTCGGTCGTGGCGCGAATGGTAATCGTGCTGCCCGTCGCGCTCACCTTGAGATCCTTGGGTTTGACGCCAGGCAGCGCTGCCTCGATCACATAGCTCGACTCATCCTCGAAGACATCGACCGGGAACCGGCGACCGACCCCGAAGAGATCCATCCTCCAGGTCGGCGAGATGCTCTCATCAAGCAGGCGATCCATCGCGTTCTGCATCGTCAGAGGCCACATCGCATCGAACGGACTGTATCGTACCATTGACATCGTCAACCCTCCTTCAATTCAGAAGCTTTGCCAGCAACATCGGACGTAGCGCCGCAATTCGCTGCGCACAAGCGTCACTCTGGCACGCACGTCTCACAGCCCGTTCACAACGGCGAACTCTTTTGTCAACAGTCGCTCACAGGTTCAGCGTGGCCTCCGCCGACGATTGGGCGTCTAGCCGCCTCTCCGTTCGCCTGGGCACGAGAAATCTATATCAGATGGAGGGCTGCCGCGGCGCGCTCGAGCTGTTCTCGAAATGGGGGCGCGGCGATCCCAATCAGGCTGCGGGCGCGCTCGGCGAGATCGCGGCCATGCCGCGCCGCGACGCCGTACTCGGTCACGACGTAATGGACGTGCGCGCGCGAGGTGGTGACCGCTGATCCCGGCGTCAACAGCGGCGTGATACGGGAGATCTGGCCATCAATCGGCGCAACCTCCAGCGCGCCCAGGATGGGCGCCGACGCCTGGGCAGCCTGGGTTGACGTCACCATCGAGGATGCGACCCGGGCCGTCGCGGGGAGCGCGATGATGGGGCGTCCACGCGGAGCCAACGCCGCGCCGCGCAGGAAGTCCATCTGGCCGCCGACGCCACTATAGAGCCTGGCGCCCAGCGATTCCGCGCAGACCTGGCCGGTCAGGTCCACCTGTATCGCGCTATTGATGGCCACCATGTGCTCGAACTGGCGGATGACATGCGAGTTGTTCGTGTAATCCGAAGGATGAAGCTCAACCATCGGGTTGTCATCAATGAAATCGAGCAGACGCCGCGAGCCGACGACGAAGCTGGCGACCATCTTGCCGCGATCCAGCGCCTTGCGCGCCCCGGTAATGACCCCGCGCTCGACGAGGTCCAACACGCCATCGGAGAACATCTCCGAGTGGATGCCCAGGTCGCGCCGGTCGGATAGCGCCGCGAGCACCGCGTCGGGAATCGCGCCGATGCCAAGCTGGAGAGTCGCGCCATCGTCAACCAGCTCTGCGATATGCTGGCCGATGCGCATCTGCGCCGCGTCTGGTTGTTTGCTCTCTACCTCGTAGAGCGAGGCATCCCACTGGACCGCATGCTCGATACGCGAGACATGCACAAAGCTGTCGCCATGAGTGCGGGGAACATGCGGGTTGACGAGCGCGATCACGTGGGTGGCGGCATCGACGGCGGCCCTGGTGGCGTCAACCGACGGCCCCAGCGAGCAGTAACCATGCGCGTCGGGTGGCGAGACCTGGATGAAGGCAACGTCTACCGCAAGCTCTTTTCCGCGCGCGAAGAGCGCAGGCACATCTGAGAGGAAGATGGGCGTATAGCTAGCCCGGCCAGCATTCACCGCCGCGCGGGTATTTTCGGCGACGAAGAGCGCCCGCAGCGAGAAGTGGCCCGCCCACTCTTCGTCCGTATACGGTGTTGGGCCGTAGGTATGGAGATGCACAATCTCGACATCGTGGAGCTCGTGGCCCCGTTCAACCAGTGCCTGAAGCAGCGCCGATGGCGTTGCGCACGCCCCCTGCACGAAAACTCGATGTCCCGACTCGACGACGCCTACCGCCTCGTGTGCCGTGCTCCAGTTCACCCTCGTCGCCTCTCTCGTTCCTCTATACCTGTATACCTCACCGGCATTGGCAGGTCTGCCCGTTCGCTCTCCGCAAGCAATCCACGCCGCCGCCAGTGCGCCCAGCGCTCTCTATGATACATCGCTGATACATCGCTCCCGCCAGGCAGGGCGTGGCAGTGACATGATCGTGACTTCGAGCAGATGCCCCCTGACGGGATTGTGAGCAGCGTCTCCTATGCTCATGGATGTGAGAGAACACAGACAATTACCATCCCCGAACCAGCCCCAGGCGAGGCGAACGCGGGAGGAGGCCATCCATGAATACGCCTCATGACGATATGACCGAAAGAGGGCAAACCCCTTTACCCAATGAGTCTCTCCCGCCCTTCGTCGCCTACCAGGTTGGCGAGCAATCGCGCGCGCATGCGCCGTCGTCAGCGGGGAGCGCTGGCGAGCACTACCGCCATGGCAAAGTGGAGGCGGAGGCTCGACGAGTCTCTGAGGAAGTGACTCGTGCGGCCCAGCGGCGCTCTCGTGAAGCGCTGATGGCCTCCGACGTAATTGCCGAAATTCCCGCGAATCCTGCCACTCCCATGATGTCCTCCGTCCCATGCGAAACGCCATTGCCGACGCCAAAGACACTGCAACGCTTCCTGGTGGCGCTGGATGGCACGCGCCTGGGCGAGCGGGTGTTCCCCTACGTCGCGGCGCTCGCTCGGCTCACAGGCGCGCAGGCGCTGCTCGCGCACGTCACGCCGACCGAGCCACCGGCGCCGCTTGGGCGCATGCTTCACCTGGAAGGCAGCTCGCGTGAAGACGCCCTCCGCGCGTTCGCACCCGAGGCGCTGTACTACCTTCGGTATACGCGGGGCGGATGGATGACCATTTGCCCGCAGGCCGACATCCTGCATATCACAGCGCCCACCGTGGCCGATGGCCTGCTCAGCATTGAGAGGAGTCGCGCGATTGACCTCGTCGCCCTCGCATTGCGCGCCCATGGCGATAGTGATCGTATGGGGCTGGGTAACATCGTGGACCGAGTCATTCGCTTTGGCGCGGCGCCCGTGCTGGTGATTCCGCCCGAGGCCGATGCGGCCGTGCGTCCCTTCACGCTACGCCACATCCTTGTGCCGCTGGATGGCTCTCCCTTGGCCGAAGAGGCGCTCGGCCTGCTCGCCAGACTGCTGGCGCAGGCGCAGAGGCAGGCGTCGGCGAGTGAGCGTGTTACCGTGACGCTCCTGGCTGTCGCGGACAATGCCACGGTGCTGCCAGACTATCAATCCTATCTCGATGTCCTCCAAACGACACTTTCACAACAGCCTGCCTGGGCAAACGTTCGGCTGCGCGCTGAGGCCATTATTGGCTCACCGCCGGGCGCTATCGTCGGGTTGGTTGATCAGGGCAAACGAAGCGATAACCGCAACGATAGCGAGCCAGTGGATATGCTCGTCATGACCACCCATGGGCGCGGCGGCTTCAATCGCTGGCTAGTTGGCAGCGTCACGAGCTATGTGCTGCCGCGGGTGCGTGTGCCAGCAATGGTGATTCGCCCAGACGGCCAGACCAGACAGTAAGCACAGTGGGGTCGCGCTCGCGTGGATGAAAGGCTGGTGATGGTATGAGCGCAATCTATGCCGAAGAGTTACACGTGGCGTATGCGCATGGACACAGAGATTTCCGTCACTGGGATCTCGCTGGGGCCGATCTGCGCGGGATAGCCATTCCCGGCGCGAGCCTCTATGGCGCGAATCTCCGCGGGGTGGACCTGCGCGATAGCGACCTCAGTGAGGTCGATCTGCGCATGGCCGATTTGCAAAAGGCCGATCTGTCTCATGCCAACCTCCAGAATGCGCGGCTGGCAGGCGCCGATCTGCAAAATGCCAGCCTCGAAGGCGCCATATTGGTCGAGTGTGACCTGCGGATGGCCAATCTAGAAGAGGCGGACCTGGCGGGCGCGAATCTGCGCGGGGCCAGCTTGCCGGACGCTGCTCTGATCGGCGCCGATCTGGAAGGCGCGGACCTCACCGACGCCGATCTTTCTCATGCTGATCTGGAACAGGCCGACTTGCGGGAGGCGAATCTCCGGTGCGCGGCGCTCCGTGAAGCGGACCTGCGCTGCGCCGATTTTGGCGGAGCCAACATGGTGGACGTCCACTTACAAGGCGCGAACCTGCATGATGTCGAGCTCGCAGGCACGTGTCTTGAGCGCAGTCGCAGAGCCGTCAGGTCATAAAAACGAGCAGCATGTCTGGACCGGATCACCAGAAAGGAAAGTTACCATGCCTAACCTGCCTACCATGCCAATGCCTATGAATGCCTGGAACGACTGGGGCTGGGTGATGGCCCTCTGGATGATTGGCGCCACGATGGCCTGGATCGCGCTCATCGCGCTCGTGGCGTGGGCCATTGCGCGCTGGGAAATGCGGGCGCTGCGGCGAGTGAACGTATCAGCCGTGCAGCTACAGCGCGCGCCAGATGCTCTCGGCGAGGTTGTTACGGAGACATACGATGACCTGCCAGCGACTCAGACAAGCAACGCACATGCCTGAGCGAGACGCACGCTAGCAAGAGGCTCGCAAATGTACACGCCTGCTGGACACAGACAACACAGACAACACAGACAACACACTCAGCCCATGTCGAGGAACTATTCAGTCCGACTCCCACCTGACGTGGCGCGGCTAGAAGGCCCGCTACCACTGCGTGATGGCAGAGTCATCCACGCCCGGGCGATCCGACCGGATGACGGTGAACGTCTGCGCGCGTTTCACCGCCATCTCTCGCCCGACGCCATCATGTTTCGCTTCTTCCATCTGCTCCCGGAGCTCCCCGCTCAGGATGCCGAGCACTTCACGCATGTTGACTACGTGAATCGCATGGCGCTGCTGGCAACGTTGGGTACAGGGACGGCGGAGGAAATCCTGGGTGTCGTCCGCTATGAGCGAATCGGTGAGACGGCGGCTGAGGTGGCGTTCGTCGTGGCGGACGCCTGGCAGGGGCACGGCATCGCGACCGCGCTGCTGCATCGTCTGGCGGCCTACGCCCGCGCGAAGGGCATGACCACGTTTGTCGCGATCACCATGGGCAGCAACGCGCGCATGATCGAGGTACTGCGCCACAGCGGCTTCCCTCTGACCACGCAGTATAGCGAGGGGACGCTGGAAGTCCACCTGGACATCACAAAGCCGCCTGTATTTCCTGGCTCACCGTAGGGAAGGCGCTCGCTGCGGGCAAATCTTTACTACAGGCGCGGTCTCAGTGTTGCTCATGGTTCTGCGCCTGCCGTAGCTCTTCCTCCAGCATTTCCGCAAGGACGTAGGTGTTGGGGTCGATTCCACGCGGCAAGTCGTCCGCGTAGGCCTGATATGCCATGCGGTAGGCGCGGAGAAACAGGTGATGCGCAAAGTCGGGGTAGTCGAAGGTCACCGTCGTGCTAAAGCGCTGCCAGGCGTCGTCGGCAAATAATGTCAGTTCCGCCTCGCCCAGATCACCCACCATCAGCCCATGATAGAAGCTCTCTCTGGCAATCTCGCCAGCCCGCCGCATGGCGACCTGGATCATGGCCCCGCGCTGGAAATCGCTGGCAATCGAATAGAACTGACCGGACATTGCGCGCCTCACCATCTCTAGGCGTCACCACCGATGTGTTGAATGTGCATTTCCGCCCTACAACCTATGTATCTACCACATCCCACGGCAACTCAGCATTAGGCGTCGCACGACTCGAAAAAGTCAAGCGACGCCCCAGCGCCTCTGTGTTTCATCCACAGACAGACGGCCTCACGAAACCGCTGCCTTGTGCCGTCCCGGCGGCACAATGTCGGCCGTCCGTGGCAGGCGGCTCGTCGCCTTGCGATTGACCGAGGCCAGCGCATGGAAGAAAATCCAGGCGGCAACGATGGCTGAGCCTGCAATCGAGATCCACATGATGATCAGCGCAAGTTGTGGGTTCGCGCTGCTGGTCAGGTTGTCGGCAAACCACTTAAGGTAGTCCTGGTCGGCTGCCTCAATGGCAAAGACCAATGGGAAGTAGTACAGAGTGGCTCCGAGCACCAGAAACACAGTTGCCAGACGGAACGCGGCGACGTCGTCATCCACCCGACGCGAGAGTTTGACCGCAAGCGCCAGCAGCAGACAGAGCGTGGCCAGCGGTCCAGTGATTGGGAAATCCATGTTGGCCACCAGAGCCGGTGCGAAGAAAATCAGGCTCATGCCGAACGTGGCCAGCAGAACGCCATCGCGCATCAATAGATACGACATCCACCAGACATCGGCGCCCAGCCGCAAGCCGCAGCGCCGCAACGTTCGCACCACGTACGGGCGACCAATGTGTAGAATGAGCGCCATCGTCCACATGGCGGGTAAGAAAGCCACCAGCGAGGCGACCAACCACTGTGATCCGCCCTGCACCAGCGCCTGCGCGATTGCATCGGCAACGTCTTGGGGGTTCATTGGTATCCTCCATTATCACGGGTGTAGCGACTGTCGAAAGCCTCTTAGGACATGGTCCATGCGCACACCAGGCGCAGTAGGTCTCTATGCTTGTGCTTGTGGTGATGGGGCGGGTTCCCCGGTCGTCTCTTCAGGAACCTCGGCACGCCCGCCAGTGCGTAACGTGTAGCCAACTGCGACTGCGCCCATGATGGCCAGCGCCGCGACCGAGACGTAGGCCAATGCTGCCGCCCAGTTAGGATTGGCGCTGGTAACCAGGAAATTGGAGACCGCCTCGAAGTTGTCGGTCAACACGCCTGCCGCCTGCACGCCGAAGATATAGGGAATGAAATACAGCAACGCGCCAAGCCCCAGCAACCACGTCACGACGGTGAAGGTGCGCGGATTGTGGTCGGGATCACCCATCAGCTTGATGAGCAGTACCGCGAAGAGCACCGCGGCTGCCAGACCACCTGTCAGCGGCAATGCGACACTGGTGACAACATCGGGGAAGAAGAACATGAAGCTCATCACTACCCCCGAAACTATCAGGAGATCGCGCAGGGCGACATAGACCAGCCAGAGCAGATCAGCCCCCAAACGCAGGGTGAAACGGTCAATCATGTCCAGAATGTATGGGCGGCCCAGATGCAGCCCAAGCAGCGCCAGCCAGATGACGGGGAGGACTGCAGCCAGCGTCCCCTCCAGAAATTGCTCACCACCATCGTTGATGCCGGAGATGATTGCCTGGGCCAGTTGATCCGGTGACATGTGCTTAACCTCCATCTCATCCGTTACGACACGCTAGGAAGCGTGCATGTTGGAAATACTAGTGATGGGCTGGTGTTGCTGTGGCGCCCGCGTGGCTAACCAGCCTGATCGTTGGGCAACGATACGCGAGATCGCAGCGCAGGCAGCGGCTGGCCTCGCGTCTGGCGGCCTCTTCCGAGAATCCTTCCGCATATTCCAATGAGCGGTCATGCGCCGCTTTGCCCGACCGGAGCGGCATCTCAGCGCGCGGGGACGGCCGGAGGTCGAGGGTGATATAGCCATCGGGAGGCAGCTCTGAGGTCGTCTCAAACTCATCCTCTGGCATCTCGCTCACAGCGCGTGGTGAGAAATGCTGCAAGTACGCATGAATCGCGCGTGCTGCCTGGCGGCCGTGTGCAGCCGCGTGAATGACTGTCTTGGGGCCATAGGTGATGTCGCCCGCCGCGAAGACGCCCGGTGCGCCCGTTGCGAGCGTCTCTGGGTTGACGAGCAGCCCGCCCCAGGCTGATAGCTCGACGCTTGTGCCTTCTGGCAGGAACGAGGGATCAGGCGCCTCGCCGATGGCTACCAACACGACATCAGCCGATAGATCAAAGTCGCTGCCGGGAATCGGCACGACGTGCCCACGCGCATCGGCCCCGCCACTCACTTCCTGCCGCATCCGCTGGCAATGAATGGTGGTAAGTCGACCTTCGGAGCCGAGGAGATGCATTGGGGCGACCAGCTCCTGGATCTCGATGCCCTCATCCAGGGCCGCGCGAACTTCCTCTTCCTGCGCGGGCATCTCGGCGCGGGTTCGCCGGTACAGGATACGCACCTTGCTGCCGCCAGCGCGTAACGCTGAGCGCGCCGCATCCATGGCCGTGCTGCCGCCGCCGATGACCGCGATCTCACCGCTGATGCGCGTCTCCGGCTCCAGGTTGTACTGCTTGAGGAAGGTCGTGGCGGGAATCACGCCCCGCAAATCCTCGCCGGGGATTCGCAGACGCTGGCTGCGTTGCGCGCCAACGGCAATCAAAACCGCATGGTATTGCTGCTGCAGCTCGTCGAGCGTGATATCGCGGCCGATAGCCGTGTTGAGGTGGAAGGTCACACCAAGGGAGCGAATTGCGTCAATGTCGCGGTTCAATTCCGCCCGTGGCAGCCGATATTCCGGGATGCCAATCGCCATCATGCCGCCCGCGACGGGCATCGCGTCGTAGACGGAGACCTGGTAGCCGCGGCGCGCCAGATAGTAGGCCGCGCTCAGCCCCGTCGGCCCCGCGCCGATAATGGCCACTCGCTCTGCATATTGGCGCTTTGGCGGCGTGAGGGTGCGCTGCCATGGGGAACCGTAGTCGGTGGCGAATCGCTTGAGATCGCGGATGGCGATGGGCGCATCGAACTCACCGCGGCGGCAGACAGCCTCACACGGCGCGGTGCAGACGCGGCCACAGATCGCCGGGAAGGGGTTCGGTTCAGACGCCACCCCTAGCGCCTCGTCGTAGCGACCCTCGGCGATCAGGCTGACATAGAGACCAGCGTTGGTGCCAACGGGGCATGCCGCCTGGCACGGCGCCCGCAGGTCTTCCTTGCGCTCGCCCAGCCACGTGCGCCAACTTTGCCAGGTTGCCTGCCGCTCAGCGACATGCCAGTCGTGCTTCTCGCCCCAGGGCGCCTCGCCCGGCTCCTCGGGACTTGCCCGTGTGTAGGCATCCAGTGGCTGCCAGCCGTCTTCTGCGGGGACAAACATCACAGGGCCGCGCTGCGCGTAGGCCACCGTCGCCACTCCGCCCGCAATCCCAATAGCATTGGTTGGGCATTCCTGGGCGCACACCTGGCACCCAATACACGCATCCACTTGGACCGGCGCCAGCATCATCCAGTCACGCGTACTGAAGTCGACAGGGATAGGGCTGTGCCTCTCCGAGGCGACCGCTGGCTCGCCTCTACTACCCGGACGAGTCATGTCCAGACAGCGTACCGGACAGAGATCGACACAGATGCCACAGTTGATACAACGTTGCTCGTTTACCTGGAACCGATAGGCCATAGAGATCTCCTTTCGAGATCACCTCAGCCAGCGCGAGTGCCTGCTCACTGCACTACACCAGCACTTTGGACTACTGGGACCGCGCGCAAATAACTACTGTCGGCAAGTGTGATGCACTTCCATCACGCCGTTGTCACGGGCACGTGCGTTAACATCACAGCCCCATCACAGCGCGAATTGGGGGAATTAGGCAAGCGCGCCTGGGAGTTAGTAAGGCAAAATGGCCCAGGTTGATCAGGAGAAGAGTATAAGCGTTGGACTGCACTTTCAGGGAAATCGTACAAGCGCTATTGGAACCCGGCATACTCCCGAAACCTCAATGAATGCCAATTCACGTGCGAAAGAGCGCACCTGAGACGTAACAATCTGCTCACAGTACGCCGGGATCGAAATCGCCATGTGAAGGTTGGCGAGCAAGAAGAATTGGGTCACGAGCCGCCCTACATGGGAGAGTGACTACCCGCCAGGTCGTATCACACCTTTTGCGGGTAAGCCGATGCTGGTGCTATTCTCTTGGCCGATAAGATGATATGGTCAACGGGATAGAAGCTTAGATTACGGCGAGTGAGGACCGGAAGGTGGATGTGCTATGCGAACACGCGCGGTGAAGAACGAAGCATGGTTTCTTTGCCTATTAGCGATATTTGCCGCTCTTCTTGTATCACTTGCTGCCTGCGGGACGTCGGCGTCCGCTGCCCCGATACACGACGTGGCTTCGCTCGCGGATCACCTGCGAGAGCAGGGAGCCACCGTAGAGATGGCAGGCACGATCAAACATCCCTTCCTGGCCGTGCCTGGTCAGATCCTGACAGTGAATGGGAATGACATAGAGGTCTATCAGTACGCGAACGCTCAGGCGCTCGCTGCGGACACACGCGATATCGATCCTGACGGTTGTATTGGCGCCATTGGCGGCGGCATGCTTGATCCGTGGACCGCGCCGCCCCATTTCTTCAAGAGCCAGAACGTGATGGTGATTTACCTGGGAAGCGACTCCAGGATGCTCCAACTGCTCACGAGCGTGATGGGCAAACAGTTCGCTGGCGAATGAGGCTACCGGGCGCTAATGTACCTCCTGCGTGTGCTAGCCGTCGTTATCTGAGGTGGCCGCAACGGGTAAGCGCTCCGTGACATGTTAGGCCCCTACTGTGAGGGCGTCGTGATGATTCTCCGATACGATATAGGCGCCTGTACACGCGCATTGCGAGGTAAAAGGCGCCTGTACATGACACGGCCATATGGTGCAGTCGGGCGAATCCAGGTCCACTATGATCGAAGCTCCAGGCAAACACCACTCGACGGGGTTGTCATCGCCGGGCGAAGCGACCACTACGGCAGATAGCAAGGCGCGGGCGCCTGTGACGGGGGTGGTCACGAGGCTTGGCGGTGCTCTGCGCCACTACCCCCTGCCGCTGACTGTAATCGGCCTGCTTCTACTCAGCCTCATCGCCTGGCTGGTGGGATGGCGCGACGTAGCACAGTGGGGTCTCATCACCATCATCCTGCTCGGCGGGATTCCACTCCTCTGGGAGACACTTCGACAACTGGCGCATGGTGAGGTCGGTGTCGATGTCATCGCGATACTCGCGATTGGCGGCTCGCTGATGCTTGGACAGTATCTGGCGGGCGCCATCATTGTGCTGATGCTCGCGGGCGGGGAAGCGCTCGAAGCCTTCGCCTTGCGGCGGGCGGGTCAATCATTGGCGACGCTGGCGGAGCGCGCTCCCCGGACTGCCCATATCTGGCGCGAAAGCGCGCTTGTAGATATCCCGGCAGATGCGGTCGAGCGCGAGCAGGTAGTGGTGGTGAAGCCGGGCGAGGTCATCCCGGTGGATGGCCTGGTCGTCGCGGGGTCTTCAGGTGTCAGCGAAGCCGACCTGACCGGCGAGCCGCTGCCCGTGAGCAAAGAGCCGGGCGCCCAGGTGCTTTCAGGGAGCATCAACCTGGACCACATGCTGGAGGTGCGGGCGCTGAAACGCAGCGCCGAAAGCCAGTACGCGCGGATTCTCCAGCTGGTCGCCGATGCGCAGCAGAGCCGGGCGCCCATTCACCGGCTGGCGGATCGCTACGGCGCCGCCTTTACAGCGCTCGCGGTTTCCATGGCCGGGATTGCCTGGCTCATATCGGGCGATAGCCTCTACGCGCTTGCGGTTCTCGTCGTGGCGACGCCCTGCCCGCTAATTCTGGCGACGCCCATCGCGATTATGTCGGGCATCGACCGGGCGGCGCATCGTGGCCTCATCGTGAAGAGTGGCGCGACTATCGAGCAGCTTGGACGTGTTGATGTCGCGGTCTTCGACAAGACCGGCACGCTCACGTTGGGCCAACCACAGCTCGTGGAAATCGTACAGTTGAATGCCACATCGAGCGCTCGCAATGACTTTGACGAGGATACGTTGCTGTGGCTCGTCGCCTCGGTCGAGCAGTTCTCGACCCATATTCTCGCTCGAGCGGTCGTGGATGCGGCCCGCCAGTTGGAGCGCCCGCTCAAGTTGGCGACTCACCTGGATGAGTTGCCGGGCAAGGGAATTCAGGGAAGAGTAGCCGTTGCTTCCTCTGGCGCGGACGGCGCTACACCCCCAGCAGCGTCTGCTGATATCGCGGTCGGGAATCGCAAATTCATGGCGCATCTCGGTCTTCCCGTTCCTTCCGCACTCATCGAGGAGCGCGAACAGCGTACGGCCCAGGGCCAGATCGGCAGCTTCATTGCCATCAACGGATGCGTCACAGCGCTGCTCGTCTTCGCCGATGTGCCGAGACCCGAATTGGGGAG
>DATBIB010000066.1:0-8714 GCA_036557205.1 Ktedonobacterales bacterium | reverse complement strand
ATATTCTTACGGTGTTGTTGGTGACGGCGAAATTACCGGTGTTGCCGTCGCGGTTGCCGTAGGAGCATTCGTGGCGGTCGGCTTCGGTCTGGGCGTCGCCGTGGGTTTGGGGGTCGCGGTCGGGAACGGCGTATTGAGCGGCCCGATGATGGGGTGCGTTGGGGCAAGCGTCGCGGGTGGGTGGGTCGGTGTCGCCACGCCGGACTGCGCGGCGTTCGCCAGCAGCGCACCGCCCACACCTACGATTCCCAGCAGCAGCAGGAGCGCGCAGAGTAGCAGCAGCGTAAGGGGCCGCCTGCCGTTGGCCGAGTCCGAACGGACGCGAAACAGCCGCAGATCGGGCGTTGGCAGCGCGCCACTGCTCCCAGTCTCGGCCGGTTCATCGGCTGGCGCATCGACCGGCTGGGCCGGGAATTTCTCGGTCGAAACCTCGTCTATCGCCACCTCGCCGCCGATGACTGGCGCATACTCGCCCAGCATGTGTGGCGTGAGCGGCATCGTGGTGAACGAGCGCCCAGGGATGTGCGGCGCGTCGGGCCGGACGGGCAGCGTTGCGTTGAGCCCGACGATGAAGCGCTGCACGGTGGGCCAGCGCTCGGTGGGGTCGCGCGCCAGCGCCCGCAGGATGGCGCGCTCCAGCAGCGGGTTGATACCCGCGGCGTGCTGCGACGGCGGCGGAATCGGCGTGGTGAGCGCCTTCGCCGCGACATCGTAGATCGTGTTGCCGCTGTAGGGTGGCGCTCCGGTGAGCATTTCGTAAAAGATGACGCCGAGCGCGTAGACATCGGCGCGCTGGTCGGCTGGCTGGCCGCGCAGCTGCTCCGGCGCCATGTAGGCTGGCGTACCGATGAGCGAGGAGAGTGTGCCCAGCGAGCGGCGCTCCACGCTCTCTGGCGAGAGGTCGCGCCCGACGCCGAAATCGCTGACGAAGCCCTGCCCGGCCACGTTCAGCAGCACGTTCTCCGGCTTGAGGTCGCGGTGGACGATGTCAGCCGCATGCGCCGCCGCCAGCCCGGTCGCGATCTGCCGCAGCAGCGTCACCGCCCGATAGAGCGGCAGGTAGCCCGTGCGCTGGAGGATCGCGCGGAGCGATTCGCGCATCAGGGGCATCGAGAGGTAGAGCAGCGTGCCCTCCTGCCCGAAGCCGTGGATGGGCAGGATGTAGTCCGCCTTGAGCAGCTGGACGCGCGAGGCGATGTCGTGCATGGCGCTCATGTAGGCGGTATTGGCGGCAACGCCCGGCATGAAGATTTTGAGCGCGGCGGGCTGAGGCACCGCGGGGTGCCGCGCCTGGTAGACCTCGGCAAGCTGGCCTGCGCCAATCAGCTCACCAAGCTGATACGCGCCGACGCGACTCCCCGCGAGCGTCCCTTCGCCCTCTGCCATACCATTCCCCGCCCTGCTCTCCGCCAGCATATCCGCTCCGTGGCGCGCGGTCTTGTGTGCTGGCCGGAACATTGTAGAGGTCTGGCAGGCGATATGTCAATCCGACGGGTACCTTCCTGTTGCGAGCGTCAGCGCTGGTTGAGCAGATCGAGGATCGGCAGGAAGCGCTCGAAACCGACCATCCCCTCCGGCTCGATGACCAGTGTCAGGTGTTGCGCGCCGACCTCGACGAAGCTGCGCAGGCGGTCCGCGATACCCTGGTTTGTGCCGGTAAGCTCGTAGGACTTACCCTCCGCAGGCTGGCCATTCGGCGCCAGCTTCAGGATCGCGCCCGCCGTCAGTTCTAGCGTGGCGGGGTCGCGTCCCTCTTCCTCGCAGGCCTGGCGCATCCCTGCCCAGCGCTCGGCCACCACCTCCGGCTTCGTGTGCCAGGCGGTGTTCCAGGCGTCGGCGTAGCGGGCCACCAGCCGAAGCATCCGCGGGCGTCGCGCGCCAATCAGGATCGGCGGCCCTTTGGGTGAGGGGCCACGCGGACGCAGCACGGCATCGCTGGCGGTGTAGTATTCGCCCGCAAAGTCCACCTTGCCCTCATGCAGTAGCGGCACGATTATCTGTAAAGCCTCCTCGAACCGGCTCGCCAGGTGGTCGAAGGGGTAGCCAAAGGCGGCGTACTCCGGCTCGTGCCAGCCCGCGCCCAACCCCATGATGAAGCGGCCATTGCTGATCTCGTCGATGCTATCGGCCATCTTGGCGGTCAGCGCCGGATTGCGGAACGAGGTCGCCGCGACCATCGGGCCAAGCTGGATGCGCGAAGTGACGGCGGCGAGAGCGCTGAGGAACGTGAGCGCTTCCCACTGGCCGACCTCACCCTCCTCGGGCATGCGGGCGATGAAATGGTCCGGTACCCAGAACGAATCGATCCCGGCCGCTTCGGCTGCCAGGGCCAGCGCGCGCACATCGCTGAAGCGCGGCGTCACGCCCTCAGATGGCGTATCATCCAGCGACGCCACATAACCAATCTTGAACGGTCTGCTTGAGGTCGCCGTCTGCTCTGCCATGTATGCTAGTCTCCCTGGGGCGCCAGATGCGCCGGGCCAGCCTGCTCCTCGTCATCCATGTCGGCGCGCAGATGCTCGAACGGGGTATGGCAGGCGCGGCAATAATACTGATCGGTTAAAAGCTGCGAGCCAAAGAGCGCCAGCAGCTCGACCTCCGCCGAGTCACAGAAGGGGCAGCTCACCGCTGGCCGCTCTCGCTCTTCTTCCTGACGCTTCATGCCTGCGACTCTTTTCGCCGTTGTTTGCCTTTGCCCGTTTTGGCTGGCGCAAGCTGGTAGGTGGTGGCATCCCAGCGGTCCCACGGGAGCGGCTCGGTCAGCTCCCAGTAATCGCCGACGCGGCGGAGCGGCAGATCGAATCCGACCGTGCCGAGCATCGGGCCGATGACCGCCAGGAAGTGCGTACGTAGCTCGTCGGGGGTCGCATCGAGCACGCCCGCCGCCTTCAGGGGATCATTCTCGCTGGATGGGCCAAACCAGCAGAAGACCTCATCCCAGACACGGCGGAGCGCCTGCTGCTGAGCCTCACGCGCCGCGCCGCCCTCGCGCGCCATCCGCCGCACCCAGCCTTCGCCATGCTGCGCGTGCATCCGCTCTTCTTGCAAGACCTTGCGGCTGCGGCCTGCCAGCGGCTCGAAGGTGGAGTCTTTGCCCGCCTCGAAGACGATGGTGAGCGCGTTGTCGATCATGACGTTGGCGGCGACGAAATCCTCCCACCCGCCGAACGGCTCGCTCAGGCAGGCGAGCGCGGTAAACGCGGTCCGCGTCTCCGGCTCGGTCTCGGCGCCCGCGCTGGGGTTCAGCGTCTTCAAGACGGGGTAGATGGCGCGCACGTGACCCAGCTCATCCTGCGCCATGGCGGCGGCGGCCACGCTCGATTCCAGCGTCGGCGCGCTGCTGCACCACTCGGCGTAGCGCCTGCCCAGGAAGTATTTGTTGTCGGCCAGCCGCGCCATCAGGGCGAAGATTGCCTCGGTCGGCGCCTGGGTGGTTGTCTCGCTCATGGTTATCCGATCCCTTTCAGCTGACGGCTGAAGCCGCGTCTAAGGGCTGCGGCCGCAAAGGCCGCCCTCTGGGCCGCTGCCGCTCCGCGCGCCCTTGCGCGCTTCTCGCCTCGGCTCGCGCGGCTGCCCTGCGCGGCCTGCCCAGACCTACCCCAACGGTAGAAGCGATGAGCATGCGTCAAGGTACACCAGGTTCGCGGCATGAATGCCGCGGCTAACCTCTTCCGACCGTGAATGCGCTCTGGCTCCCCTCTCCTGTAGGAGAGGGGCTGGGGGTGAGGTCGGGTGAGATCACGACGCGATGACCGTCACCATTGCGTCGCGCGGGACGACCACCATCTCGATCCAGGCGAACTCGTCGTAGATGCTGCGGGCATAGACGCGGGCCAGCTCAGGATCATCCGCCTCGACGGTACCTACCTGTTGCAGCGGTTTCTCATATTCGCGCCGCGCCAGCACCAGCCAGACCCGGTCCGCCATGACGTGACGATGGGGAGCGTTCTTGCCCTCCAGCGCCTCGGGCTGGGTCGTGGGATCGTCCAGCGCGTCGTATTCGGAGACGTAGCTCATAGCGCAACCCCCTGCAATAACAGCGCGTCGCGGCCCTCGGCGCTGAGGCGGCTCTTGGTCCAGACCGGCAGCCAGACCGTCTCGATCTCCACCGCGCCGACGCCAGGCAGCGCCAGCAACGCCGCGCGCACATCCTCTTCGATCATCTGCATCGCGGGGCAGCCCATCGCGGTATAGGTCAGCGTGACGCGCGCCGTCTCGCCCACACGATCCGCCGCGACGACCAGCCCCATGTCCACGATGGAGATTGCCATCTCCGGGTCGGGCACGGCGCGCAGGGCATCCCAGAGCGCGTCATGGGGGTATTCGGCGGCCAGCATCAGGCCACCTCCTCGCCGAGCAGTCGCGCCAGCCCGCGGTTGCCGCGCTGGAGCGTCGCGACAAACTCCTCGTTCTTGGGGCCGCGCTTCTTCCAACGCTTCATGACCTCGTCCCACGAGATTTGCCCGTCTTCGAGCAGCCAGCGCTTCTCGCTTTCGTCAAAGGCCGCCGGGAAGGCGCAGTCCACCACCCACTTCTGGCTGGCGTCGTCGAAATGCGCTGGAACATCGAAGCCAAGCTCCTGGCAGAAGGGGACGGCGGTGCTCATCCACTGCTGGCGAAGCTGGTCGTTGCTCTTGCCCTTGAAGCCGAAATCAAGCTGCTCGGTGTGCTTCTTGAGGTCGTCGGGCAGGCCAAACCACTCGACGGTCAGCAGGAACATCCAGTTGATGGCGTTTTGCAGCGTCTCGTGGTCGGTGGTGTTGGGCGCGAGCTTGCGCATCCACTGCTCGCCGTGGCGCAGGTGGAACGTCTCCTCTTTGTCTACCTTGATGAGCGCGCGCTTCCACGGGCCGAACGTCGTGCTGTTATAGACATCGCTGAGCAGGATGTAGCCCGCGCGGTCGTAGAAGGCATTGGCGACGATCAGCTCGTACCAGCTATCCAGCGGCACGTCGAAGGCGTAGGGATATTTCCACTTGACGGGTTCGCGGCGGTAGACCAGCTCTTCGGTGTCCACGCCGAGGTCGCGCAGCAGGCGGTAGGCGATGTGGGCGTGGCCCAGCTCATCCTGGATGATGGCGATGGCCGAGCCGAAGGTGTTGATATTGGGCGCGCCGCGCGCGGCATGGAGGTAGGCGGGCGCGCTGACAAGCTCGGTATCGGCTGAGACGGTGAGGATGCGTTTCATGCCTTCGAGATACGCCGGACTCATATGCTCGACGCCCTCGATCAGTCGCTGTTCGTGGATCCGCTCCAGCACCGCGGAATCGGTCAGTACGGCGTCCATCGGGCCTCCTTATGCTGCATTATGCTGCATTATGCTGCATTCAGCTTCAGCGCCAGGGATTCTCTATACTGGACATACGGAAACATACGCACAGCGCATGCGCGTATTCAAGGCCATCGCAAGGGGATGCATATCTCCATTTGGATATAGGGTATCTTACGCGGGCGGGGGTGGTGTGTCAAGGAGCGGCCCCCTCCCCTGCTGGGAGAGGGGGACCAGAGGCAGAGGCGCGGACGGTGAAGATCGCGGCTGAACAACCATACATAGTGCGGCGGAGATGGCGTATACTGTGCGCGCCCACTATGCGCGCCGGAGACGGACGAGCAACATTGTGGCGCTCGGCGAGACTCCTGGCGGATGTCCATAGCAGGCAGAGGAGAATACCGATGCACGCGCGCGTCACGACGGTCTCGGTTCAGCCCGACAAGGTGGCGGAAACGGTCCGCATCTACAACGAGAGCATCCTCCCGGCTATCAAAGCCGCCAGTGGCAATCGCGGGGTCTTCCTCCTGATTGACCCAGTAAGTGGCAATGGCATCTCTATCACGTTGTGGAACTCACAGGCTGATGGAGAGGCGTATGATTCCAGCGGCACCTATCGCGAGCAGGTGGGCAAGGTTGCTCAGTTCTTCTCTGCCCCACCTTCGCTTGCCACTTATGAAGTCGCAGCGCAGGGATAGCTTCCTCTGAACTTGCCGCGAGTTCCCTGGCTCAGCGCTGCGTGGATGGAGATGTGCGCTGGCGCTGAGCCAGTTTGTCTCTAACGCGGGCGGTTGAAACCGCGCCTGAACGGCCTGTGGCCACGAAGTCCGCCTGCGCGGACTCACCAGACCCTACCCTTTCATTACTCGCGAACACGGACAGGTTATTGAAACCCGCGACGGCGGGTTTTGTGGCGGAGCGCAGCGAGGCCCCTCAGGCGCGACTTCAGTCGCCAGCCATCTTACCCCTTATAGCCTAACTCCCCGGCACGCCTTTCCGCCGCCTCCGCCTCGGCGACACGCCCCAGCGCGATTAGAACCTGCGCTTTTCCTTGCCAAGCCCACCAATCAGTAGGATCGAGAGCCAGTGCTTGCTCATAGGCTACGAGCGCCTCATCATAACGCTTCAGGTCGTTGAGTACAATCCCTTTTCCGCGCCAAGTACTGGCAGCGTTCGGGTCGAGGGCCAGTGCGCGGTCATAGGCCGCCAACTCCTCCTCGTGGCGTAACAGACCGCCAAGCGCGGTTCCCTTGTTGATCCAGACCCATGCCTGCTTGTCGTCGAGGGCCAGTGCGTGGTCGTAGGGGGCCAATGCCCCCTCGTAACTCCCAAGCAAGAAGAACGTTTGGCCGAGATTAGCCCACGCCTCGAACGAGCTGGGGAAGATCTGCGTGGCGAGTTCGAAGTGGGGCAACGCCTCAAGGTACTTCTTCTGCGCCAGCAGCGCCCTGCCGCGCGGCAGCAGGTCGTTCACACTCTCCGTCGGCTGTGGTGCGACAGGGGCAGGAGCCTCACCCACAGGGGTCAGGCTAAGCGCACGCAGTACACTGCCCGCCGCCTCGTGGGCGGCATACGCCTGATAGCCGGGCGCCTCGATGCGCTTGTAGCCGTAGAGGAAGAACCAGCCGGAGGCCGGGGTGAAGTCCTCGCGGGCGATGGGCGTCGCCGTCACGGGCAGAATGGTGCGCGTTGGGTCGAACTCGGCCATCTGGTACGCCCAGGTCGCCTCGCGCTTCACCCATTCCGACGCAAAGGCCGCCTTCGAGAGAATCACGACGAAGACCGGGCGCGTGCCCAGCTCGCTCTGGATGACCGACATCAACAGGCCCGACCCCATATTGTGCTCGTCGTACCAGACATCCGCGCCCGCATCGCGCAGCGCCGTCACGATGGCGCGGCAGAATGCGTCGTCCTCGTGGCTGTGGCTGACGAAGACGCGCAGTTGCTGTGTTGCCTCGGCCATATGTCGCCCTTCTCTCCATACTCGTGCCATGCTCGCGTCTTGTTCGTGCCGCGGCCCACCGACAATGCCGCTTGCTCCTCCATTCTAGCATGTCTGGCAGGTAGTCTTACATGCGAAATGGACTGGTGATTGGCACGGTTTGCCAGGCCCGCGTCTCTCCACTGGCGCAGGATTGCGCTGAGCGTTATACTCCTTCTGCGCGGATGTATGGCTTGCGGCGGGCGCAAGGCGCGCGACATGAAGGGACGGGGCATACAATGGAGACCTCCTCCACATCCCAGAAGTTGCTGGAAGCCTATGCGCGCGGACAACGAGACTTCTACCACTGGAACCTGGCCGGGGCTGATCTGGCTGAGGCTGATCTGGCCGATATCGATCTGCGCGGCGCGGTGCTGCGTGGGGTCAACCTGGCGGGCGCAAACCTGGAAAACGCCGTCTTCGCGGGCGCGGATATGAACGACGCCGATTTGAGCGAGGCGGATCTCAGCGACGCGGTGCTGGCCTATGCCAGCCTCAAAGGCGCCAATCTACACGCGGCGGATATGAGCGGCGCCGATCTTGAAGAGGCGAACCTGACCAATGCCGACTTGACCGAGGCCACACTGCAAGACGCCTTCCTCGACGGCGCGGAACTCAAGCACGCACACCTCGACGGGGCCGATCTGACCGGTGCGAGTCTGGAGGATACCGACCTCACGGGCACCGATCTCAGCAACGCGATCCTCTCGGATGAGAGCCTCGATACCGCGTTCTGGGCCGACGAGGGGCCGCACGGCCAGCCCGCGCAGCCAGAGGCGGACGACGTCGGCGAGTAACACCGCGTCGTATACTCATCCAGCGCAGGCCGTAACGTGTACGCTATTGTAAATGAGCCGGAAATTCGCTGGGGCGTTCGTGCTCCAGCGCGTTACTGACGACCAGACAGATGATGACGAAGACCAGGATGCCGCCCCAGCCGTAGCGCATGGACCCATGAATCAGCGCGAACGCCACCGGTATCAGCACCAGCACGGACGTGGGAATCGAGTGGGGAATGAGCCAGCTATTGATCAGCGTCAGCACGCCAAACAGCGCAACCAGCCCCCAGAGTATCCAGCGTGAGACTCGCATGGTGTTCGGCTCCTTCATCCGATGGCCTCAGACCTCACCCCCAGCCCTTCTTCCTGTGGGAGAGGGGAGCCAGAAGCGCTCGCGGGTTTTACTGATACGCTCGCTCACCATGCCCACGACGGGTTATCGTCTATGAGCTTGCGCAGGCAGGCTTTGTCGCCGAAGGCGCTTAGGCGCGGCTTCAGCCGCCAGCCAGTGTGGCGGCGTCATGCCCCAGGACTATGCGCATACTACTCGCCGACGTCGTCCGTCTCTGGCTGCGCGGGCTGGCCATGTGGCCCCTCATCGGCCCAGAACGCGGTATCGAGGCTCTCATCCGAGAGGATCGCGTTGCTGAGATCGGTGCCCGTGAGGTCGGTATCCTCCAGACTC
>DATBIB010000065.1:0-26060 GCA_036557205.1 Ktedonobacterales bacterium | reverse complement strand
GGCGTGTGCGATAAAGAGCGGCGTTGTAGAGGTTCTTGCTGGCGAACGTGGCGGCTTCAATGGCGACAAAGCGGGGGTCGTGGCGGTCGATGCGGTGCTGTTCCACCAGGCGCATCTCGTTCCTCCATCCTGCTCTACCCTATCACATCCTGGGCTGACGCATGATGGAAGTAGTATACCCGCGAATAGAGCAAGCTGCCAATTCAAACAAGTTGTCAATAGTTGCCCCGGTCTGATCACACGTGGTCAAAGTTCTTAAAATAAATGTTAAGCATACTTGTGACGCTGCGATACACTGTCATTGTAGCCGCCAGAACAGGCAGTCGCGGGAGGCGAAGCAGAGCAGATGTCATCGGATGCGCGGAGTGATGAGCAGGAGCACGAGCGTGAGTTGATCGCGCGCGGTCAGGAGGGTGATCGCGCCGCCTTTAATGCGCTCGTCGAGAAATACCAAGGCGCGGCGTACGCGCTGGCGCTCCGCATGCTCGGTGATCCCGACGCGGCGGCCGATGTGACGCAGGAGGCGTTCTTCTCGGCGTATCGCGCGCTGGGCTCGTTTCATGGATCGTCTTTCCGCGCCTGGCTGCTGCGCATAGTCAGCAACGGCTGCTACGATGTCTTTCGAGCGCGTGGACGTCAGCCGGTGACCTCGCTCGAAGCGCTCCTCGAACACGACGATACCTCATCGAGCGATGCGCGCCTGCCAACCACGATGGTTGACCCTTCATGGGATCCAGAGGAGTCTGTGCTGCGCGTCGAGACGGTTCAATCCATCGAATCAGCGCTGCTACAGTTGCCGCCGGAGCAGCGGTTGGCCGTCGTGCTCTGCGATATTCAGGGGATGGCCTATGACGAGGTCGCGCGTATCATGGAGACGCCGCTCGGCACCGTCAAGTCGCGGATAGCGCGCGCTCGCGCCCAGCTACGGATGCTGCTGACTCGCGGCGGGGAACTTTCGCCACCCGCGCAACGTCATGACGCAGAGCGTTCTACATGAGCATGTGTTGTTCGCATGAGCATGTGTTGTTCGCGTTGTTTTGCGCATCGTTTGCGACGTCGGATCAGCCAGACCATACATTCAGGACCAGATGCAGAGATATCGAGATGACTGAAGACTTCAATCGCAGGTTGCACGAGTCGCCAGAGTACCGGCAGGAACAGCTTTCTGCCGCGCTCGATGGTGCGCTGACGCCTGAGGAGCAGGCCGCGCTGGATGCGCATCTGGCTGAGTGCGACACGTGCGCGCGCGAGCTGGAGGAGCTACGTCAGGTGCGCAGGCTCTTGCGCGCCATGCCGGAGCCAGCCCTGCCACGCTCGTTCCTGCTGCCGACCGAGGGCGAGCTGGTCGCGCCTCGTGGCGTCGCACGCCCCGCCGAGCACGCGACGGCGACGAACGTGACGCCGCTGCGCCAGCCGACACGCTCCGCGTCACGCACGCTCCAGGTGACGCGCTGGATTGGCACGATTGCCGCCGTGCTTGGCATGGCGCTTTTCCTGGGCACGCTGGTTATTCATCAAGGAGCTAACTACAGCACGAATGCGCCAAGCGCCGACCAGTCGCAATTCGGTGGGCCGAATCCCGCTGGCGCGGGCGGGACGGCCAATGGCGGAACCATTCCATCGCCGACGCACACGTTTTCGAGTAGTGGACCCCAAGCGACGGACAAAGCAGCTACCGCCACGTCTTCGCCACCAGTTTCCGCAACGATGCCCGCGACGAGCTCGGGAACCCCGGAAACGACGCAGGCCGCACCGCCGCCTGGCCCGACGACCGGAGATATTCTGCGCACGGTGGCGCTGCTGCTGCTTTTCGGCGGGACCGCCCTGGCGCTGGCGTCTTTCATCGTGGCACGGCGGTTATAGCCAGACTGGCTGGCGGCTGAAGCCGCGCCTATGGGATGCGCCAGCGCATCCGCAAAGCCTGCCTTCGCAGGCTCCCAGATCGCGCCATACCACGCGCCCGCTGACGTGAGGTTTTGTGGCCACAGGCCATTCAGGCGCGGTTTCAACCGCCTGCGCTCCTCGCCCGCACCCTACGCCCCAGCGTCTCCTCACACGATATCGGCGTCGCCAGTCAGCACTCGCTCACCGCGCTGATTCTCGATCCACACATCGGCCTGCCGCGGCTTGTCATGCTCGGCTGCCCGCAGCACTCCCTGGCAGGTGAGCGTATCGCCTGGACGTACCATCGCCTGGAAGCGTACCCGCAGCCGCCCCAGTCGCCCCCGGCCCGGCGCGGCTGTGAGCCAGTCGGTCAGCGTCTGTCCCGCGAACGCCATGCTGAGCATGCCATGGGCAATCGTGCCGTCGAGGCCAACCGAACGCGCAACGTCGGGGTTGACGTGGATAGGGTTGTGATCGTTGCTGACATCGGCGTAGGCGTCAATCTGCGCCTGTGTTACTACTTTGGTCAGCGCGGGCAGCGGCTCGCCCTCGCGCTCTTTCGCTGGTTTGCTGGCGGCGGGGGCGGCGGGGGTGGTTTCTCCCAGCACGATGTCGCGGACGACGAGCAGCGCCTTGCCCGTGATTGCGCGCTCGCCATTCGCGGTATCGCATAGCTGCTCGATGGTCATCAGCGCCATCCCACGTGACTGGCGGATGCTGGCGATACGGTGGCGGACCGTTACTGCGTCACCCACGCCAATCGGGCGCTCATAGATATATTCCTGCTCGCCATGGAGCACTTGCGCGTGCTCGGTATCCAGGCCAGCCTCGGCGAAGGGAACAATGAAGCGCGTCACGAAGGTCGGCGGCGCAGGAATCGTCGTGTAGCCCGCGGCACGGGCGGCGTCCAGATCGCGGTAGAT
This sequence comes from Ktedonobacterales bacterium, assembly GCA_036557205.1. GTDB lineage: Bacteria > Chloroflexota > Ktedonobacteria > Ktedonobacterales > JADMIN01 > DAHUXT01. The sequence goes on along the minus strand of DATBIB010000065.1, from coordinate 23,253 downwards.
GGGCGAGCTATCGCCGATAGCGTCGGCGAACTGCTGGACAGCCGACGCGCTGATAACATCGCTCTGTGGCGATGTCTCGTGTCCGACGAGTGAAGGATCGAGCGGCATGAAACTCCCCCTGTGATATCCGCGTATTTCCGCAAGCTCGGCAGAGCGAACTTGCGCGAAGTTGGTGAGATTTTTGCCTGTTGCAGCGCCTGCTTTCTAGCGTAACATAGGTGTATCCTCGTAGAATAGTTGCCAGAGTACCTAGAACATTCGCACTACATCGGGTGCATAATTGCCGATAGACGATGGGAGAATCCCGTACATGTCGCCCTTCAACAAAGTCCCGACAAAGCAATGGCTCTCGCGCGAGACGCTCACAAGCGGCGTGGCGCTGATCGCGCTCGTCGCGCTCGTCAGGCTGGTGGCGCACCTGCTGGTAGCTGGCAACTTCGGCTACTTTCGCGATGAATTGTACTATATCGAGTCTGGGCGGCACTTCCAGACCGGCTACGTAGACTTCGTGCCATTCATCGCGTGGCTCGCGGGCATCCTCCAGGTCGTCGGCGATAATCTGGTGGTGCTGCATATCATCAGCGCGCTCGCCGGGACGGCGCTGGTCGTCGTGACCGGGCTGATGGCGCGCGAGATGGGCGGCGGGCGCGTGGCGCAGGGGCTGGCCGCGCTGGGGACGGCGGTGATGGTCACCTTCCTGGCGACCGGCTCGCTCTTCACGATGGATGTCTTCGACGAGCTGTGGTGGGGGCTCGCTGCTTATGTCTTTATCCTGCTGGTGAGCCGACAGAATCCGAAGTTGTGGCTGCTCTTTGGCCTCATCGCGGGCATCGGCGTCTTCACCAAGCTGACGATGCTTTTCTTCGGCCTGGGGCTGGTCGTCGGCATGCTGCTGACGTCTCGCCGCAACGATTTTCGCACGCGGTGGCCGTGGCTTGGCGGCGCGATTGCCTTTGCCTTCCTCGTGCCCTGGCTCATCTGGGAGTTCGCCAACGGCTGGCCGACGAAGGAGTTCTGGGGCAACTACGGCGGGTTCGCGTCTGGTTCGCCGCTGGACTTCTTCATCAGCCAGCTTTTCACGATGAATCTGTTCAACCTGCCGCTGGTCATCGCGGGCTTCATCTTCTACTTTCGCCGACCCGAAGGTAAGCCGTATCGCGCGCTCGGCTGGCTCTACGTTTTCCTCTACGTCTTCTTCACGCTGACCCGCGCCAAATCGTATTTCCTCTCGCCCTCTTATCCCATCCTGTTCGCAGGCGGCGCGATTGTGCTGGGCCAGGCGTTCAGCCGCGTCCCGTCGCGGCGCTACCTGGGCATCGCCTATGTAACGCTGCTCGTCGCCAGCGGGGTCTTCTTTGGCCTGGGAGTGATGCCCGTCCTCAACGCACAGACCTACAGCCGCTACTATAGCTGGCTCGGCGGGCTCTCCGGGGCGAACCAGGGCGGATCGGCGGTCTATCCACAGATTTTAGGCGACCGTCTTGGCTGGGACACGATGACCGCAACCGTCGCCAAAGCGTATAACGAGCTTCCTGCGAGCGAGAAGGGTAGGACGTGCATCCTGACGGATAACTACGGCGAGGCGAGCGCGCTCGACTTCCTGGGAACAAAAGATGGTCTTCCACCAGCCATCAGCGGGCACAACAACTTCTATATCTGGGGTCCGGGCAATTGTAGCGGTCAGGCGCTCCTAACCGTGGGCTATACCCAGGCTGACATGCTGAAGAGCTATGACAGCGTCGTTCAGGTGGCGACGATCACCTGCAACGACTGCCAGGACGAGGAGAACAACCTCCCGGTCTACCTCTGCACGCAGCCGCATATCTCGCCAACTGACGCCTGGAAGACTGTCAAGCACTTCAACTGAAGACGTCGCGGGAAGTGGTATAATAGAAACGGTCATCTGTCTTCCGCTCGTGAAGCGGCGGCGGAGAACCACAGGGGGGTCGCTCTGGCGGCCGCCCTTTGTGCTGTGCGCGTGACGGCGAACGACGTTGGCGATAGCGGGAGACGAGCGTGAAACTGATCGTGGGGCTGGGGAATCCCGGCGTACGCTATGCCCGCACGCGCCATAATGTCGGCTTCGATACCGTTGATGTGCTAGCGGACCGCCAGGGGTGGCGTTTCGACGCGACACGAAGCCGTGCCAGGCAGGCCAGTGGTGTGATCGCGAACGAGAAGGCGCTGCTGGCCAAGCCACAGGCCTTTATGAACAATAGCGGCGCTGTCGTCGCTGATCTCGTCCGCTTCTACAAGCTCGATCCAGCCCATGATCTGCTCGTCATCGCCGACGACCTCGATCTGCCACTGGCGCGCATCCGCGTGCGGACTCGTGGAGCCGCAGGGGGCCAGCATGGGCTGGAGTCCATCATCCAGCATCTGTCCACGACGGCGTTTGCGCGCATCAAAATTGGGATTGGGCGGCCGCTGCATGGCCGCGATGAGAATGTTGACTTTCTGTTGAGCATGCCGCGTGGTGACGAGCGCATCTTGCTCGATGCCGCGATTGACCGCGCCGCCGATGCCGCGTATAGCTGGCTCACCGAAGGCGCGGATGTTGCCATGAACACCTACAACGGCTGATATTCTCCCCTCCCAGCGTGCGGCTCTCTGTTCCCCTCTCCCTATAGGGGAGGGGTTAGGGGAGGGGGCAGCGAATTAATTGGAGGCTTCACGTGGCCCTACGTGGATTACTGCCACTTATCATAAACCGGCCCGAGTTCCGGCGACTGCGGGAGCACCTGGCGCCCGCCCATTCCGCGCCCGTGCTTTCAGGCGTGACCGAGGCGGCGCGTCCGTATCTCATCGCCGCGCTGGCCACGACGCAGGAGGCGCCACTTATCTACGTTGTGCGCGACAACGAGCGGGTCACGCAGGTCGCTGAGACGCTCGGCGTCCTGCTCGGGCGCGAGACGACGGTGCTGCCGTGGATCGACCGCGACGCGCTGCCCTACGAGCGGCTGATGCCGGACCCTGAGACAGTGCAGACACGCATGCGGGCGCTGACAGCGCTGGCGCGGCGCGAGTCGGTCATCGTTGTCTGTTCGTCGCGCGCGCTGGCCCAGCCGGTATTGCCGCCCGATGAGTTTGCCACCGCGCTGCTAGAGCTACGTCCCAGTCTGGAGCTTGCGCCGCGCCTGCTGCTGGAGCATCTGATGGCGGTTGGCTACGAGCCGGTAGTCGAGGTCGAAGAGGTCGGCCAGATGAGCCATCGCGGCGGCATCGTCGACTTCTTCCCGCCTGTCATGGAACGCCCGATTCGCGTCGAGTTTTTTGGCGACGAGATCGATTCCATCCGCACCTTCGACGCCGAGAGCCAGCGTTCGCTCAACCCGCAGCCGTCGGTGGTCATCGGCCCGGCGCGTGAGGCGCTGGCGTTGCACGGACCAGCGGCGGCGCAACGGCTCGAAAAGCTCAGCATCGCCGGGATGCATCCCGACGCGCGCGAGCGCTGGCATAGCGACCTGGAGGCGCTGCGGGCGCGCCAGTCGTTCGAGGATATCGCCTTCTACCTGCCCTATCTGCATACCCCCGCCTCCCTGCTGGACTATCTGCCTGACGATGGTGTCGTCGTGCTCAATGACGTGCAGCAGACGGCACAGGCGGTGGAGGAGTTGGTAGCGCTGGGCGAGGAGCTACGCGATCAATTGGAGCGCGAGGGCGAGAATCCGCCGGGGCTGCTGCCAGTCGTCCTGACGCCAGACGTGGTCGCCTCGAAGCTTACGGCGCCACGACAGGCCCACTTCGCCAGTTTGACCGCCGAGATCGATGAGCCGACCAATGGTAGCGCGCTCGCGCCCGACCTCACCGCCGCGACCTCTTACGGCGGACGTACCCGCGCCTTCGCACAGGATGTGCGCAAGATGCTCGCCGAGCGGCAGCGGGTGGTGCTGGTGAGCATGCAGGCGCGGCGGCTGACCGAGTTGTTCGGCGATGAGGCGCTATTGGGGCATAACGGCATCGTCATGGTTTCGCCAGAGGTAGACTTGCCCGATACGCCCGAACCCGGCACGCTGGAGGTGGTGCATGGACGGCTGCCGGAAGGCTGGCATAGTCGCTCGCTGGCGCTGACTGTCTTCACCGACGCCGAGATATTTGGCTGGTCGAAGCGACGCGGCGAGCAGCGCCGTGCGGTGACCCCCGCCTCCTTCCTGGCGGAGCTGCATCCAGGCGATTTCGTCGTTCACCAGGATCACGGCATTGGCCGCTTCGAGGGGCTGACCAAGATCGAGAGTGACGGCGTTGCCCGCGAGTATCTGCTGATTCACTATGCGGGCACCGACCGGCTCTACATCCCGACCGATCAGCTCGACCGCATCACACGCTACATCGGCATGGGCGACGCGGCGCCCGCCCTCAGCAAGCTCGGTGGGGCGGAGTGGGCGCGGGCGAAGCAGCGCACGCGTGAGAGTGTCCGTGACATCGCCGCCGATCTGCTGCGACTCTACAGCATCCGCGAATCGGTGACGGGCCATCCTTTCCCATCTGACGACGAGCAGCCCTGGCTACAGGAGCTTGAGGAGGGTTTCCCCTACGAGGAGACGCCCGACCAGTTGCGCGCCATCACCGAGGTCAAGGAGGATATGGAGCGCGCCCGCCCGATGGATCGGCTCGTCTGCGGCGACGTCGGCTATGGCAAGACCGAGGTTGCCCTGCGCGCCGCCTTCAAGGCCGTGCTGGACCAGCGCCAGGTGGCCGTGCTCGTGCCAACGACGGTGCTGGCGCTGCAACACTTCAACACCTTTGCCCAGCGGCTGCGTCCCTATCCGGTGCGCGTCGAGCTGCTCAGTCGGTTCCGCTCGGAGAAAGAGCAGAAGGAGGTGCTGGCCGATCTGGTCAACGGCAAGGTGGATATCGTCATCGGCACGCACCGGCTGTTGCAGAAGGATGTTGCCTTCGCACAGCTTGGCCTGCTCATCATCGACGAGGAGCAAAGATTCGGTGTGGCGCATAAGGAGCGGCTGAAGCAGATGCGTACCGAGGTGGACGTGCTGACGCTGACGGCGACGCCGATCCCGCGCACGCTCTACATGGCGCTCTCGAACGTCCGCGATATGAGTGTGATCGAGACGCCGCCACAGGAGCGGCTGCCGATCCGCACCTTCATCCGCGAGTCGGACGACGATCTGATCCGCGAGTCCATCCTGCGCGAGATTGACCGTGGCGGCCAGGTCTTCTTCGTCCATAATCGCGTGCGCGGCATCCAGGCGATTGCCGATAAGATCCGGCGGCTGGTACCCGAGGCGAAGGTGGCGGTGGGCCACGGCCAGATGCCGGAGGACGCATTGGAGCATGTCATGCTCGACTTTTCGGCGGGCGAAACGAATGTGCTGGTCTGCACCACGATTATCGAGAACGGGCTGGATATCCCCAACGCCAACACGATCATCGTCAACAACTCGGCATTCTTCGGCCTCTCGCAACTCTATCAGCTCCGTGGCCGTGTGGGTCGGGCGCAGCAGCAGGCGTACGCCTATTTCCTCTACAACAAGGAGCAGAAGCTGACGCCCGTTGCCGAGAAGCGACTGCGCGCGATCTTCGAGGCGACCGAGCTGGGCGCAGGCTTCCGTATCGCGATGAAAGACCTGGAGATTCGCGGCGCGGGCAATCTGCTGGGCGCGGAGCAATCCGGCAATATGAACGCGGTCGGCTTCGACCTCTACTCGCGCATCCTGGCCGAGGAGATCGCGCGGATGCAGGGCGCGCGCAAAGAGGCGCCGGTCTTGCAGCCGGTCGTCAGCATCGAATTGCCGATTGGCGCATTCATCCCGGACGACTATATCAACGACCGCGCGTTGAAGATGAGCTTCTACTCACGGCTGGCGAATCTGACCGAGCCGGAGCAGGTGGAGGCGATGGAGACGGAGATGGTGGACCGCTTTGGCGTGCCGCCAGAGCCGGTGGCGGCGTTGCTGGGCATCGTGCGGCTGAAGACCGAGGCGGCGGCGCTGGGCTATGAGTCGGTGAGCGCGCGCGGCAACGAGATCATCTTCAAGGTGCGGCGTACGACCTCGCTCGACCGTGTCATGCTGACGAAGCGTTACGGGCGCGACGCCCACATGCAGCTGGGCGAGGTACGACTCTCGCGCCATCGCTTCGCGACGGAGCCGCTGGCCTGGCTCGAGCAGCTGCACGAGCTGCTGCCGCTGATCGTTGGCGCGAAACGGGTCAAAGCCGCGGCGGGCGTGAGCCAGACGGTGGCGCGATAGTCAGGATTTCCCGCTGTGAAAGGTTGTTGTAGCGTTGTATACCGCTTTGCCGCCAACCAGCGCGGAATTTGAGCAGCTTGGTTGGGCTGACATCGAGCCTTGGTATCGCGAGCTGCTGGCAGTACAGTTGACCGCTACGAACGTAGAGGGATGGTTACGCCAGTGGTCGCAATTATCAGCGCTGGTAGACGAGACAAACAACTGGCTGGACATTTTGACGACGCGAGACACCGCGAATGAGTCATTTGCGCAACGGCGCGCGCGTTTCCTGGATGACCTCTTTGGCCCGATTCAGCGTGCCGATCAGCAGGTAAAGACGCACTTGCTGGCGAGTGGCCTGGAGCCAGAGGAACTTGCGATTCCCTTGCGGAAACTGCGGGTGGATAGCGCGCTTTTTCGGGAAGAGAATGTTCCGCTGCTCAACCGTGAGAAAATGCTGGTTGAAGAATATTTCGGTATCCATGGCGCGCAGCAAGTGCAGTGGGATGGGCAAGAAGTTGCTCTTAGTCAGCTTATGCCGGAAATGCAGAGTCCAGATCGGTCACGCCGCGAAGGGGCCTGGCGGACCTATTCCGAACGCAAGCTACAGGATCGAGTTGCCTTGAACGACGTCTGGGTGAAGCTTCTACAGCTCCGACGGCACATGGCGGAGAATGCTGGCTTTGCCGATTATCGCGCATATCGCTGGAAACAGTTGTATCGGTTTGATTACACGCCCGAGGATTGCAAAGCTCTGCATGAGGCAATGCGCCAGGTGGTTGTGCCCGTAGCAAACCAAATTGCAGGCAGGCGGCGACAGTTGTTAGGTCTAGAGGTCTTGCGCCCCTGGGATGTGGATGTCGATCCTCGTAGCGAAAAAGAGCCGCGGAAAATAGCGGACGTAGCCGCGACGTTAGCGCAATGTGCTGGCCTGTTCGCCCTGGTTGATCCATCGCTAGGTGAGTATGTTGCTACCATGATCGACGAAGACTGCTTTGATTTAGAAGAGCGGGAAAATAAGGCTCCCGGCGGGTACTGCAATAACCTTGAGGTCAGACATTTGCCGTTTATATGTGGAGAGCTACAGACGATCAACGACCTGATCGACCTGGTCTTTCATGAGACAGGCCATGCCTTCCAAACATTTGAGGCGCGTCAGTTACCGTACATACACCAGCGCGTCAATTTCATTCCGATTGAATTCAATGAAGTAGCCTCGATGAGCATGGAGTTTATTGGCGGCGAAAAGATGGTGGCGGCGGGACTGCTCACCCAAGAAGAGGCTCGCAACCTCCGCATAAGCCACCTGGAAAATGTATTGCTGATAATGCCGCGCGTGATTCAGGGTGATGCCTTCCAACACTGGATCTATGAGAACCCTGAACAGGCCGAAGATCCCGAGCAGGTGAGTCAGAAGTGGGCCGAGCTTGGACACCTCTATCAGCCGTACATTGATTGGACCGGATGCGAGGAAGTCCTGAATAATGGTTGGCAGAAGATTCTCCACTTTTTTGTGGTCCCATTCTACTATGTCGAATATGTCTATGCCAGGATTGGGGCGTTGCAGGTCTGGCGCAACTATCTCGCCGATCCAGCGCAAGGGCTGCACCACTATCGGGCCGCGCTATCTCTCGGCGCAACGCGAAGTTGTCCCGATCTTTTCGAGATCGCAGGGGCCAGCTTTGGCGGCGATGTGGCGACGTTACAAGAAATCGTGCAGTTTGTCACAGGCAAGCTGGCTGAATTGGAATCAACAAAGTAACTGGTGGAAGGACCACTCCATTGTCCGCGACACGACTGCACTTCATCCGCCACGGCGAGGCGTATTCCAATGTTCCGCACGAAGGCAGAGTCGTCTCTGGTATGCGGGGCGATAAGGGACTGACGCCGCGTGGCGTTGCCCAGGCGGAGCGCCTGCGTGACCGGCTGCTGGCGAGGGGCGAGCTTGCCGCCGATGTCGTGCTGGCGAGCACATTGCAGCGTGCGTGGCAGACCGCCGAGATTCTCGCGTCCGTCTGGAACTTACCCATCATCCCCGACGACGATCTGCACGAGCTCCGTCCCGGCGCGTCGGATGGCCTGCCCGTCGAGGTGGCTCGCGAGCGATATGGCTATGCTGACTTCGCGGAGTGGGCCTATCACCCGAAGTCGCCCGGCGGCGAGACCTGGGGCAAGTTTGTTTTGCGCGTTGGGACGATGCTCGACCGCGTCACGCGCGACTACGCGGGCAAGACGATTGTGCTCATCACCTCAGGAGGCGTCATTCATGCAACGTTTCTCGTCTTCTTCTCCATGCATACACTCATACCACCACACGCATGGTTCGCCACCGACAACGCCAGTATCACCACCTGGGAGCAGCGTCCCTGGCGCAATCAACCGTCCATCTGGACGCTGTTGCGTTATAATGACACGTCGCATCTCAACGATCGGTGATAGATGCTGGCACGTGCGTTTGTAACTCTAATCTGTAATCCAGCCTGGATTAACCATTAGTTACAGGATAGCCCGTAAAGCCGCTGCGCCTTCAGACCATGCGGATGGAAGGGCTTGCGTGGCTTCAGCCTTCAGCCAGACGTCCGTTGGATTGCCCCATTGCGTCAATGTATGGTAATGTGCTATACTTCCTCCATGAGGAAACGGACCACGATCTGGCTTGATGAGGTTGACCGCGCCGCACTGCGCACGATTCGTGAGCGGTATGGCGTGGCGAGTGATAGTGATGCGATCCGGCTGGCCGTGCGGCTCCTTGCCGAATCGAAGCGCGTCACTGTCGAAGGCACTGTCGAAACGGAAGGCAAGAGGATCCCCAAGCCGTGAGTGATGTGGGTGATGAAGGGCGAGGCCTGCGCAAAGCCTACAAGTACAAACTCAAGCCGACGCCCGACCAGGAGCGACAGCTTGAGGAAGTCGTCTGGCATTGCCGCATGCTCTACAATACGGCGCTGGAACAGCGTATCACGGCGTACCAACGCTGTGGCGTCACGCTCACGTGCTCCCAGCAACAGGCCGAGTTACCTGTCGTGAAAGCGGCATTTCCCGACTATGGGGAGATATACTCTCAGGTCTTGCAGGATGTCTTGACCCGGCTCGAGAAGACCTATCAGGCGTTCTTTCGTCGGGTGCAGGCGAGCAAGGCGGGCCAAGCACCCGGTTTCCCGCGCTTCCAGGGCAGAGACCGTTATCACTCCTTCACCTACAAACAGTATGGCAATGGCGCACGGTTGGATAACGGTTTCCTGGTTCTGTCGAAGATTGGGCGGGTGGCGGTGCGCTGGTCCCGTCCTGAAGGCCCTTGGGAAGGTACATCCAAGACGGTCACCATCTCGCATGAGGCGGACGGCTGGTACGCGAGTATCTCGTGCGCCGATGTGCCAGCACGCCCATTGCCGCCTACTGGTCAAGAGACGGGCATAGACCTGGGGTTAGAATCGTTTGCCACCCTGGCAGACGGCACCATGATCCACAACCCGCGCTGCTACCGCCGTGCCGAGCGCCGACTCAAAACGGCACAGCGTCGGGTAGCGCGCCGCAAGAAGGGCAGCAACCGTCGTCGTAAGGCGGTGAAACTGCTCGCCAAAGCACATCTGAGGGTGAAGCGGCGACGGCAAGACTTTCACCATAAGACGGCGCTTCACCTGATCCGGCAGAACGACGTGATCTATCACGAGGATTTGCAGACGGCCAACATGCTCAAGAATCACCATCTCGCGAAAAGCATTAGCGACGTAGGCTGGAGCCAGTTCTTGAGCATCCTCAACGCCAAAGCAGCATACGCTGGGCGACGAGTCGTAGCCGTGCCGCCTGCCTACACCAGCCAGACGTGCTCTGGCTGCGGTGTTGTGGTCACGAAGGGGCTATCCGTCCGCTGGCATTCTTGCCCAGAATGTGGCACGAGCTTGCACCGCGACCACAACGCTGCGAAGAATATAGAGCGGCTTGGGCAAAGCCGTCAGGGAGAGGTGGCGTAGGCCGCCCCGGAGAACTGAGAATCCGCTATGGCTTTAGCCGATGCGGAGTGTCAAGAGAGGATACCATGACGCATCTCTATCTCATCCGCCACGGCGAAGCCTACACCAACATCGAGCTTGACGGCAACGGTACAGTGCCAGGGCTGCGCGGCGACAAGGGGCTGACTCCACGCGGACGCGCCCAGGCCGAGCGCCTGCGCGACCGGCTGGCCCGCACAGGCGAGATTCGCGCCGATGCGTTGCTCGCCAGCACGCTCGCCCGCGCCAGCCAGACCGCCGAGATCATCGCTCCGGCGCTTGGCCTGCCGATCATTCCAGACGACGACCTGCACGAGATGCGCGCGGGCGACGAGGTTGACGGCATGACCGAGCGGGAACTGCTGGAGCGCTACACGATCCCTGACTACCGTGAGACGCCCTATGCGCGCATTGCGCCCGATGGGGAGAACTGGGGTGAGTTCGTCCTGCGGGTGGGGACGATGTTCGACCGGGTGACACGCGAATACGCCGACAAGACAGTGGTTCTGGTGACGCACGGCGGTGTCATTGACGTCTCGATCATGATCTTCTTCCAGGTTCACACGCTGAGGGTGCCACCATTTGCGCTCTACACCCACAACACCTCGATTACTGAGTGGGAGCTGGAGCGGCGCGACGGGTTTCACGCACAAGACGACACAGCCAAAGCTGGGCCAGCTCGATGGCGGCTGGTACACTACAACGACGACTACCACATACGCGACATGCCCGATAATGCCGAGTCGTCTCCATATTCCGCCGCGGAGGCGATGGAGGACGGCGATTCCTGATTTCTTGGGTATTTTGGGGTATAATGAAGGGCGAATAGTGGCGCCGCGCAAGGATGTCGCGGCAGGGAAGGAGTTGTCGTCCATGTATCAGTATCAGGTACCGATGCACCGCTTGTTCTGGCATGCGCTGCGTCTGCGCTGTCCCTATTGTGGTCAGGGCAAGCTCTTCAGCCATGGCTTTACCATGAACGATCACTGCTCGAACTGCGGCTGGATCTTCGAGCGCGAGGAAGGCTACTGGACCGGCGCGATTGCCGTCAATCTGGTCGTGGCGGAATTCCTGGCGGCGGCAGGCGCCATCCCGCTGGCGATCATGCAGGTCTCGCCAGTGCTGGTCATGGGCATTGGCGTTCCGCTGGTGATCGCTCTGCCGTTCCTGTTCTATCGACACTCCAAGAGCTTCTGGATGGCCCTCGACTTCATAATTCATCCGGTTTCCTTAACCGAGAAGAACTAGCGGCGCGCTCCGCCTGGACCTTGGCGGCGCGCTCGCGTCCGCTCTTGGGAAGCCGATTGCGAAACACTGGCGCGATCACGTTCTTGACGAACTGCGCGGTCATCGGCCCGCGGACCTGTGCGGCGAATGGCAGCACCGGCACGTCGGCCAATTGCATCATGGCGACCGCGCCATCGCTATGATATCTGCCGCCATCGCCGTTATCCCGCTGGACTTCGTGCCCAAAGCCAGGGACATACTCGACGTGGACCACCCAGCCAGTCGCGGAGAGATCTTCGACCATAAAGTCGCGCTCGGTATCCACATCGGGCGCGATCAGATGGGTGGGCATATGGGTCCGTGGTGAGAGCGCCACCCGGATGTCTTTCGTCGCCCCACCAACCCAGAGCGGTTGCCCATGCTTGTCGGGAGTGGACGTTTTCCAGAAGCGGACGTGATCGCGCTGGCGCACGCTACGGCCAGGCTGCTCGAAGGCAATATCCTGGCGGCGGCCAAAGAGGTAGAGATTGCTGACGGGCGCTGTGCTATATTTGCGCGCCAGCAGCGAATCAATCGAAATGCGTAGCGCGGTGATGAAGGTAATCTCATCAGCGCGGTACCAGCCAGCGTTGGCAAACGCTGCGCCAAGCTGCGCTTCAGACGCCACCACGCGCACGTTCAGCGGGTCGCCAGGGACGCCGTTGCGGCGGAAGCTGGTGAGTGGGAGTGGATCCTGATCGGCGGCTGAGACGCGGCGGCCCTCGCGGCTGACAGCGCGAAGACGGCGCCCGACACGGATGATGCGCGCCACAAACAGGACGAGCAACGTGAGGACCAGCGCCAGAGCAATATTGATCGCGATGATAACGGGGGTGGAGAATCCATGCATCTGGTCAGGCAGGTCAATGGGGAATGAGAACGCGAAGAGCATCAAAGCGCCCATAGAATCTCTCCTCTTCCAGGCTAACGATCTGGCCGTGGATGTTGAAGACATTGTACAGGCGCAACGCTCGCTCGAAAAGGAGCAAGTTCACACTATTTTAGGCGATTGGCGGCGTTTCACACCGTCTGCTGTGGCTGCGGCGTTGCTTGTTGCTCGCGTACCCGCTGGCGGTGCGCGGCTCGTCGGGACGCTGGGAGCGCAACACGCCACGGCGCGAAGGCCGCGACTATTTGCCGGGGCAGCGTACCCTCGATCAGGGTGCCTGTCTCCTGGGCCTCCTGCCGCATGACATGTCCGCGCCGGTGGAAGACCTCGACCATATCGCCACGATCATAGGGTAGCAGCACCGTGTAGCGCACCATCTCGCCGGCAAGCACCTCGCCGAGTGTGCGCAAGAGCAGATCGAGATTCGCCCCGGTGCGCGCCGAGACCGCGACGGCATTGGGATAGAGCGAAAGGTCAACCTCGTCGGGATTATCGAGCAGGTCGATTTTATTGAGCGCCGTGACACGCGGCTTCTCGGCGGCGCCTAGCTCGCGCAAGACGTCGTCTACCGTCTGGCTCTGCTCGATGGCGTTCTCGTGCGTCGCGTCAACGACTTCCAGTAGAACATCCGCCTCGACGACCTCTTCGAGTGTGCCACGAAACGCCGCGACGAGCGTTGTCGGCAGCTTCTGGATGAAGCCGACGGTATCGGTCAGCAGCACCTCCTGGTGGCTGGGCAGCGTCAGATAGCGGGTCGTCGGATCGAGCGTAGCGAAAAGCTTATTCTCGGCCAGCACCGACGCCGCGGTAAGCGTGTTGAAGAGTGTAGACTTGCCCGCATTGGTATAACCAACCACCGCGACGACCGGAATGGCGCGTGCCTCGCGCTGTCGCCGTTGCAGGCTGCGTTGCTGACGGACGACCCCAAGGTCGCGGTGCAGCTCCGCAATGCGCGCGCGGATTCTACGACGGTCGATCTCCAGCTTTGTCTCGCCGGGGCCGCGCACGCCAATCGCGCCGCCAACACCGCCACCGCCAGACCCGCGCGAGCCACCGCCCAGCCGCGACATCTCGCCGCGCGAGCTACCGGCGAGCCGTGGCAGGCGGTACTCCAGCTGCGCCAGCTCGACCTGAAGCTGCCCCTCGCGGGTGTGGGCATGCTGCGCGAAGATATCGAGGATGAGCGCGGTGCGGTCGATCACGCGCGCGCCCACGGTTTTCTCAAGGTTGCGTTGCTGTGTTGGCGCCAGTTCGTCATCCACGATCAACAGGGAGAAGTCCAGCTCATCGCGAAGCATCGCCAGCTCTTGCGCGCGTCCCTTGCCGACGTAGAGGGTCGGATTCACCGCCTTCAGCCGCTGGACTCCCGATCCGACGACCTCCGCGCCCGCTGTACGCGCCAGCGCCGCCAGTTCCTCCAGCGAATCGTCGGCGCTCCAGAGCGACTCCTCACTCTCGTTGTCCACCGCAATGAGATACGCGCGTTCGGGACGTTGCTCCGCGCGCAGATTAATGACCCGTTCGTTTCTTGCCGTAGGTAGTTCCTCCCCAAAGAGCTATTGCGCCAGCGAGAGCTGGAAGCACAGCGGCATTGTATCACCAGGAACAGGACGCTCCACAAGGCAGAAATCTTGCGGAGAAAATCTGCCTCTTGTCATTGCGCGAGCGGACAGCGCAAAGGCTGAGGAAAGGCTGAGGAGGCGTGAGACAGGATTCTATGCCTCACATGCTCGACGATTCACAGAGACTCGTTCGAGTGGTGCAATCGAAGCCATTCTTCTTGTAGAATCGCATAAAGATATTCGTCCCCCCACTTGCCCTTAAACCAGATGTTTTGGCGAAAATGCCCTTCGCGGCGCAGGCCAAGCCGCTCAAGTAAAGCGACAGACGCGGCATTCTCAACATCGGTAATCGCGATCACCCGGTGCAATCCCAGCGACACGAACGCATAGTCCAGAACACACGCCACGGCTTCCGACGCGATACCACGTCCCTGGTAAGCGCGAGTGAGCGTGTAGCCAATTTCAGCCTGGCGCTCGTCGCCCTCCTCAATCTTGAAAGCACAATCGCCTACCAACAACCCTGTTTCCTTAAGCTCGATGGCAATTTGCAGCCATTCTCCCGGCGTCCATGGTTGGATCTCCTTCACGTCTTGAATCAACGCGCGCGCCTCAGCTTCGGTGATTCCTTCCCAGCTCTGGTATCTGGCGACTTCGGGGTCGTTGCGATAGGCCATGAAAAGCGCACAGTCATCATCCCTAAAGTGTCTCAAGCGCAATCTGGGTGTCTCCAGCATCGTAAAAGGCGCCATAGGCCCTGGTCTCTCGTGCATATACACTTCCCTGGCCGTTATCAAGCAGCAGGCTGTGACACATAAACTCTTTTCACAGCAAAAAGGGATACGCAGAGGCCGATGAGGCGAGATACCCCATCGGCCTCTGCGAGTTTCTACGAAGGGTTTACATCAGCCCAGCCATGAGCGCATCGAGTGCGCTGCGTGACGGGCGGAGTCTGTCAGTGCTCATATGCGCCAGCGGCGTCTCGGGCAGCCGCTCAAGCTCGGCCAGCGACTGGCGCTCCTCATTGATGTAGATCAGGCCGGTGATGAACTCCTGCTTCTCCTTGGCCTCATCGAGCAGGCGCATCGCGGCCATACGGTTGCGCGGGTCGTGGCTGGCATCGAGCTTCCTGAGATGGATAGTCGCGCCGTCATGCATCGTCACATCGGCGGTCTGGCCCTCTTCGTAGTCCACCGTGATTTCATCGCGGAAGGGAATGAAGCTGAAGTCCGAGACGACCTCCTCGTGCGCTTTGCCCCATGCATAGCTCTTGGTGGAGTCCTCGTGGTCGTTAAACGAGACGCATGGGCTGATGATATCCAGCACCGCCGTGCCACGGTGGCTGAGCGCCGCCTTCAGCAGCGACTCGACCTGGCGTGGGTCGCCGGCGAACGACCGCGCCACGAAGCCGCAGTCGGCGATGAGCGCCTCCATGCAGACGTCAATTGGCGGCAGCTCATTCAGCCCGGCGTACTTGAGCTGCTGGCCTTCATCCGCCGTGGCCGAGAACTGGCCCTTGGTCAGCCCGTAGACGCCGTTATTTTCGACGATATAGACCACCGGCACATTGCGGCGCACCATGTGGATATACTGGCCGAGGCCGATGCTGCCGGTATCGCCATCGCCGCTGATGCCAACAGCTTTGAGTGTGTGGTTGGCGAGCAGCGCCCCAGTGGCCATCGAAGGCATGCGCCCATGCAGCCCGTTGAAGCCGTGCGACTGGCTGAGGAAGTAGGCGGGCGTCTTGCTGGAGCAGCCGATACCACTGAGCTTGATCAGTTGGGTCGGGCGTATCGAGAGATCGTAGGCGACGGAGATGATGCGCGCCGAGATCGAGTCGTGGCCACAGCCCTTGCAGAGCGTAGAGGGGCGTCCCTTGTAGTCGTTTTTCGTCAGGCCGATCAGGTTCGTGCCCTGGGCCGGAGGTTCCTGGATTGCCATCGTTATCGCTCCTATCGCTCTTGCTCGAGAATGGACTGTGCGATCCAGCGGCCCGTCAGCGGCAGGCCATCGCACTGATTCACGGATTTCAGCTGGGCGGCGTGCGCGGGAGCCTCGGTCTGAAGGATCTTCGCCATCTGCCCATCGAAATTGTTCTCGACGATGTAGTGTCGCGGAAACTTCGCGACAAATTGCTGGAACTCCTCAGTGGTGGGCAGGGCGCGCAGCCGCAGGTAGCTCGTCTGGATTCCCCGGCTCGCCAGCATGCTCCGCGCCTCAGTGATGGCGGAGTCGTTTGAGCCGTACGAGATGATGCCGATCTCAGCGCCCGCGACCTCATCAACGACCGGGTTCGGAACCAGCGTTCGCGCATGCTCGAACTTGCGGTGCAGCCGGGCCAGATTTGCCTGCCACTCGTCGGCGCGCTCGGTGTACTGCGCCTCGGCGTTGTGGCCGCTGCCGCGGGTGAAGTAAGCGGCGTATGGGCTATCGGTGCCGGGAATGGTGCGATAGCCGACGCCGTCGCCATCCACGTCCTCATAGCGATGGAAGCCGCCCAGTTTGGCAAGTTCCTCCGCGCTGAGCACCTTGCCGCGATCAAATGGCTTATCGGGATAGGTAAATGGCTGGCTCATCCAGAGGTTCATGCCCAGATCGAGGTCGCTGAGCACGAAGATCGGTGTCTGCAGCCGCTCAGCCAGGTCGAACGCGCGCCAGCCGCTCTCGAAGCACTCCTCCATGTTCGCAGGAAGCAGCAACACGTGGCGGGTGTCGCCGTGGCCCAGGTAATAGGCCATCAGGATATCGCCCTGCGAGGTGCGCGTTGGCAGGCCAGTGCTTGGCCCCATACGCTGGATATCCCAGATGACCGCGGGTACCTCGGTAAAGTGGGCATAGCCCGCGTATTCCGTCATCAGCGAGATGCCCGGCCCGGAGGTTGAGGTCATCGCCCGCGCGCCAGCCCAGCCCGCGCCGACGACCATGCCAATCGCGGCGATCTCGTCTTCCGCCTGAACGATTGCGTAGGTATGCTCTCCCGTCTCCTTATCGACGCGCAGATCCTTCGCATAATCGGTCAGCGCATCCACCAGGCTGGTGGAGGGGGTAATCGGATACCAGGCGACGACGCCTACCCCGCCGAAGACAGCGCCCAGCGCTCCGGCCGAGTTGCCGTTTATCAGAATCTTGCCCGCGGTCTTATTTGAGCGCTGCACCCGGAACGGATCGCGCTTGGTGATATTCGTTCGTGTGTATTCGATGGCCGCCTTGACCACGCCGAAGTTGAGATCGACCGCCTTGCGCTTGCCGCCGAAATGATTCATCAGCGCGGCCTCGATCTCGTCCGCGTCGATGCCCAGCAATTCTACGAGCGCGCCCACATAGGCCATGTTGGCGACGTAGGGGCGCAGGTCGGCGTTTGCGCCAGAGTCTTTGGCCATCTGCTGCACGGGCAGGGAGTAGTAGGTGACATCGCTGCGGTCTTCGGGCAGCTTCCACTCGCTGGGCAAGATGACCACGCCGCCGGACGAGACTTTGGAGATATCCTCGGCGGCGGTGCTGCGGTTCAACGCGACCAGCACCTCGCAGGTATCGCGCCGCCCGACGAAGCCATCCTCGCTCAGTCGGATCTGAAACCAGGTCGGCAGTCCCTGGATGTTGGAGGGGAACAGGTTCTTGCCCGTGACGGGGATGCCCATCTTAAAGAGCGCCCGGAGCAGACAATTATTCGCGGTCTGGCTGCCTGAACCGTTCACGGTCGCGGCCACGATGACGAAGTTATTGATCCCCGCCGGACTGTCCTCGATGTCCGTGACCTGCGGGCCACGCTGCACGCTTGTAGTACTCATCTACAGGGCTGCCTTTCTGCCTTTCTTACTTGCCTGCCCGGACGTTGCGCGCCCGTCGTAGCATAGCTCCATACTGCTCGCGCTGGTGTTACCCGTGGCGCGCTGCTGGCTGCGAAGCGTAAATGATGAAGATGAAAATGCCACCGCCGCCCGATCATTGCTAATGTGCGTCGTATGCGACGCCACGTGGCGCTCGCACGAGAGAGCGCCAGTGTCCTGCTCGAAGAACTCCATAGCGGAATCATCGTCAGACGTGCCGACTATCATATTATATCGCGTCTGCCGCAATAACTTCTGTTCAGCTTTCCCTGGTTGTTGTTATGTATCGACTATAGAAAAGAATACCCGCCCCGTTACGCACAAGGGGCGGATACATGACCATTCTATGCTTGTCGGAATCAGGCATAGTCAGCCAGTTGGGCGCAGTTGCGCCAGCTGCTCGAAGAGCTGCTTTTCCTGCGGGGAGAGCCGCTGTGGCAGCACAACCTGCACACGCACTAGCAGGTTGCCGAAGCCGCCGTCGCGCCGTTTGGGCATGCCCTTGCCCGCCAGGCGAAATGTCTGGCCGTTTTGCGTCTCTGGCGGAATGGTGAGCATGACCCGCTTGCCGTCCAGCGGCTCCACGCGCGCCTCGCCCCCCAGCACCGCAATCGAGAGCGGCACCTGGACATCGGTGAGCAGGTCATCGCCCTTCCGCTCGAAGGTGGGATCAGGCGCCATCGTCACCAGCAGAAAGAGATCGCCCGCCGGACCGCCGCTCACGCCCGGTTGCCCAGCCCCCTTCACGCGCACCTTGGAGCCAGTATCTACCCCTGGCGGGATTTGTACCTCCAGCTTGCGCGTGCGGCTGGTTGTGCCGACGCCGCCACAGGTCGCGCAGACGCGCGTGCCTACGAAGCCCGTGCCGTGGCAGACTGGACACGGCTCCGTCACTTCTACGGTGAAGGAGCGAGTCGTTCCCGCAAAGGCGTCGCGTAGCGAGATCTCGATGGGCTGCTCGATGTTTTCGCCCGGCTGTGCCACAGGCGTTTCGGGGCGTCTCGTCGCGTTTGGGCGCGTGCCCGTGTCCGTCGAGGTGCGCCTGTTGCCGCGCCCGAAGAGCGTCTCGAAAAAGTCGGAGAAGCCCGTTGGGTCCGCATAGTCTGGTGGCACAGTGGTACGGCCACGAGCGCCAGTGCGCGCCCCGCCGAAGATATCCTGAAGGCCCGGAGAATCGTACTTGCGTCGCTTCTCTGGATCGGAAAGTACCTCGTACGCCTCGTTGATCTCTTTGAAACGAGCCTCAGCGGTCTTATTGCCCGGATTGACATCGGGGTGATATTTGCGCGCCAGCTTCCGGTAGGCCTTCTTGATATCCTCGGTATCCGCCGACTTGCTGACGCCCAGAATCTTGTAATAGTCTTTCGAGTCCATGCGCTCTCACCGCTGCTCCAGCTATCGCTCAGGCGCCTGAGCCAGAGCTCACCTTCACACGCGCAGGGCGAAGGGTATCATCGCCCTGCTTATATCCTTTACGCACTTCCTCGACGACGGTTCCCTCGCCATAGGCATCCGACGCCACCTGTTCGATAGCCTCATGCACATACGGGTCGAACGGCTCGCCCACCGTCGGCACGACCGAGAGACCCTCGTTCTTGAGCATCTCGTTCAATTGCCAGTGCAGCATACGGACGACCTGCTGGAAGCCGTCGCGGTCCATGGTATCCTGATGCGCCACGGCCCGGTCCACGTTATCGAGCGCGTCCAGCACGGCGAGCAGCACATCGCGCTTGGCGCGGCGCTCGCGGTCCTGGATGACGCGCTCCTGGCGCTTGCGGGAGTTCTCGCGCTCCGCATACTCGCGGAGATACTTGTCCTTGTATTGTTCCGCCTCGGCGCGCGCTGCCGCCAGGGCCGCCTGCAAGTCTCCCGTGCTGCCCGCCGTCGCGCTTGTCTCCGCGGATGGCTGTTCCTCGAACTCCATTGCGTCGGTATCCTCTGCGTCGCCGTTGTGTGTCGTCATTCCCATCCTCTTCTGCTGTGCGTGTATGCCGCGCGCATCGAAATGCGGCGTCGGTCAGGTATGTCGTCTATTCAAGGCTCTGGATGCGCGGTCTCGTTCACTGGAGCTCATCCGGGAAACACGCGCGGAAGCCAATTTCTGGCCAGTTTTCGCCAACATTACCTCTGGCAGTATAGGCGCAGCAGAGAAAACCTGTCAAACAAACGATCCAGCGGTCAACCGAGTAGTCTGCATACAAGTGTCTTTTCGTGATACTATGCGGGTGGTCGAAGCTATCCATCATCCCCAGAAGTCTGTGCGTCAGGTCGGGTCAGGGACGACTTTGTGGGGATGGCGTTCCTCAGCGTCGCGGCCTTCGTTGTAGCGGGTAGAACCGCCGGGCAACTGGAAGTCGAATGCAGGCGGGATGTGCAGGTTTAAGGAGCATTACAGTGGATCGCATGGGCCATCAGAGTGAGACGGACGCTACCAGCGACGGCGACCCCCATCAACGAACGCCTGGCGTGCGCGGCGCGCGTGTCGCACGAATTCGCGGCGAGGGTGCACGCCTTGAGACGGCAAACAGCCGGGCACGCGCACTGGTAACGGCAATCAATCGCCTCGAACAGGAGCACGTCGCATTGCTGATGGCGTTGTGCGACCTCGAAGATTCGTCCGCGCGGAGCGAGGATGTCGTGTTGCGTACCGCACTTGAGCAACTCTTGCGGGATGAGCTGCGTCAGACACAACATGCTCTTCAGCGCGCGTCGCAGGGAACGTATGGTACCTGCGAAGTGTGTCACCAGCCACTCTCACGCCGCCATCTGTCGCTGCATCCAGCAATGACACGCTGCTGGGCCTGCACTGGCCGGACACCACGCGATTAGCCCGTACGCTCACCGGTGTTTATCCGCACGTGCCGCGTCGAACACACGCACTCTTTCTATCTTCTCTATCTTCCCTGTCTCCCCATGCGGTTCGCATAGCCGCAATGGCAACCGTCAGACCATTTACAATGTAGATGGCAATGGTATACTGGCGGTGAGACAACAGGAACCTGACGCTACAGGTTCAGGGCCAGCAAGTGGGTGAGGAGTGAAAGCATGAGTAGCCAGCCGCCGTATGGCAACTATCCCCCGCAGAATCAGCCGTGGCCAGAGCAGCCGCCGGACCCATCGTATCCGGGCTATGCGCAGGCTGGCGCTAATCCCCCGCCACCTTCATACGGCGGAACGCCCTATCCACCTCCGCCGGGGCAGGCGCCAGTCGCTCCCTCCCAGCCACTCTACGGCGCGCCGAATGTCTACGTGCAGCCAGCGCCGTATCCCTATGTCGTCGCGACACCTCCAGATCCAGGCGCGGGACAGGCCGTGACCGGTCTCGTGCTGGGGATCATCAGCATAGTCTTCGCGTTTATCCCATGTTTTGGTTTCATCGCTCTGGTTACAGGGATCATTGGGCTGGTTATGGGTATCCTGGGGCGAAAATCCGCCACGCGGCATGGCATGGCAGTGACGGGCATGGTTCTATCCATTATCAGCCTTGGCCTGCTCATTCTGGCGACGATATTCTGGGTGGCGATTGATACGCTCCCATTCCTGGCGACACCCGCCCAGTAGCATGTGGCCACGGTAGTTCTGGTTCCCCTCCCCCGTGTTGGGGAGGGGTCCGTATTTTTGTCAGATTGGCCGCCAGTCACCTTCTTCGTGTGTAAACAACGCTCCTCTCTCCGCTGTCTCCTCAGCGGCGCCCTTGCATCGCGCGCTCTGCGCGACATAGAATGCAGGGCACGGAGGCATCTTCGTTCTGCCCCCAATCAACGATGTCCGCAGCGAACGGCATCTTTAGGAACCGGGCCACAACCGTCACCCGACCCACAATCCGATGTTGTTTTGTATCCCCCGCCGGATGAGTACACCTGCGCCAACGTACCGTGTACGCACGAGAGCGGATGGGCTAGCATACCGAGGAGCCTTTCAATCGCATGCCAAATAGCAGCAAGCCCGCAACGATTGGACAACTTCGAGACAGTGGCTATCGCGTTCTCTCAGTCAAGGACGAGATGCGCCAGAATCTGATGCGAAAGATGCGCGCCGGGGATGAGCTATTCCCGGGTATTGTTGGCTACGAAGAGACTGTAATTCCGCAGGTCGAAAATGCCATCCTCTCCGGTCAGGACATTATCCTGCTCGGCGAGCGCGGCCAGGCCAAGACACGTATCGCGCGCAGCCTGATCAACCTGCTCGATGATGAGACGCCTACCATCGTCGGCTGCGAGATCAACGACGACCCGTTCCACCCCGTCTGCCGCGCCTGCCGCGACCGCGTGACCGAGGAGGGCGACGAGACGCCAATCCACTGGATATCGCGCGAGAGCCGCTACGGCGAGAAGCTGGCGACGCCTGATATTACCATTGCCGATCTCATCGGAGAGGTTGACCCGATTAAAGTCGCCGAAGGGCGTTACCTCTCAGATGAGCTCACGCTTCACTACGGCCTGATCCCGCGCACCAATCGCGGCATCTTCTGCATCAATGAGCTGCCCGACCTTGCCGAGCGCATTCAGGTGGGCCTCCTCAACATCATGGAAGAGCGCGATGTGCAGATTCGCGGCTACAAGATCCGCCTGCCGCTGGATGTCTTTGTGGTGGCCAGCGCCAACCCCGAGGACTACACCAACCGCGGGCGCATCATTACCCCGCTGAAAGACCGCCTCGGCTCCGAGATTCGCACCCACTATCCGCGAACCACCGAGCACGAAATCGCGATCATGGAGGCGGAGAGCCGCCCATTCGATCTCGAAGGCATCGAGACGATCTACCCGGATTACATGCGGGCGATTCTGGCGGAGCTTACCCATCTCGCGCGGCGCAGCCCCGATATCAGCCAGAAGTCGGGCGTTAGCGTGCGCGTCTCGATCACCAACTATGAGAACGTGATGAGCAATGCCGTCCGGCGCGCCATCCGGCTCAAGGAGCGCCAGGCCGTGCCCCGCGTCAGCGATTTGAGCGCGGTGATTGCCTCGACGGCGGGCAAGATCGAACTGGACACCATCGGTGAGGTGCGCGAAGACGCCGTCATCGAGAAACTGGTGCGCCAGTCGATCATCGCTGTCTTCCGTCAATACTTCGATGTGGCGGACTTCGATCAACTGGTTGCGGGCTTCGAGAAGGGGCTGAGCGTTCGTGCCTCAGACATGCAGCCCGCGATGGAATATGTCAATCAGATGTCACGAGTTGGCGGCCTGAAGGCGGCTGTCGGCAAGCTCAACGCGCATGGCAGCCCGGCCACGGTTGCGGCGGCCGTCGAGTTCATCCTCGAAGGGCTACACGTCAACAAGCGCCTCAACAAAGACGAGGTCGCCGGCCACACACGCTACCGGCGTTAGCGTTAGGATGGAGTGCGAGATGTCCGCACTGTTCGATAGATTCCGCTCGCATCGACCCTTTCGTTATTCGCGCTGGGATGGCACCCAGCGGCTCGACGATTTGGACTCCGAGAGCGTGCTCGATGCGCTCTCAGACGAATACATGAAGTCGGGCGAGTTGCGTCAGGCGCTCAATCGGCTGATGCAGCAGGGCTTCATGGGCCGC
>DATBIB010000064.1:0-51475 GCA_036557205.1 Ktedonobacterales bacterium | reverse complement strand
ATGTGCGGCTGACGCTTCAGCTCGATAACTACGCCGACCGGGGCGAGGCGCTGCTGGCACGCTTGCAGATCGCCGACGAGACACGGCAGCGGCGGCGCGGCGTCTACCGTCCGGTGCAGTCGGCGGGCGCACAGCAGGTTGGCTATCTCTCGATTCGCGCGCCAGGCGCCAGTGCGGGCCAGCGCTTCGGCGTCGGCGTCAACTTCGTGCCGGTGCTCTCGAATACGCCGACCGGGCTGACCTTCACCGCCGTCACCAGCAGCAATGTCGCCAGCGGGCCAACCGTGACGGCGGGCACGATGACGCCCTACGGCTGCGAGGTCACGGTGACGGCGTCGACATCTGGCACGGTCGTCTGGACCGGCAAATATACGACCGTCGGCGCGTAAGAGCGTGGGAGGGGAGAGATTGCGATGGCAGCGACAACAGCAGCGCAGAAGGTCCATGTCGAAGTGCCTGGCTTTCAGGCGTTCGGTGAGTTTCATGGCAGCAACAAAGATTGCAGCGCCGATGCCGAGTTGATGGCGCGTCATCCTCTCGACGGCTCGCCGCTCGACGCCGGTACACTCAATCTCTGGTGGGGCGAATACTGGAACACCGGGCATCACACGTCCGGCGGGGCGACGCTCGACCACATCTACTGGCACCTGACCGGCAGCGCGCATAAGCTCGATCCCACCAAAGCCAGGGTGGCGAAGTATATCGGGACGGATAAGATTCCGCTGGCCCAGCTGCGGGCGGAGATCATCGCGGCGCTCGCACGGGGGCAGACGGTCATCACATATCTGGGCAAGGCGCTGGCGCTGCCCGACAACGAGCATGGCGTCTATGGGCATTTCGTGGCGCTGGGTGGCGTGGACTCCGACCTGGGCTATCTGGTGGGCAATGGCGATACGACCGACGCGCTGGGTGGGCATGGAATCATTCCCACGCACTGGCACGGCTGGAATGAGTTGGCGGCGGCGGAGATCAACGGCATGATCGCGCTAGAAAAGGTGACGGTGGCAAACGTGAGCGGTATTCCGACGGGTTGGAAGGATGACGGCAAGACATTGGTGGCGCCCAACGGCGTCCCGGTGGTCATGGGGTTTCGTGAGTACGTGCTAGCGCATAGCGGTGAAAATAGCTGGGACGCGAACAACTGGCCGCTGGCGGGAGAGCAGGTTATCAGCAGCGGCAGTATCGAGCCAGGGAACGCCAGTATTGGGCCGGGGTCGCGTCAGGACTTCCGGCTGACCTCGCTCGGCTGGACCGAGGCGCGTAACGTCTACGTGATCTACGTCGGTCAGGACATCCGCGCGCTGGAGCAGCAACTCGCCGCGGCCAATGCCCACGTCGCTCAACTGGAGCAGCAGATTGCCAATCAGCCCGCTCCCGTGCCGACAACGCCTCCCGACCCCAAGGCCACAGAGGCGCTGAATGCACTGGTCGAGTTGGCGAAGGCGCTCACGCTGGTTCAGGGGTAGGCGTGGGCTTGGCATGCGCCGCGCGGTTGCTTAGTTGGTGCGTTTTCGTTGCCAGGGCCAGCGGCGGCGCTTTGGGGTTAGCGCTTTCTCAGGAGAGATCGCTGGCGACCTGGGCGCTTCTCCAGATGCAGTATCGCCTGCATCGAGATAGGCGAGGTTTTCGGTGACGACACGGACAGAGTCCACCGCGCCGATCTCCTCGAAGATCGCCAGCGCCTGCTCGAAGTAGCGCCGCGTCTGCTCCGGCTGTCCCAACCCATAGGCCAGCCCGCCCAGGTTGTTGAGGGTGGTCCCCTCCATTGCCCGATTACCCACCTCCCGATGAATCGCCAGCGCCTGCTCGTAGTAGTCGCGGGCCTGCTCGCTCTGCCCCAGGCTACGGGCCAGCCCGCCCAGGTTGTTGAGGGTGGTTCCCTCCCCGGAGCGGTCGCCCACTTCCCGCGTGATCCCTAAATCTTGCTCGAAATAGCGCGCCGCTTCATCCAGACGGCCTAGACTCATCGAGAGAACACCGAGATTGCCCAGTGTCGTTTCTTCGCCATGGCGGTCGCCCACCTCCCGGAAGATGACCAGCGCCTGCTCGTAGTAGTCGCGGGCCTCGTCCGGCTGCCCCAGGTGGTTGGCCAGCAAGCCCAGGTTGTTGAGGGTGGTTCCCTCCCCGGCGCGGTCGCCCACCTCGCGGCGGATGACCAGCGCCTGCTCGTAGTAGTCGCGGGCCTCGTCCGGCTGCCCCAACCCATAGGTCAGAGTGCCCAGGTTGTTGAGGGTGGTTCCCTCCATCGCCCGATTGCCGACCTCGCGCGTGATGGCGAGCGCTTGCTCGTAGTAGTCGCGCGCCTGCTCCAGCTGTCCTAGACTGCGCGCCAACTCGCCCAGGTTGTTGAGGGTGCTCCCCTCTCCGGCGCGGTTACCCACTTCCTGTAAGATAGCGAGCGCCTGCTCGTAGTAGCTGCGCGCCTGCTCCTTCTGCCCCAGGTCGTCGGCCAGGGCGCCCAGGTTGTTGAGGGTGATCCCCGCACCGCTACGAGCACCTATCTCTTGTTGAATCGCGAGCGCCTGCTCATAGTAAGCTTTCGCTTCAGCCTTCTGGCCACGACCATCGGCCAGCAATCCGCGGTTGCTTAAGGTTACGGCCTCCCCGGCGCGGTCGCCCACCTCGCGGCGGATGGCGAGCGCCTGCTCGTAGTAGCGCCGCGCCTCGTCCGGCTGCCCCAGACGGCGGGCTAGTGTGCCCAGGTTGTTAAGGATGCGTCCTTCGTCACGCCGATCACCCACCACACGGCAGGCCACCAGTTGCCAGGAACGCAGCCGCATCCCGGTGTTCCAGTGGCCACCGAGATCCAGGTAGTCATTGAGCGCGTCCACGATGGCGATGACCTGCCGAGGCGCTGCCTGGCTTGCCTGTGCCTGATCGAGGGCGGCGACGACCATCTCCTCCTCATGCGCCAGCGCGGCAAAATCGTGCTCGTATTCGTCGGCCATATCATAGATTCCTGCCAGCAACGCTGAGAGACCTGACTCCTGGATGGCAGGTGGTTCGCCCCGCCAACGCTCCTGGGCATAGTCGTGCAGCAGCGGATGGAGGCGGATGCGGCCCTCTGCCGGGATGACCAGCGAGAGCGCCGCCAGGAGATCAAGGTCGGCCTGGGCGGAGGCCAACTCGTTGGCGGATGGCTCGTCATCATCTTTGTCGTCCGTCGCATCACTGCCAGCAACATCGTCCTGCTCCGTGATACCGGCCAGCAGTCGCACGATTACGTCACGCGGCCAGTCGGGGCCACCGGGCAGACCAAGGGCGGCGAAGCGGGTGCGCTGGAGCGGGGTGAGCGTGCGCAGGCTCTGGTCGAAGCTGTAGCGCAGATTGCGGGTGGCGTCCAACGGGTCGCCGAGGAGTCCCTGGCTGCGGTCGCGGGCCAGGTCGGCATTCAGGTCGGAGACGGTCATCTGGCGTAGCGCGGCGCGTGCGGCCTGGAGCTCGATAGCCAGCGGCAGCCGTCCCAGACGCTCCACGATGGCGGCGGCGGACGCAGTATCGCGGGTATCGTCCCAATTGCCGCCTTTCTCGCGATAGCGTTCGGCGAAAAGCTCGACGGCGGCAGGTGGGTCCAGCACATCCAGCGGCACGACCGTCAATCGCGCGACGGCGGGCCGGTGGCGCGCCGTCACCAGTGCGGTGATGCCCAGTGGGGTCAGCGTTTCGAGCGCACGAGCGAGGGGTAGCCCAACCTCGACATTGTCCAGCAGCACCAGCGCAGGCCCGTCCGCCACCGCACTTAGAACCGCCTGCAATGCGCGCTCACGCAGCTCCACCTCCGCCGCGGGGCCAGCGGTCTGCGCCAGAAGCTGCGCCTGGGCGATCTGTTCGGGGGCAAGCGGCGCACCCCAGTCGGCCAGCAGTTGGTCGTAGAGCCAGGCGAGGCCAGGCAGCCCTTCGCGGCCGTCGCAGCGGACAAAGGTGGCGCCGCCGGGGAAGGCAGCCGGATCGGCGGCCAGTTGCGCGAGCGCCTCCGCCGCCAGGGCCGACTTGCCGACGCCGCCCATCCCCGCCACCAGCGCCGAGAGGCCGACGCTCTGCCCGGAGCGCAGCCGCTGGCAGAGGTCCGCCAGCTCGCTGGTGCGCCCCACAAATTCGGGGGCGCGAGGAGCCAGTTTCAAGGGCGGGCGTGGACCCCGTGGCATCATGCCGATATCGTTGAGCAGGTGATGGAGAGCGGGGGCAACTACGGCGGCGGCATTATCGGGGGTGGTGAAGGTGGCGATGACGCGGTCGTGGCTCACTTCGTCACGGAAGTCGCGCAGGAGGGCGGCATGCTCCGGGTCACGGACGGCGGCGGGGAAGAGCGCGGTGGGGCCGTCGTCCCTCTCGGTGGCGGGGTCGGCCAGGAAGATCAGACGCGGTATATTGGCGTCTTTGGCGGCGCGGTACTCCTGGTGGGTGATGGAGAGCGCCGCGTCAGAGGGGACCGTGCCGTAGCGCCAGGCGAGCAGCAGGATATAGACATCGCAGCTGCGCACGCGTTCGAGCGAGACCGTAGTCGCATCTCCATCGCGCGCGCCGAAGTCTCCCATGACCACGGGGTGCTCGTCGAAGGCTTCGATCTCGCGGCGGACGGCGTCACGATGGGCGTGCAGGTCCACGCTGGTGCAGCCGACGAAGATGCGCAGCGTGGGCTGGGAGCGGGCCGCCATTGTCGCCTGCCTCTCTCACGCTCACGCGTCTGCGCTTGCCTGCGTACGCATACTGGCAGGAAGTAGTGTGAGCCGCCAGGGGTCAGCCGGGGAATGGGCGCCTGGCAAGCGCCTGCCGAGTGGCCTCCATTCTATGCGCCTGCTGCACGGATCGTCAAGAGGCAAGATGTCGGGTTAGTGGCGCGTCGTGTTCGGCGAACGGTCTCCTCTCCGCGCTGTGCGAAATGAAGGGGCCATTCTCAGGCTCATGTCGTCTTGGCAGTGATCTTGGCCTTGCCAGTGCCATGGCAGGCCGTGCATCTCAGCGCAGGGCCAATCGTGCCATGCCCGTGACACGCGCTACACTGCTCCCCGCCAATTAGGCGGTGCATCGCAGACGGCAGCGACGGAGGGAACCGTGATACGATGCCCGCGCCTCCACACATCCAGCACGTGAGTGGTGGGACGGCTCCCCTTCCCTCACAGGCATGACATTGATCTTTCGCCATCGCGGCATCTCTCCTTGCATGTTGCCGACCGCAGTCCTTCCATTACCGGTTCCTTCTCTAGCACCGATAGCAAGCTCTGTGCCATGCATCGCTGATACATGCGAATATCCGCTGGGGCCGCATGCGGCGAGCTTGCAATGAATTGGTTCCGAGCCGCGACGATAGACGTGAGGGCACGCTTCTCACTCCTACACGATCAAGACCGCCTTCCCCGTCACCCGCCGCTGCATGATGTCATTGAGCGCGTCGGCTGCCTGCTCCAGGGGATAGCGGGCGGAGATGTGCGGTTTGAGCTTGCCCTCCTGTATCCAACCGAGGAGTTGGCGCAGATTCTCCTGATTGTGCTGCGGATCGCGGACGGTGAAGCTGCCCCAGAAGACGCCGACAATCGAGCAGCCTTTGAGGAGTGGCAAATTGAGTGGGATACGTGGGATCTCGCCCGTGGTGAAGCCGATCACCAGGAAGCGCCCATTCCAGGCCATGCCGCGGAGCGCCGTCTCGGAGTAGGCGCCGCCGACGGGGTCCACGACAACGTCGACCCCCTGGCCATTGGTGACTGCCTTGATGCGCTCCTTCAGGTCTTCGCTGACATAGTTGATGGTCGCGTCCGCGCCGTATTGGCGACACACCGCCAGCTTCTCGTCGCTGGAGGCCGCCGCAATGACCCGCGCGCCCAGCGCCTTCCCCAGTTCGACCGCTGCCAGGCCAATGCCACCGGCCGCGCCCAGCACCAGGAGTGTTTCGCCTGGTTGGAGATGCGCCCGGTCGTTGAGGGCATGGAGGTCGGTTCCATAGGTCATCGCGAAGCTCGCGGCAACGTCAAAATCCAACTCGTCCGGCATGGGAATCACCGCGGCCGCCTCGGCGATCACCTCTTCAGCAAAGCCCCCGTGGGCGGCAATGCTGATGACCCGGTCTCCGGGCGCAACGTGCTCGACGCCCGCGCCGACCGCTTTGACAACGCCTGCCACTTCAGCGCCGGGCGAAAACGGCAGGGGCGGCTTGAATTGATAGAGGCCCTGGATGATCAGGGTATCAGGGAAGTTGACCCCACAGGCTTTGACGCTGATCACCACCTGGCCGCGGCCCGGCGTCAGCGGCGCAACCTCTTCGACCACCAGGCTCTCTGGCGGACCATAGGCGTTGCAGATCACTGCCCTCATGCTGCGCATACTCCCTTCTCTCGGATGCTGCTACCTGGCAGAGAAGATACTCATGGGTAGGAACGCGCCAACCACATAGTTCGGCATATCTACGACTTCGCAGAGTTTCAGATCCACCGCCACACTGCAAAGCATATATGCGTCGGCGGCAGAGAGAGCATATTCGCGTGCCAGATAGTCGATCATGTGGCGGACGGCCTGGCGCGCGGCCTCACGGATGTCCGGGCCGATGCCCTCGGTCACATGATAGGCAGCTGTGTTTGTGCGCAGGGCGAGCGGGCCAGCCGTACGGAACTGCGGCTCCGCCACAGGCAGGTCTTTGTGAACGGTCAGGCGCACGACGGCACGCATCGGTGTCTCAATCGCCGTCCCGCAGACCTCGCCATCGCCCTGGGCGGCATGCCCGTCACCCATGGAAAAGAGTGCGCCCGCGACCTCTACTGGCAAATAGAGCTTCGCCCCGCGCGTCAGATGCTTCGTATCCAGGTTGCCACCGTGTCGGTAGGGTGGGATCGTCGAGAGTGCGCCGTCTGCCGCTGGAGCAAGCCCTACCTCGCCGCAGAAGGGTTCCAGCGGGATGCGAATGCCTGGCGCAAAGTCCGCCCAACCATCCGTGAGTCGCCAGATCTTGAGTGCGGGCGCGGCGAACTTGTCTGATAAGAGACCGAACCCTGGGATCAAGGCCGTCCAGCCCCAGTCGGCTGGCTGGAAGTCCACGAATTCAACCTCCAGCGTATCGCCAGGCTCCGCATCTTCGACATAAATGGGGCCGTTGACCTGATCCACCTGCGAGAAATCGAGGGTCTGTATGGTCTCCACGGTGGCATCCGGTCCAATCTGTCCGCAAGAGGCATCCAGACAGTCAAACGCAACGGTCTCGCCTGAGGCGATGCGCGCGATGGGTGGGATGCTATGGTCCCAGGCGAGATGCCACTGCTTTCTCGCGACGTGAATAGTGCGCCCTGTAGTCGACATGGCTCTGTCCTTTCAGTCCTCGACCAGAAGTCGTCTCAACACGGTCTCCCGATATCATACGGTTTCAAGGGACATGCCTGAACGTCATTGTCAATAACTTTGCGGTAGGCGCTGCTCCATGTCAAGGACGTGGTGATGCGCTCGCACTGAATAAGGCGACGAAGCAACTCATCCGGCGACCGTAGCCAGACCAACAATCGCTCATTCAAGCATTCATGCGCGGTCCGAGTCGACCGATGTAGAATGTCTCAGGTCGCCACGTCTCCCAGCGAATCAATGTGGGGCGGCTAGCGTCTCTCTGCCAGGTTGTCCTCCTGGCGTTGCCCGGAGCCAAGTCGCCTGCCCGCGCGTTTGAGTGTCACTTGTGTAGGCGGCGGTCGAAAGCCGTGTAGCCAGATAACCAGAGAAAGGCCATGAGCATCATGAACATGACGTATGACGATCTCCGTGCGCAAATCGTCGCGGCAGCACGTCTCCTGTTTGAGGCGGGTGTCATGTCGCACAGCGGCCACGCGAATATGAGTGTGCGCCTGCCTGAGCCAGAGCATCTGTTGATCACCGCGCATGGGCAAGTCAAGGGACTGACCGCTGAGCAACTCGCGGTCGTCACCCTGACGGGTGAGGTCGTTGAAGGCGAGGTCGACTCCACTAACCGTGAGATCGTCGCGATGCATGCGGTGGCCTATCGCGAGCGCCCGGAGACGCGAGCAGTCATTCATACGCATTCGCCTCACGTGACCAGCTTCGCGCTGGCCCATCGGCCCCTGCCTTGTCGCTATGAGGCGCTGCTGCGTTTTGGCGTTGCCGAGGATCTACCTGTGGCGGCGTGGGGACCACGTGGCTCAGAGGAGTCCATCCGCGCCATTCGTGAGACACTGCAAGCCCATCCCGGTGTCCCGGCGGTGCTGCTGGCCAATCATGGCTTGCTGGCATTTGGCAAAGAGGCTGTTGCAACCGCGCAGTTGATCGTCGCCATGGAAGAGGCGGCTGAGATGAGCCTGGGCGCTGAGTCGGTGGGGGGCGCGCAGCCCTTCCCGGAGGGAGCGCTGGAGCAAGTGCGCGCGCAGATCGCGCGGTTCGCCTAGTACGGGCGTCGAGAGGCGATTCGGGCCACAGTGACGAGCCCAAAAACGGACCCCGCCGCAGCCGCTTAGGCCAGGCGGGGTAAAGAACTACGCTTGTGCTGGATACCTTGCTCGTCGAGTCTGTGCGGGCCTCGGCAGCTTACGGCTGCTCATCTAGGCTGACAGGAGACGCTTGAACAAGGAGCGATAGTGTTGCAGCGCCAGACGCAGGTCCTCCGTGTTGGCCGCGTCGCCCGCCTCCCACTGCCGTTCGAGGCCAGTTCGCTCCTGGGCCATGGTTTCGGCGATCCGCTGCATGACCTCGGCGACGAGGCTATCGGCCTGCTCAACGACCCGGCGTGGTTCGTCCACGAACGTGGCTTGCAACGCATCCCAGCGCGTCAGAAACCCGTCCGCCACATCAGCGGAAAGCAATGGAATTGGCTGCGCGTCGTCCGGTGTCTGTCTCCCTTCAGTGCGCGTTGGCGTCGTGTCGGGCCCCGGTCTGGCATTTTCGGCCTCGACGGACGAGCCATCCAGGCTTGGGCGCCTCTCCGCGGGAGGAGTGGCCATGTCGGCGGCGTTCTGTCGCGTCTGCTGAGCCTTTGCCGCTTCTTGGTCCGGTTGGTCCTGTTGGTTCACCGACGCGCCAGGCTTATCCACTGGCCGATTCATTGGCGGCGTTTCCTGAGCAGTCTGCGTGAGCTCTGGCGCCGCGTCACGGGGGTGGTCAGCAGGGATGGCATCTTGCCGGTCAAGCTGGTCATCGGGTTGTTCGCTCATGGGATCGATCTGGTGGTCCATCATTTGACCTCCGTTCGCTCAGTTGGTGCGCCATCAGTTGGTGCGCCATCAGTTGGTGCGCCATCAGTCGCTTTGGCTTCGTCAGTTCTGTCCTTTTCAGCTGTTTTGGTCTCGAGGAGTTCATCGAACAGCGCGTGATAGTGAATCATCGCTGTCCGCAGGTCCTCGGTGCTCGCCTCGCCTCGCGTACTCGCAAGTGAAATCGCATGGGCGGCGCGATAATTCTCCACGACATTGGGATAGTCTACGGAGATATCGTCGGCTTGTTGCTCGAAATCGCGTACTGGGTAGCCACGAACTCCCATGAGGTCAGCGATAAGCTGGTCGGCCTCAGCCGTCGCCGCGGCGGGATCGTCGACAAACCGCGCCTGCGTCTCGCGCCAGGCCTGGGCGAATCGCGTCCGGTCCTCCGGCGTGAGTGGACGAATGGTCATCGCTTCCACGCGCCTTTGGCGTTCCATCAGGGCGGCCTCGGCGCGGCCCTGACTGTGATACTGCGACACCGCGCGATCATACTCGGGGCCAAAACTCTCGTGCAGCTGCTGGCTTTGGCGCTGCTGCCTGATGACACGCGCCGCAATGACTAGCACGACGATGACAACGGCAAGGACAATAACGACCCACATCCATGTTTGCATCTTGGAACTCCTTCCAATGCTGTCGGCGCACTTGCATTCACCTCCTATGTCTCCTACGTTGAGGACGATGCGCAAAGGGCGCCTTTTGCCTCGGCTTGTAATAGCCTTACAGGCGTTGGAATGGTATGCAAGACCAATGCCACCTGGAACGAGTCGAGCATCTGTTGCTGGAGCGAATGATGCGCCTGAGGGGTGACGCCGCGAGCGAGGACGTAGCTGATAGCAAGGAGCAGCACCTCAATCTCGCAAGAACTATCCTGTCTGGAGAGCACGAAGGGCAGTCGGCCCGATGCATTTGACACGATAGGCGAGGATGGACCGCTTGACTGAGCCTTTGACTCCCTTTATGCGCACGATGTCCTCGGGGCTCAGCGTGGTTAGCTGTCCCCACAGAGGACGGTACTCATTTTCAGCGCCTGACTTGATCGTTGTTTCTGGGGCGATTACGACCTTGACTACCTGGCCATCTTTCTCGCGTGCGGCGGTGAAGGAATCGCCACCTACCGAAAGCACCTGGTAACGTTGGTGGAACCACTTCGCCTCTTTGCGTAGTCGTTCAACCGCGCGACTGCCATTACTGGTCGCCAGCGCTTTCTGATGGGCTGTCGGCTCGAGCGGAGCCAGTGGTGCGCGAGGCTCAAGCGTCGCTGGCTCAAACAGGTCTCCCTGGTACGTGCGCGGAACCAGCACGCTGACGCCCTGCGCCATGGGACGGAACGTGTAGACGACGCCATCGGGAGTCAAGTCATTCTCATCGAGATCGATCACCCCACCGTCGGTCTCGAGCGGAAATAGCACCGGCGAGCGCACGACAATGTTGGCGGCACGGTAGATCTCCGCGGCGGCATGGCTGACCTTTCCACGCAACGTGAGTGAAGCCAATTGGCGCAAACCGAACAACGGCGTAGCTGCGGTGATGAGGCAGACGTCGAGCTGCCCGTCGTTCGCGTAGGCTTCGGGAGTCATACTGGTGAAACCAGTGTAGCGTCGCGTGTTGCCGATCACGATCTGCGAGACTTTACCTTGCCAGTACGCCCCATCAAGCTCGACGTGCACTGGGGCTACCGTCACATCGGGCAGGGTGCCGATGGCAGCCACGCCAATGGCCAATTTGCCAATACGATTCTTGAGCGTCTTGTTGACACGCGCCATGACAGCGGCGTCAATGCCAAGTCCTGCCATGAGCAAGAAGTACGTGCCATGCTTGCCGTTGACATCCACATGCCCAATATCAACCCGCCGCCGCGTTGCGGTCACCAGCTGCATGGCAGCCTGCGGGAGCTTCTCTGAGATACCCATCTCGTGGGCCCAGACATTGGCAGTGCCTCCAGGAAGGACGCCAACAGCGATGTCCGTTCCCGCAACTCCGTTGACAATCTCGCTCAACGTTCCGTCGCCGCCACAATCCACGATGACATTGAAACCTTGCTCCACGGCTTCGCGGGCAAGGTCTGTGGCCATATCACCATGCAGCTTCTGACGTACAGTGATGTCCCAACCATTGGCCTGTAAGATCGTCACGGCGTCTGTGAGATCAACGCCGCCGTGTCCAGACTTTGGATTGGTTACCAGGAGTGCACGTACAAACGAGTCAGCCATGGTTTCGACCTTTCAAATGCCAAGGTACGGTGACGACTACATACTCGCTGAGCTGCTACGGCGTGTTCTCTGCCGATGGCTCAACAGATTCGGCAGATACCGGTGGAATCTTGTGAATCCAGGGAGGAGAGGCGGTAACCGTGAGATGCGCCTTTGCCCAGAGATAGCCAGCGATCAGCGGCGCCAGGCAAAGAGCTCCTACAAGGTAGCCGCCAAGAACGTCAGTGGGCCAGTGCTCGCCAAGGTAGACGCGCGAAGGCCCGACCAGCAGCACCAGCAGCGCGCAGATCACGAGCACGCCATTACGTACCCACGATGACTTGAAGTTGGTCGCGATAACAAAGAACAGGAAACCGTAAAATACGGTGTAGTGCAGTGTATGTCCGCTCGGGAAACTCGGCTGCTGAATCTGCTGCACTACATGCACGAGATCTGGTGAAGGGCGATGGCGTCCGACGACAACCTTCAGGATCCCTCCCAGGAGGTCCGCCAGCAGCGATAAGACAAGGAATAGGCTCTCCAGGCGTAGCCGCAGAAGCCACAGTACGAGCACGGCGAGTATTTCGATAATGGCAGACGGCACGGTGAAGCCTATGGCTGAGATTGAAGAGAAGAACCAGAAGACGACGGGCGACCGACTCTCTTGCAGTTCTCTGGTAAGCGGCAAATCGCCTGGTAATACCGCCTGAGCATGCGCTGCAACCGCGAGCGCCGCTAACACAAGCGCCACTATCACATAGGCGGCCAGCACGTATCGCCCGCGTAGCAGCACACGTCGGCGTGGCTCGCGCTCCTTCGCAACGTCTTCCCGCACGTGATGAAGCGCTTCCGAGCCCTCATCCAGCACCCGCTCGACGCGCTGTTTGGCGTTGGTGGTAACGTCGCTGGCGGTTCCTTCATCGCCCGTATTGTGATCATGCGCATCGTGATGAACATTGGACCCCGACCCCACTGAAGTTGAGGTCTGGGACCGCTCATCGTGCTGTATGCGCTTCATAGACTCCTCTTGTATTCCTCTTGCTGTATTCCGCCTCCGTTGACGGATGAGCTGAAGCAGATTCCTTACACCAGGAGATGGGAAACGCAAGCCTCATGCCAGATGTCGTTCGGCGCACACTATTTTTTCGGCGCCTGGTTCTTTTTGGGCGCCTGAGGTCTGGCTTCAAGACATCAGGAAATTTCCTGGCTTGATGCGCTGGTACATGTTGTGCATATGAAAAGTAGCACTCGCAGTTGACGTGCTAACCAGGAATGGCGGTTACATTGTCAACCGTCAGCAAGGTGGAAAGCCACGGAAGACAGCTATGTGGCCAGAAGCGCCAACATCCCAATGTTCTTCAGAAGAACGCCAGTTGGGAACGCCTACATGGCTAACATACACCAAAGGATGGGAACAATATGGGCAGCGTTCATGAAAAACCGGTCGGCGCTAAGACCGAAGATGCCGCAACACAGGCGTCTCATGTTGCACACCAAGCGCAGTTCCAGGCGAAATCAGCCGCCACTAGCCCGTGGTTCACGCCGCTGGCACGGTGGGGCTATGCAGCAAAGGGAGCGATTTACCTCATCATGGGCGGGTTGGCATTCAGTGCTGCGCTCGGCATCGGCGGCACACCTACGGATCAACAAGGCGCATTCCAGACGATTGTTGAACGCCCCTTCGGCCAATTCTTGCTGATCGTAGTGAGCATCGGCCTGGTCGGCTATGCATTGTGGTGCCTGTGCCAGGGTATCCTGGATGTTGACGGCAAGGGCACCTCGGCCAAGGGTATCGTAGCGCGCATTGGCTACTGCGTGGTCGGTATCTCGTATTTGATACTAGCATTCGGCGCATTCAAGCTCGCTACCGGCGGCGGCGCCGGAAAGAACTCTGACGCGGCAACACGTGACTTCACGGCGCAGTTGCTCACGAAACCGCTTGGCGTGTTCCTTGTCATATTGGTTGGCGTGGCCGCGCTTGCGGTCGCGGGCATTTTATACTACCGCGCATGGAAGGTCGATTTCGAGAGCCTTATCCAGCCGAAGGAACTCGGGCAGAAGGGCAAGGAAGTGCTGGTGACGCTGGGGCGCGTGGGATATGCTGCCCTCGGGGTGGTCTTCACTGAGATCAGCCTCTTCCTCGTGATTGCTGCTCAGCGCCACAATCCTGGAGATGCGCAGGGACTCAGCGGCGCGCTCCGCCAGATGGAGCGGCAGCCGTTCGGGCGTCCGCTCCTGGCCCTGGTCGCTCTAGGGCTGATTGCCTATGGCATTTATTCGGTCGCCTCGGCACGCTATCGTCGAGTGGGTCGTGCCTGATCCCGAGCACTGCTAATTGGTAAACAATCGCGGGTCAACGCCGCGCATGCAGCCTATCCTTGTACGCCGCTGAGACAGCTAGTGTCGAGCGACCAATCGGCGCTTTTTGCGGAGTTGGCGCCGCCGCCACATCCTATCCAACCAGCGATAGAACACACATACCAGGGGAAGAAGCAGCGCGGCGACGAGGTAGCCCGCCAGCACGTCGCTCGGCTGGTGATCTCCTTCGACAATCCGCCCAACGCCAATGAACGCAATAAAGTAGACACAGACGATTTGAATGAAGAATAACCATGCCCGGCGGTCTGGGCGCGCACGCACAGCAAGCAATGTCAGATAGAAGAGGAAACCGAAAAGGACCGTGACATGTTCGACGTGACCAGATGGAAAGCTATGCGCGCCCAAGCCACTAATCGTCGGCACATGCACATTATTTGGGCGCGGGCGCGCGACAAGCCCGTTGATGAGCGCGTTGATAAGGTCCGCAACGAGTGTGCCCACCGCGACCGCGATAGCCGCGCGAAAATGGCGCAATACGGCTAGAATCGCGACGATGACAACCACCAGGATGGCGCC
This sequence comes from Ktedonobacterales bacterium, assembly GCA_036557205.1. Lineage (GTDB taxonomy): Bacteria > Chloroflexota > Ktedonobacteria > Ktedonobacterales > JADMIN01 > DAHUXT01. Next base: position 37,215 of record DATBIB010000064.1, on the reverse strand, counting down.
CAGCGTCGGCTGATTCACATCGCTTGGAAACAGGATGACGCGCGCGATGATAGAGTGGCCCAAGGGACGTAGCAGTCCCGTCATCACGGCATCACCTGGAAATTGAGCATTGCTATGCGCCAGAACACTAAGGACAATGAGGACGACAAGGCCGGTCGCCCAGAGTAGCCTCGCGAGAAGTCTGGCGTGATGTGATCGCAAAGTGGCTCCCAACAGCGTTTCCACCCTGTGAGAGCTATCTTGCATCCGTTCAGATGGTTGGGTACGGACCATTCTCTACATGCTTTCTGTGCTGAGTTCACACTTCCTTGAAGAACCCAGATAGGGGACGGTGATGCAGATCGTGTGCCAGGGAGAACGTCAGGGCTTCTGGCTGACGTACCTTGGCAGGACATACGCCCGCTGATCCGTGCGCATCCGAGGCGCTGGTGGAGTTGGTGAAAGCGCTGAAGCTGGTGGTGGCATAACGGAGACGGCGCCTGCGCATCCGTTGCGCCGATTTCACCAGCCATTCCCTCGGCCGTTCATCGACTTCCCTGCTCATCTATCAGTCCCACCGGGAAGGATGGTCCATCGATGGCTGCGTCGCGTTGGGATCGTCCTTGATGCGCCGCATACGCTCACGACGGAGTTCCTCAAAGCGGGGAGAGCGCAGCAGATTGCAGATACGCTCGACCTCGATCCACTGCGCGAGGACACCTTCGGGCGTCTGGTCGCGGTACGCGGCGGCTGCGACGAGAGTCGCATACTGGTCGTCGGTCAACGTAATGGTCTGGCTCATGAAGCCTCCTTTCTTCGGGCACTAGCTTGCGCCCGGGACAATACAGGGCAACATATGTGCCAGCCCGCGCGTATGCGCCGCGGGATATAGGGAAAACGCCGGGTACCGAGAATGCCCACATCTGCTCTGAAAAAGGCGTGCGGTAACAAAGCGTGCGGTGACGACGAGGACCAGCGCCAGCATCCTGGGGAATAGTACAAAATGCGTACAGTATACACGCAATAATACGTAGATTGTGCGCATTGCACACGCCGAGGCGCGCATCGTGCGACAGATCCACGAGAATGCCGACGCCATTCGTAAGGAAGCGACCCCACGGTGTGCATGGTCGCATCCAGGTGAAGGAGCTTTGGGCTGTTGTTTCCTTTTTCTACACCTACCATGTCATGCTGAGCGGGAAGCAGGGAACTATGATGCGGGGTGGCGCCGTCAGACGGCTTGGCACGATGGTGCGCAAGAAAGTCTGCAAGCGGGTAGCTCAGGGTTTCCCCTTGAATCGCGTCCGCGTCTGGGCTTTGCGGTGCGCTGGCTACCATGTCGGCGAGCAGGTGTACGTTGGCGAAGGGTTCTTTGTCCTGGACGAGCTGGAGAGGACTTCCAGCGCGCTCTCGATTGGTGATCGGGCGGCCATTGCGCCGCGGGTGCTGGTCGTTCTGAACTCCTATCCGAACAACTCACGGCTGCGCGACGAGCTTGGCGATGTATGTGGCGATGTGACTATCGGCGCGGATGCGTGGATTGGCGCCTGCGCGGTCCTCCTTCCCAACGTCACGGTTGGCGAGCAGGCGGTGGTCGCCACGAGCGCGGTGGTGCGCGAGGATGTGGCGCCGCGTACCGTAGTGGGTGGGATTCCCGCCCACTTCATCAAAAGCCTGGACCCGGTCCCGGAGACGTTGCTCAGGCGCCGGAGCAACTGACCAGGCCAATTCACAAAGCTATCGCGCGATTATGGCAGCGTCAGGATGCCCAACTGCACCTTCAGCCGGATAATGCGCCGGAGCGCCGTGTCCAGTCGCGCCTGCGAGATGCGCCCCGACTGCACGGCCTGCGTCATCGCCGCGACCACCGCCGCCAGACGGTCCTGCTCGATGGGTGCCTCGATCAGGTCATCGCCCGCGAGAAACGCCCGCACGCACGCCTCGGCGATCCCCTGCGCCGGGTCGCTGTAGCCCTGCTGCTGCATATAGGCGACGATGCCCTGCGCGTCCATCGCGTCGGTGACGACAACCCCCTGATAGCCCAACTGCCCGCGCAAGACCTGCTGCACCAGCACGGGAGAGAGCGAGGCGGGATTCTGCCCGTCGTAGGCCGGGACGATGACATGCGTCACCATAATCATGTCGGGATGGTGAGGCAGCAACTGCCGGAACGAGGCGAAATCGATGGCGTTGAGCTGGCTCTGCGAGTGATCAACCGTCGGCAGCGTGAAGTCGGGATTGCCGGTGGAAGCGCCCAGCCCCGGCCAGTGCTTCAGCGTCCCGGCGACGCCGTTCTGTTGCAGGCCATCGAGGAAAGCGCCCGCATACATGGTGACCTGACTGGCTGATGCGCCGAACATGCGGCTTGGGTCGATGCCACCGCCCTGGTTGATATCGGCGAGCGGCGCAAAATCGAGGTTGAGGCCGATCTGCCGCATACGCTGGGCGTCGGTCTGCGCCTGGAGATACGCCTGGTGCGGGTCGCCAGTCGCGCTAAGCTGCTGGGGCGAGGGCGTCTGGCCGTAGTAGAAGGAGAGGCGATCCACCAGACCGCCCTCCTCGTCGGTCGCCAGCAGCAGGGGCGTATCGGCGTGCGACTTGAGGTCGCTCACCAATTGCTGCATGCCAGCGAGCGTGGTGGGCATCAGCGGGCCGCCGTTATAGTTGGGAAAGATGATGGCGCTGCCGAGATGCCACTGGGTGAGCGCTTGATTGAGATTGTCGTTATAGCCATTGGCGTAGACGGCCAGCATGAGCGTCTGCCCGATCTGCTGCGCGGGTGTGAGCTTCGCGATGTAGGCGTCGATGCGCTGGTCGAGGTTCTGCGTGGTGGGCGTCGCGGTGGCTCCTGCTGTGGTGGCTGTCGGCCCCGTCGTGCCAGTCGTCGGCAGGCCGACGCAGGCGGAGAGCAGCACAAGAATGAGCAGCAGTGATGCGCCAAGAGCAGCACGAGACCGGCGTGGGTAGCTCATCCTCATTATGTACTGCATGGTCGCTCCCCTGGCTGTATGACTATTCGCTAAACGGCTGCTGTCGGCCCTCATATTTCGGCATATTGTGTCGCATAAGCTCAGCCGGAGTCCACAGCAAGGCTACCACAAGGCCACCCCAAATACAAGACCAGGCGTGCTGCTGAAAAGAACACCTGGTTGCGTGTGGCAGCTCAATCGCCATCGCCTAATCGCTGCGCGCGTTATCTCTCCGCAGCTGGCCCGTTGATATGCTTGGGGAAGGAGCGCGGGCCGCTGGCTCGCGGGTGGCGCCCGTCAGGAGGGGACACACGGACGTATGGAATCACTTCGACGCCTGCTGGCTGATCTGCGGAGTCGCTTTGTATTAGCAATCACTGGACGAGAAGGTCGCTCGCGGCAGATCACCATCGCCGCGCTTTCCGCCATCTGTCTGCTCGCGCTGGCGGGCACGGCGCTCCTCTTCGCCGCGCAGAGCGATCCACGGGCCTCCGGAAACGCGGCGCAGTCGTCTCCAACACTCTTCTTGTCTACGCTGACGCCGACCGATCCGCCGACCGCGACCGCGCAGGCAACGGCCACCGCATCCGGCGGAGGCAAGAAGGTCTCTGGCAATCCCGTCAATGTGCCGAAGCCACCGCCGCCTCCGCCGAAACCGCCTGCGCCCCCGACGGCGACACCCTGCGCGACGGCGACGCCCGTGCCGACGGCCACCGCAACGGCGACGGCGACGGCCACAGCCACAGCTACCACATCGTCCGGGTCATCCGGCGCCGTGTCGCTGGCGGCGCTCCGGGCCGATTCCTGCACGCCCTGTGGTGTGAATGCCGGGAATAATCCAAGCCAGGCGCAGATTCGCGCCGCGCTGGATGCCGCCGCCAACCTGTATGGCCTGCCGCGCAACCTGCTCTATGGCTTTGCCTGGCAGGAGAGCAAGTGGCATCAGGATGTCATGGCGTGCGATGGCGGCGTCGGGCTGATGCAGATCCAGTACTACTACGCCGACTACTTCAACCACTCCAGCGTGCTGAACGCGAGCGGCTGCGGCGTCTCGGACACCAGCTATGATATCTACACGCTCAGTGGCAACGCCAACCTCGGCGCGAAGGTCGTCAAGTATCTCTCGTGCTATTACCTGGGTATTGCGTCGGGCAAGTATCAGGCTGCCGGGCTGGGTTTCCCCGATACGGCGAGCACTTCGAGCCTCTGCGCCACGCTCTACAACGACAACACCAACGGGCCGACCTCCACGCTCTATCAGGATCTGCCGTCATCGGTCGGCGATGGCTGGAGCTGCCCGCTCGATCCGATGCAGGGGCTGGCGAGCGCTGAGGTGCTCGACTACAGCGCCAGCGCCTATAACGCCGGGCAGACCGCCATCTACAACTGTAGCTGCATACCCAACCTGGGCTACGTCGGCGCCGTCGAGTATTGGACCAGCCAGTTTGCCCAGGGCGCGCTGCCGTAGGGGCGCGGAATTATTAGGGCTCGGTAATGGCATCATCAGATGAAGGAACAGCAGAAAGATTCGCCTCCTGGCGGCGTCCGATAGCTAGAATCAGAAAGCCGACGACAGCGACAACAAAGACAGCAATTATTATCCAGATGAAAGCGGAACTGACGCTTTGGTAGAGCTGAAGGCTTTGAGTGATATTTGCGTCGAGCGGCGCTTGCTGACATATGCCTCCTGGGCCTAGCGAGTTGCAGGCAAATGCTTGTGGGGTATAGAGAGAATCGCTTGTCAGACGTTTATAGATAATGAATAGAAGGATCGTAAGCGTAAGCATGGCGAGAGCAGCCAGTATTGGCATGAGCGCCAGCCATTGCCGCCAGGCTCGCTGGCCAGCAATGCGCGGCGCTCGAATCAGCGCGACCGTCTCTGCGGTCGGCAGCAATGTAATGATCAAAAAGATTGCCATGAAAGTGATGAACGTTTGCGGTGAAACGTAATTGACAGTATCGCTCATGTCATACTCCCTTCCGCAGCGGGGTGAACATGGCCATATCCGCGCTGAACGGCCATTCGCGCCATGTCTCGCCAAGATTACGCTACGCTTGCTGTGCGAGTATGCGCCTCATGTTGGCTCCTGTCAATCACTTTGCGTTAATAGCGTTAGAGCGTACACAAATGATGAGCGGGAGGTGGCCGATGGGCCACGCCTCCCGCTCTAGCTGCCTCTGCGCGTTGCTCGTCTCCTTGACCCATTGGCAGCCGGATTCACGATATCCACCAGCGCCGCGCCAAACGCCACCAGGGGTATTTCTCTGTGGGGTTGAAATGAGATATTTCCTGTCGCGAAGCGTAGGGGGTTGAGGCGGCCTGTCGCGTTGACGCCTGCCTGGCTTCCCATCTACCATGAAGAGCAGCCGCGAGCTGGGGACGACGCCAGAGGAAATGGCGCGCGATTGGCCAGCGGCAGGCATGGTGGAGAATATCAAGGAGGCGGGGAGGAAACAGAATGATTGGACTACTTACGCGAGCGCGGAACAATGTCTCACTCACTCCGGCTGAGCGCGCATTGCTCAAGCTGATCGAGGGGCTGGTCTGCACGGCGTTGGTGGCGGCGCTACCCATTGTCGCGGATGCGCTGGGACACGGCGCCGTCAACTGGGCCGATGTCGGGCGCGCGGCATTGGCAGCCGGGGCAACGGCCGCGCTGCTGGCGCTCATCAAATACTGCAAGGCATACGGCGACCCGCCACTGCCATCCCAGCCCTGATGCTGTGTGATAAAGTGCTCTTGAAAGAGAGGAGGGGCGGGAATCGCGATGGCTATTCACACCGTTGAGCATATTCAAGAACGCGATGGCGACTACTTTGTCGGTAGTTCGCGCGTCTCCCTTGGCAGCGCGATTGCCGCGTGGCTGCAAGGTGGCGAACAGCCGGAAAGTATCACTGAGGCGTTTCCTGCAATCACGCGGGCAGACGCCTACGGTGCTATTGCCTTCTATCTCGACCATCGCCAAGAACTGGATCGACTCTTTGCTGAGCAGGAACGCGAGTTTGAGCGTCAGCGCGCTGAGAGTCAGGCAGCCAACCCTGAATTCTACGCGGAGATGCGGCGGCGCATAGAAGCGCTACGGGCCTCAGGCTGGCAGCGGCATGAAGAGCATGATGTAACCGATAATACACAGCCGGAGGCTCATGGTTCGAAAAGGTCAGATACTGATGTAAGCGGTGAGGCTGCCGATGGGAATAACAATCGGTGAGCCTGACACCTATTGCAGAGAGTGACCGCCCTCGTTTTCTGGCGGACGAGAATTTCAATGGACATATTGTTGCAGGTCTGCGTCGGGTTTACCCAGAGCTCGATCTGCTTACATTCGCTGAGGCGAATATCGTAAAAGGCTTATCTGATCCAGAGTTGATCGAAGAAACCGCTGAGCTCGGCCGTATTCTCCTGACGCATGATAAGCGCACTATGCCAGATCATTTTGCCGACACTCTGGCACGCACGCTGCCATTGGGGCTTCACTTACCTGGGGTATTGCTGCTTTCGCGAACGATGGCAATTGGGGCGGCCATCAATGAAATTGCGCTTATATGGGGTGCCAGTCGTCATGATGAATATCGCGACCGCATTGTCTTTCTCCCCATGTAGCCGTTCCCTAGCTCTGTTGAAGCAGAGAAATCTGCCTCGATATCTGTAGCGACTGTTGCGATCTTGCCGGACCGAATATATTTAGCGACCCAAGCCAAAAGTGCGCAATTCGGAAAACAACGTGAGGACGGTGGTTGCCGTCCTCATCCAGATAGAGGCTCCGAGAGGGTTTGCAGTCTGCCCGCTGTGTCAGCGGGGAGTCATCAGGCGGGCGCGTGCATCGTTGTGTCCGCCGACGAGGCCGTCTCTGACGGCAACTCGCAGGCAGTCTCTTCGTCGTCACGTCCTCGTGAGATGAGAGCCACGAAGAAGAACATCAGACAAAATACACCACCCCAGAATGCGAATACGGCCAGTACCCAGAGGACATCACCAAAGGACATGGCATCCCCCTTTTTACGGCTTTATGGCGCTTTCGCGTCTGTTCCGCGGCGCTACCTCCCGCATGTACCCCTATTGTACCGCACTGAACATAAAAGTGGACAGCCGGCGCGCGGATTTTCATCTGGATGTGCACGGCGGCGCGTATACTTCTCTCAAAGAGTGTATAGAGCAAATGAGTGAGTAGCCTGTGTTGCAACGTGAAAAAGCGGAACTGTCTCCGACATCGGCAGCCATGCCCCTTTCGCTTCGCTGGGATGCGCCGCTGCCCGACCTGGCGTTTCTGGGGCTGTTCCTGCTGATGGCGCTCTGCCACCTGGTCTCGGCGCTGCTGGCGCTCGGCTGGATCACCGCCGCCATCTGCGATGGCATTGTCCTCGGCTACCTGGTTGCCATTCAGCTGGCGCGTCCCAAATGGCGGCCGCTCATCGGACGGCTGCTGCTGTTTGGCCTCGTCGCGGGCGTCGTTGAGTTGGCCACCGATGCCGCTGGTGAGCAGATCGCGCGCTCGCTGGTCTATCCCGCCGACGAGCCGACGCTCTGGCAGTCGCCCGCCTACATGCCGCTCTCGTGGATGGTCGTGCTGACGCTGCTCGGCTACCTTGGCTGGCGGCTGGCGGGGCTGCTGCCGCTCTGGCAGGCCGTGGCGCTCGGCGGGCTGGCGGGCATGCTCATCATCCCGTTCTACGAAGAAAGCGCCTGGTACGCTGGCTGGTGGCGCTACACCACCCTGCCGCGCATTGGGCACACACCCGTCTATGTCTTCCTCTTTGAGGGCGCCATCGTAGCGATACTGCCGCTGCTCGCGCGCGGGCTGGAGCGGCTCCCGCTGGGGTGGGTGGCGGCGCGCGGACTCGTCCTCGGCGCATGGATGCCGCTGGTGGCGTTCGTCTCGTGGCGGCTGCTGGGGCAGGGATAGGCGCGATTGGGGTACAATAGCCGGTATGAGCACCGTTTCGACCATTCTGCATGTCTACGGCCACGACGCCGACGCCGTCGAGCACGCGCTGACCACGATCTTCGCCGCCGAAGACCGTGTGAATGCGCTGCGGCTCGAAGGCACCTTCAGCGCCGTGCTGGAGCGCGTCAGCGACCCCGACCTGGACGCCGCCTACCGCTACCTCATCTGCCGCCCGCACGATGTCTCGCGCTGGACGCCTGTGCTGGAGCTGGGCAACCGCACCGAGGGGCTTGATGTCGAGCTCTCGCGCCTGCTGGATGGCGCGCCCGTCTTCACCGTTTTCGACTATGGCGAGACCGTCTCCGGCTACACGCTGGCGCGTGGCGGCGTGGGGGTTGACCGCTATATCAGCGATCCCACCTGGCTCGAAGATGACGGCGAGAGCGGCGGAGAGAATAAGCCCGCGCCCGATCTGGAGGCGCTGCGAGGGCATCCCGAGCGCTTCGCCGATCTGCTGCCGCCCGACACCGCGCCAGAGGACTTCGTGCGGATCGTGCTGGCGCCGGGCTGGTGGGAAGACTACGGCGCGAGCACGGGCGAAGACCTCCCGGCGGGGGAGCGCGCCGAGGAAGACGAGCTTGTGGACGAGCGCGACCGCATGCGCTGTATCGCGCTGGCGCTCGAACTCTGGAGCCCCACCGAGTATCTCCTGACCGAAGACCTGGACGACCTCGCGAATCGAACGGTTGGCCCCGGCATCATCCTCGCCTTCAACTGAGCGGCGGACATCAATCCGCGCGGCGATCAGCCTGCACTTCTGTCACGACCTCCATTCACTGCGCGGCACTCTTGCACCCGCGTGCGGCCGCTGTGGACGTGCGTGCTGGCGTCCAAAGGTCCTGGTACGGTACGATATTATCCGAAACATTGCGTAGACTGGGTGCAGAATTTGTCGTGGTTATCTGGTTACTGCCCGGTGAGGAAACCGTTCCACCCTGTTTAAGATATGGTGGTGGAGCTATCCAGCGGCTGGTTGACTGCGAGAGAGATCTCATCGTTTTGGTGGCGATTCCAATACTGTACACATACAACTATGCAAACGTTTCTGATGTTCCAGTGGCCCTCTTCATGCGAACTGCCAGGAGGCCGGGCAAGCAACTGGGACATGAGGCGTCACAAGCGTATCTTTGAGGATAATCGCCGGAGGAGAAATGGCTCAGCATCTGCCGCGAAAAAATGCAATAGACTATTACGATACCCAGCCGACACCCGCTACGCGAGCCGTCGAAGCCGATACGGCGGTTTTGCCAAAGGCGAAGGCGGGGCGCAGCCTGCCAAGCTATCATCCGACGGGCATGGCGAAGGTTGATGGTCTGCTTGACCTTACGGACCGGCTGACCGGCGGGCGCGCCGAGTGGATTCAGCGGGCATTCAGCTATCTGTTCGTCGGCGGCATCGCGGCGATCATCAACCTGATTACGCTGCAAGTGACGCTCAATCTGCTTGCTCCTGCCTCTTTTCCCTACTTTTTTCACACTGCCATCGCCTTTGCCGTCGCGACCGAGGTCTCGATTATGGCGAACTTCATCCCGAACGACCGGATCACCTTCAGCCACCTGCCGGGGCATAGCCGCTCCTGGCTTCAGCGGTGCGCGCGCTTCCATGTCACCTGCACTGGCGGAGTCATTGTGACTCTCGCTGTCTTCGCTCTGATGCACGGGGGAATCGGCGTTCCCGCGCTGGCTTCCCAGGCGGTGGCGCTTATCATCGCGACCACGTTCAACTTCACCTTCCATCATCTCTTTACCTACCGACACAAGCCAGCCACTGTGCTTTAAGGCTGGTCGACCCGGCTACGGCCCGTACCATTGCTGCCCTCTTGCCTCATGAGGTGAGAGGGCAGGTTCGTTGCGCACATCTCACAACAACTGTGATCTATTGCATTCCATGGCGGGTAATTATAAGGTAAGATAGACATAACCGCTTTGCGCGCCTGGCGCGCTTCCTTTCCGCGGAAGGATACCTGGCGTTTTAGCGTATTGGTGTAGGTGGGGCCGCACGTTTACAAAGGGTCATCCTGCGGTACGTTATCATACCCATCATCTGTTCGTTATCTTAATGTCAAGTCATCATCAGGCTCGCCAGTTCTTAGGGGCGGGGAAGCAACCATTGACAACCTTCGTATGAAGCTGTTACGCTACCGCCAGGGTTATTGCCTGACTACACTCGCGACGGTTCTCGCGTGAGAGATCCATACCGCTGACGTGCAGTGACGTGATACGCCAGGCGATGTCATGGATGGCAGCATACGGTCTGGCGCAGCGCGTGACCAGCGACCCGTGCGTGCAACTGGCTCATGGTTCCCAGACCACACAAGAGCTGAATCCCCACAAAAAGGAGGTGTCCAGCAACGGCCTCACCGGACAATTGCGTGCACGTGTGTGGAACCCCGGCAGGCTGTTGGTGAACAAGACGCCGCGTTTCGCGCAGCATCAGCCCTAGTCCTCAGTCCACATTTTTACGGGTATTTGCCTGCGCGAGAGAAGCTGTCAGCCACTGGATGCGTACAAGTTCACAAAGATGTACGCGATATGCGGTACCAGAAGGCGGCGTCTACGTTGTTAAGAGTACAACGGCTTCTGTAGCTGGCGTGTGCAATCAGATCGCGGAGGCATACCCGCGTGATGGCGCGGTTCCTGCGCCGCCACGGGCAAGCGCTCCGGGCGCAGCGGGCGTAGCGGGAATCGAGAGCGGAGACGAAGCCAGAGACGCCGGTGCGATTCTGAGTGTGAGCTATACCAGTGGCAGATGACAACGGACTTGTATTGTGTCTTCTTATGTCTTCTGGACGACGGCAAACGACGAAGCACGCAGACCCTGGAGGGCCAATGGTGGCCAGGGTGGAGCCTCCTCCCAAAATGGTTTGTGCGAGCGAGCGGTCGTTGCAGCGCGACCACAGGGCTATTCTTCAGGATCAGAGGGTAGCGAAGCAGGGAATGCCAGCCAGGTGAATCCGGCGCTGGAACGTCACAGCCTTGAGAGGGGTACGAAGCATGCTTGTGTTACGCAGAAAAGCAGGCGAGGCGATTGTCCTCAATGGTACGATCACGATCCACGTCCTCGCCGTAGAGGGCGAACGAGTCAAGCTGGGTATCAACGCGCCGCCAGAAGTCGTGATTGTACGCTCCGAATTGCTGGAGGGTCAGGGGGGCAGCCCGGCCAGTTCAATGCCCAGCGCGCCGGTCCCGCCACGTGAGCCGCGCCCATCATATACCTACCGCGAGCCTAGTCCTAATGGGCAGCGCCCCTATCGCGAGCCGGAGGAAAGCAACACTCCAGGGGAAACGCCCGGCCCCGGGCGCCCACCCACGACCGGCATGAATGGTACGAATGGGATGTCTGGCATGAATGGCATGTATGGTGGGCAGGCGCGCTATGCGCCGCGCCGTCGCATGTACGATGATCCAAACACGCCGACGCCGCTGCCCAACCCGAACCCACGCTACCGCTGATGCCAATACGTCATGCCGTACCTGACTGCGCTATGCAGTATCTGGGTCAGGTCGGTGTGCGCATCTCTCACCCCGCGCCCGTCAGGGAATCCTCTCCCTGGCGGGCCTATTCGACACGCATGACAAGCTTTCCCTGAACATGCCCGGTTTCCAGTAGGGCATGTGCCTGCCGCACGGTCTCAACCGAGAGATCACCAACCTCCGTGATCGTTGGCGGCGGGATGGCGCCGTTCTCGAACAGCTCTGTGAGCGCTGCAAGCTGGCGCCCATACATCGACCATGTCTCAGGGTCGCCAAACGTCCCCCGCACCGACGCCATCACAAAATGGAATGCCGCGGAGCGGTTAAACAGCCGATTCTCGTCGTCTTCCTCCGGCGCATGGGAGTCGTCACGCGGCCCCTGGACGATAGAAATGACATGTCCCTCGAAATCGACAGCGTCACAGCACAATCCAGTCATCGCTCCGCCAACACAGTCGATTGCGATGCGGAATAGCCGACCGCCGCTCAACGCACGCAGGCGCTCCGCAAGCTGGGCGCGCCGTAAGCCAGCGTAGAAGAGTATTTGCTCACGTGGGATGCCAAGGGTCTCCGACAGATACCTCGCGCTGCGCTCACTGCCCGCGACAGTGAAGATTGGTCCGGCGCCAGCACGACGTGCGAGATGAATCATCATCGTGCCAACGCCACCTGATCCGCCAGCGACAAAGATCGGCTCTCCAGGGTGAAGCGGCGCCTGCTCCAGACATTGGTAGGCGGTGAGCCCAGTTGTGACGACCGCCGCGGCCTGGCCGAACGAGAGGTTTTGGGGCTTGTGGGCGACAAAGTCTACCAGGCGGCAGACATACTCGGCGTAGCCGCCTCCGGTCTTGCCTCCACCCAGCAGGTAGGTATAGACCTCATCGCCTACTGCGAACGCAGTGACTCCACTGCCAACCGCGTCAACAGTGCCCGCCACGTCGATCCCAAGGATAAGCGGCAGCGCGTTGGTGGTTCCAGCACCCTGGCGCCTCTGGTAGTCAGTAGGGTTGAAGGCGGCCGCATGGATGCGAATGCGCACCTCTCCGGGCTGTGGCTCTGGCCGCTGCAGCTCGGCCAGGCAGAAATGTTCCGCTGACCCGAACGCCGTCAAGAGGATAGCGCGCATGACATGCGTAGTCCTTTGCCATGGCTCCGCTTACGCGCTGAGCCGCGCCACATAGTTATCGTCGGCGCCGTCCCCGCTGATCCAGAGCGCGCCGTTGTGCCCCAGCGCCATCCCAAAGGGAATGCTCTGCGACGCGGGTAACGTATAGAACGTATAGAGGTCATCGCTGGCCTGATAGTGTACGGCCGCGTTCGCGCCCGCGCTGGCAAACCAGACCGAGCCATCGCCGGTCGTCGCCAGGCCATAGAGGATGCTGGGGTCGCCCGCTACGTGCGGCACCGTGCGCTCCGTCACCTTGCCCGTCGCGGGATCGATGCTCCCCAGGATGGCTGGCTGCATCTCCGTAAACCAGATCCGCCCCGATGCATCGGCCGCCATCGCATAGACCGCCGCCTGGTGGTTGGCCAGCGGCATCAGCGTGACCTTGCCCGTGGCCGGATCGAGCCTGCCCACCGCGCCGCCGTTCAGATAGCCAAACCAGACGCCGCCAGAGGTGATCGCGAGGCTGAATGGATAGGAGCGCGTGGCGCCCGGTGGGACGGGTATCTGCCACGACTGTATCGCGCCCGTGGATGGATCGAGCCGACCGATGCGCCCGCCGAGCAGCGTGAACCAGAGCTGGCCGTTCGCGTCGAATGCGAGATCCTGGGGCGCCATGCGTGGCGCAATCGCGGTATCGAGTGGGTAGATTTGGAAGGTCTGGGTGGTTGGGTCGAAGCGCCCGATATAGTTGGCCGCCTGCTCGGTGAACCAGACGTCGCCCTGGCGGTCTATCGCCGTCGCCATGATGTTGTATTTGCCCCCCGGCGGCGTCCACTCCGTCACCTGTCCCGTCTTCGGATCGATGCGGGCAAGCTGATTGGTCACCATCTCGCCGACCCAGATATTGCCCTGCGCGTCAACCGCTGGCTGCATCAGCCCGGCGCGCGAGGTGGGCATTGGGATGATCTCGGCGTTCGCGCGCTGCACGATGGCCCCTGATTGCGATTGTGTGGCGGGCGTCGCCGTGCCACTGGTCTGGCGCGGCGTCGTTGACGATGGCGTTGCAGCGGATGGCAACCGGCTGATGACGAGCACGGTCGCGAGCAGCGCCACCAGCACGAGCACGCCGAACCCCGCATCACGCCGTATGAGGCGACGCCAGAATGGCGGCCTTGGGGGAGACGGCGCTGGCGAATCAGGTATGTTCGCTGTATTTGACGTATCCGGTGTACATTCTACTGCCTCGGTTGTATCGGGTCTATCAGCCATAGAATTGGTCTCATCCGTTACAGCGTGATGCCGTATTCCGCCCATCGTTCGGTGACGAGCGCCTTCATCTCGGGCGACATTTCGATATCATCGGGCCAGGGCCGGGGATGTCCCTCCTCCGGAAACTTGGCCGTCGCGTCCAGGCCCATCTTCCAGCCATATTTCTCGTACGGCGACGAGTGGTCCAGCGCATCCACCGGGCCATCCACCAGCAGTGTATCACGCTTCGGGTCAACGTTGTTGCCCACGCGGAAGAGCACCTCATGCATGTTCTGCACATCCACGTTCTCATCCACGACGATGATGAACTTCGAGAGCATCATCAGCATCATGCCCCAGATGCCCGCCATCACCTTCTTCGCGTGGCCAGGATAGCGCTTGCGAATCGAGACGACGACGATGTTGTGAAATCCGCCCTCGACCGGCATATTGATATCGACGATCTCTGGCAACACGACCCGCAGCAGGTGTAGGAAGAAGCGCTCGGTCGCCTTGCCCAGATAGGCGTCTTCCATCGGCGGCTTGCCGACGATGGTGGTCGCATAGATAGGGTTACGGCGCGAGGTGACGGCGGTGATATGCATCACTGGGTAGGGCTCGACCGGCGTGTAGTGGCCGGTATGGTCGCCGAATGGCCCCTCTGGGCGCAGCTCGTCGGTATCGACGTAGCCCTCCAGCACGATCTCGGCCTGGGCGGGTACCTTCACATCGACCGTTTTGCACTGCACCACCTCGACGCCCTTATGGCGCAGGAAGCCCGAAAAGAGCAACTCGTCCACGCCGGGAGGCAGCGGCGCGCTGGCGGCGTAGATGCTGGCGGGGTCGGCGCCGATGACCACCGCGACCTCCATCCGCTTCTTCTCGCCACCCTGCGCTTTGGCGTCGCGGAAGTGCGCCGCGCCACCTTTGTGAATCTGCCAGTGCATGCCGACGGTGCGCTCGTCGTAGACCTGGACGCGATACATGCCGATGTTGCGCTTGCCGGTCTCCGGATCCTTCGAGTGGCACATAGTCAGCGTCAGATACTGGCCGCCGTCCTTGGGCCAGCACTTCAATATGGGCAGGTTGGCAATCGAAGGCTTCTCGGTGACGACGACCTCCTGGCAAGGGGCGTGGCCGACGGTGCGGGGGCCAATGCGCGCCAGTTCGGCGAGCTCTGGCAGCAGCTTCGCCTTCTCGATGATGCCCTCTGGCGGGCGATTCTGCACGAGGTCGAGCCACTTCTTGATGCGCCCGCCCAGCTCGTCGAGCGAGTCGACGCCGAGCGCCCAGGACATCCGCTCTTCGCTGCCGAAGAGGTTGATGACGACCGGCATGTCGTAGCCGCGCACGTTCTCGAAGAGCAGCGCTGGCCCACCCGCCTTGACGACGCGGTCGGCGATCTCGGTGATTTCGAGCTCGGCGGAGACAGGCGCGGCGATACGCTGAAGCTGCCTCTTCTTCTCCAAGAACGCCATGAAGTCGCGCAGATCCTGAAACGCCATGCCCGTACCGTTGCCTCTCCGCGAACCAGTCCAGATGCGCGCGCCATACCGCGCCCACTGTAGAAATTATGGGGTGCGGTATGAAGGAGCGTCAAGGAGGCGGGAGGAGCGTGGCGAAGGGGCACGGCTAGACCAGGAACACGCTGCGCGGACGCAGGGGATGTTGGGCTACCTTGCCGCAGGCTGAGAGCTATGCGGCTAATCCTACCCGACGCACCCGCTCTGGCAGCCCGCGCAGGCTGGACTTTGCGCCGTAGCCACTAGGCGCTGGCAATCGCGCCAACAGCCCTTCAGAGGAGGCCTCCTCCGTCTCGTCTGTTGAGCCACGAGGTGATGGCGATTATTCCTCCCACAATCACAACCGCTGCTAGCACTCCCACTCCAACAACGATCAATACATCGACGAGTATCTGCGAAAACATCTCAGCGCCCCTTTCAAGCTGACTGCCACTACTACATCAATGCGTCGCTCAAGGTCTATTATGCCTGCTCGCTTTCTCGCGCAGCGTCTAGCTGCGCAAGCGCGGTCTCGCCCATCTGTGCCTCTGGCATGTCCATCTCGCTGAAGCGTTGCGCCGCCTCCGCCAGAAGTGGGCGCGCCTCCTGGCGCCGATCCAGTCGCTCGGCGAGCAGTCGCCCCAGCGCGAGCTGACCCAAAGCAATCTCCGGCCCCTGTTCGAGTTCGATGGCCAGCTTCAAACCCTCTCGATATTGCGCCTCAGCGCGCTCCAGATCGTGCTGCGCCTCAGCCAAACGTCCGATGGAATATAAGGTACGGACAATATAGTGCTGGTCATCAATGTCTCGCTGAATGCTGAGCGCTTGATCAAAATAGTCCGTCGCTACAGCGGCCTGCTGGCGCGCGAGCGCCACATCACCCAGCAGACGCAGCACGAATCCTTCGCTTACCTGGTCACTGAATTCGTGGACAATGGCGAGCGCATGCGTCAAATACTCGCTCGCCAGATCGAGTTGCATGCGTTGGAGCGCAAGTTCCCCGTAGAGTCGCAATGCCAGTCCCTCTCCTGCGCGATCACCGATTTCACGATAAATAGTAAGCGCTTGCGCGAGCAACTCATCTGCTCGCTCGCCCTGTCCACGTCGTAGTGCGACTAATCCTAACAAGGCAATATCGGTTTCTTCACCCTGTCGGTCGCCAGTCGCACGATCCAGTGCGCATGCTTGAGTCAGGTAATCCTCCGCCACCTGATGGTGTCCATGCCAGAGCGCAACGTGCCCTAAATAGCAGAGCGCTTCAGCCTCACCTCGTTGATTACCTATTTGACGCTGAATATCGAGCGCCTGGAGGAGATATTCCTGTGCAGCCACAGGCTGCCCACGCCACAGGGTTGTTATGCCTAACTGCGACAGCGTTTCCCCGATGCTTCCCTGGTCGCTGGTTGTTCGTTGTATGACAAGCGCTTGGGCGAGATACTTGCGCGCGGCCTCGTGTTGTCCTTGCCATAACGCTGCTTCTGCTAAAACCCGGAGCGCAGCTCCCTCACCTGGGCGATCCTGAATGTCCCGAAAGGTGTCGAGACTGCGCTGTATTGCGGCTACTCCGCTCTGTGGTTCACCAGTCCTGACCAACATGTGACCATATTCGAGCTGCAGTTCTGCCCAGTGCTGACGCGCGTCGGGATTCCCTTGCGCTTGACCGGTAGCCTCAGCTGCCGCTACCCCCCAGGCCAAGTAGTGAACTGCCATCTGTTTGCGTCCACGTACGTCCCAGAATTTGCGCATACCGTGCGCCAGGTCGGCCACAAGCATCGGCTGATCGTGCGCGTGCGCCCATTCTAGCGCGCCGCTCAGGTTAGCTTCGTCAGCGGCCAGCTCGGCATAGGCCGTCTGGTGGGCTTCGGCGTAGATTGCCAGGTAGCGCGCAACTGTCAGAGCGGCGAGGTCTTGGTCGGATGGTGGCCAGCCATGGTAGATTTCCTGCGCCATAGCCCATAGTAGCGGATGCAAGCGCAGCCGCTCACGGTCGTTGGCCGCTTCCATTTCCCCGTCAGTCGAGGCGTTGATCAAGGCGCGCGCCATCAGTGCATGTAGGCTGCTCTCTGGGCGCGCCTGACCGAGCGCGTGTCCGAGCGCCAGCACTGCTTGCCGCCCGAACTCCGGCGTAGCGAATGCCGCCAGTGCGGCGAAGAGCCGTTGCGCCTCTGGCGAGAGCGTCTCCAGGCTGCGCGTGAAGCTGCGCCGCACGGTCTCTGGCATGCTCTCATCGCTGGCTAATTCGAGGCCTCCCATTGACGTCGAGAGTTCGCTGGCCAACGTCGCCAGGTCACGCCTCTCGGCGGCAGCGTAGGCGCCAGCCAGATGAACGGCCAGCGTATGATACCCCAGCGCCTGGACGATGTGTTCCGCGCTGGCGCGCGCACTCGGATTCAAGGCGCTGGCGTTGGCGTGCCCCAGCATGGCCACAAAGGCATCCAACGCTTCCTCGGGCGTCAGCAGATCGAGCGCGCGACTGGCCTAGGAGGGAACCGCGCTCACCGGGAGCGCCTGCCGCGAGGTCAGCAACAGGGCGACGCCCGCAGCATGGAGCGGCATGGTGACACTGCCAATTGGCAATTCTGGCTCGATATTGTCGAGAACAACGAGCGCCTGCTTATTATGCAAAACCGTCTTCGCGGTATCTTGCAGGTGAGGGAGGTCAGTGGCTTCTGGCGCACGGCGCAGTGGATCAAAGCGAATCAAGACCCGACGCAACACGTCGGCGGGGTCAGAGAGACCCTGGCAGAAGACGACCGCTACGCCATCGGGGAAACGTCCTTCGCGCTGGAGTTGGCGGGTTGCCGCTCCCGCAAGTGCCGTTTTCCCGATCCCGGCCAAACCACGGATGGATACCAGCGCGTCTGCCCCATCTGCCCCATCTCCGCGCAAACGCTCCTCGACCCAGGCGAGGTCAGCCAATCGCCCGACAAAGCGCGTCGGAACCGGCAGAAGCGCCGCATCATCTGGTGGTCCCAGCGGTTGCGGTGGCGGGGCGGTGGTCGCCGAAGCGGTGACAGCAGAGAGCGCGCGCTCAGCGGTAGCCTGCGCTGACAAGGCTGTTTGACGCGCTTCCTCGACCGTGCGCTTTTGCCTGGCCGTTTGCGCTTGATTCGTGCGCTGTTCCGTAATCTCCTCAGCCAGTCCCGCCAGCGCCAACGCCGCGAGCAGGCTGGTTGCAATCCAGAAAACCAGCGGATTTGTATGTTCGAGTGGCGCTAGAATGCCCCACGTCGTCAGCGTTTTCTGCAGCGCATCCCAACCACCTTGAAGAAAAGCAAACATCAGCGCCGCAATGTAGTTGCCAATAAAGAGAAACGAAAAGACCTTCCACCACCCATGCGCTGCGACGCGAACAGGCTGCGGTAGGTGTGCTGTCCAGGATTGGATCTCATCTGCAGTCTGCTTATCATTCACCGACATCTTAACTCTCCCAATCAGAGACATTATGAATCAGAGACATTATGAATAAAGCTCATTAGACTTTGGCCGCCTGCATGCCATTATGGCATGAACTAAGGCGTATTGGAAAGCCAATTTCGGTATCAATCGTCAGAACTGGGGGATCAATAGTAGAATCCGTATGGCCGCAATTACGAGCGGCTTGAGCAGGGCCATATCACCTGTCCTCACTCCCACTTGGAAGGTGAGCGCCGCCACCCGCGCTGCAAGCAGTGACATACTGACACAGCGGATGACTGTAGGGCTTTGCTCTTATTTAGTCGACTCATCATCACTTACGTCGGGTAGCGGCAACTCGCCCTTGTCGCAACGTCTTGTAGTTCTCGCCGCTAACAACCGCATGGCCTGTGCGCGCCTCGTTAGCTCCAACTACACTCCATGTCGTCCACGCCGCAACTGATCGAGAAATTTGTCGTAGTCGGCATGCGACCCAATCCAGAACCAAAGCCAACAATCGGTGCGGCGCGCCGCAAGCGCGCGATGCCCAGCGCCTACACGTGCGGAGTAGTATATTCCAACGATCTGTTTGAAATTCAGGCCATGGGCATCAGGGTCGGTCTTGAATTGACGATTTGCCTCATCAGCCTCGTGTTGCACCTTGTCTGGCAACTGTGAATAGAGCTTTTTGAATGATGATGCGCGCTTTGAAGGCAGCATCGGAGCCGTCACGAGAGGAAACCCTCGCCAGTAATCTCCTCTGCCTGGCCAGCATCATCCTCGGCAATTGCTTCTGCCGCGAGTAAATCGAGCGCCTGGGGGGTGAGCGGATCAGCGAAGAGCGCTTCCCAGCGCGCGTCGTCGTCCATAGCCTGCATCAAGATGGCTGCAAGCGCCTCCTGCTCTTCCGAGGACTGTTGTGAAGCGCGTTCAATAGCCTGTTTCAAGGCATCAACTATTGTGCTCATTTGTTGCCACCTCCCTTGTAGACCACTTCAAGTGTTGGAGAAAATTCCAGCAAGTTGTACTGCAGTAGGATACTGCCTATCAAGTATATTCGCTTTGATCAAACGCCGATGTAAGTCACTATTCTTCCAAGTCATTATCGTTCGCGTCCGGCAGCGGCAACTGCCGCGCGAGGACTCGTCCCTGGCGCAGCGTCTTATAGTTCTCGCCGCTGACGACGGGATGGCCAGTGCGCGCCTCGATGTCGCGACGGGCCGCGCCACCGACCTCGCCTGCCTCTTGAGTGTCGCTCCGCAATTCCTCGAATCCCTGGCTATCGCGCGTCTGGTGTAGCTCTGCCGCCGTCGCCTCCGCCAGTGTGCTCAACGCCAGTTCGACGCGCGTCATCGAGTCGCGCAGGTTCTGCGTCCGCCCGATATGCTTGATCACCTGATGCTCGCGCACGCCCACGTCGAATGTGCCACGGTGCAGCGTATCGGTGAGCACAGCGAACTGGCGGCCTTCTTCCGCGCCGCGCTGCTGCCACTCTTCGGTCAGCTCATCGCGGGTGACGATATTGAGCAGCCGCTGCCCAATCCAGTCCTCGTCGTAGCCCAGGCGGCGGTATTCTCGCTGCAAACGATCAACCGCCAGCGCGGGGTTCTCCATCTCCTGCAAGCGCTCGGCGCCAACGCGGGCCAGCCACTGCTTGAGCGGCTCGGCCTTCGGGCTGGGGATAGACTGGACGATACGCAGCATCGTCTCGGCATCGGCGGCGTCGGTCAGGCGCTGTTTGCCGTCAGACGCCAGCATTTTCAACTGTACGATTTTTTCGTACGGTTCAAACCCTTCATCATGAAGTTTGCGCTTGAGGTCACTCCAGTAACGGCGTGGCGTGGTGTTCTCGGTCAGTACTCCAACCACGTCAGTCACGCTGAAGAACCAGCGCCCCTCGTGCCAGACATGCCGAATCTGCGCGGTGGCCTCCGCGTCGAAGATGCTGAGTTGCGCGTCGCCCTGCTGTCCATCCGCCATCGTATTGCCCTCCAGACTACTCGCCGCTTGTACGTCTGTTCCAGTATACGTCATCTGTACATATGCGTCTAGTCGGCAAGCTACCATATCTGGAAACGAGCGATAGCCCTTACTCCCACTTGAAGGTGAGCGCCGCCACCACCAGCAGCGCCACGGCCCACGCCAGCAACAGCAGCAGACTGCCACCATCGATGCCCGCTGGACTCATCGCCGAGCGCAGCGCATCGGAGAGCGCGGCGGCGGGCAGAATCTGCGCGATTTGCTGAATGACGACAGGTAGGTGGTCGGTGGGCAGTACGACGCCGCCAATCGCCAGGAAGAGAATGAAGAGGCCATTGGCGCCCGCCAGCGTCGCCTCAGCGCGTAGCGTCCCCGCCATCAGCATGCCCAGCCCGACGAAGGCCGCCGTGCCGATCAGCATCACCAGCAGCGCCAGCGGTAGCGAGCCGGTGGGCCGCCAGCCGAAGAAGATCGCCGCGATCAATACCAGCAGCACCGTCTGCGCCGCCTCGATGGCCAGCACCGTCACGATCTTGGCGGAAATCAGCCCCCAGCGCGGCAGCGGCGTGCTGCCCAAACGCTTGAGCGAGCCGTAGTAGCGGTCGTAGGCGGTGGCAATGCCCAGGCTGACGAGGCTGGTAGACATGATCGCCGCAGTGAGAATGCCCGGCAGCAGGAAGGCAATCTGCGCGCTCTGCGTGCCCGGCGCGATATGCAGCCACATCGCCAGGAACAGCAGGACGGTCGGAATGATAATCGTGACGAGCAGGCTCTCACCCCGGCGCAGCGCCATCGTTAGCTCGGCGCGCGTCTGCGCCAGAATCGCCTGGTTCACCGGGGCCGTGCCCGGCGTTGTGGTGGCTCTGGTTACTGGCGCGCTCATTCGCGTACCTCCTTCCCGGTCAGCTGGAGGAAGACATCTTCCAGCGAGGCGCGGCCCACCCGTAGTTCGCTCAGCGTCACGCCCGCTGCCCGTAGCGCTGTCGTTAGCTCGACCAGCAGCGCCGCCGCGTCACCCGTCTCGATGACATAGGATCCAGAAGCATCGCTTCGTACCGTCCGCGCGCCTGGCAGCTTGCCCAGCGCCGCCACATCCACCGCGCCCGGCGCGGTGAAGCGCACCTCGGTCGTCGTTGTGGACTGCGCGCGGGTCAGTCCGGCGGGCGTATCGAGCGCCAGCAGCTCGCCGTGATCGATGATCGCGATGCGGTCGGCCAGTCGCTCCGCCTCGTCCATGAAGTGCGTCGTCAGCAGCAGCGTTGTGCCGCGGTCGCGTAGCTCGCGCAACATCTCCCAGGTCGCCCGCCGCGCCTGCGGGTCCATCCCCGTCGTCGGCTCATCGAGAAAGATCAGCTCCGGGCGGCCCACCAGCGCCAGCGCCAGCGAGAGCCGACGCTTCTGTCCGCCGGAAAGCTGGCGGCAGCGCGTTGTGGCGGCCTCCGTCAGCCCGACCACCTGAAGCAGCCGGTCGGGGTCTTCGGGCGCGCTATAGAAGCGGGCGAAAAGGTCCAATAGCTCGCGTGTAGTCAGGTAGTTGTAGATGCCGTCCTGCTGGAGCATCACACCGATGCGCGGCTTGAGACGTGCGCCCTCGCGGCGGGGATGCAGCCCCAGCACGCGCACCTCGCCGCTATCAGCCGTGCGATAGCCTTCGAGAATCTCGACGGTCGTCGTCTTGCCCGCGCCATTCGGCCCCAGCAGCGCGAAAATCTCGCCGCGCGCGACAGTGAAGCTCAGGTCGCGAACAGCCTTCTTCTCGCCGTACGACTTGGATAGCCGCGCGACGACGATGGCCGCATTGCTCGCGCTGGCTCCCGCCGCCGCTCCCTGGGCATTGGTATCAGCAGTATTCATGCAAAATGCTTTCCGAAAATCTCTGAGTCCAAATTCTGAGTCCAATGCGGACGCCTGCGCGCGGCTGGGACACGATGCGATCCGCCGTGGGGCGCACTCCTGCGTATTGTAGCGTATCGCGCGCTCGGTGACATGGCGGATATGACCCCAGGTACGGACCGGGTACGGACAGCCCGGCGGAGCATCTTTGGGCATCCAGGCCAATGACGTCCCCAGCGTCCGGCGTCTATAGTGCAGGACGATACCATCTACTTGTACCCAGCGAAGCGAGGCTTCATGTCTTCCCAGCCAGCCATTGCCGAGAGATCATCCGCATCATCAGTCGCAACTCCGCGCGCCGAAGCGCCCTGGTGGGACGGTCTGCCGCCACATATCGCCGCCCTGCTGGATGTGCCGGATGTGGGCGCGCTGGAGCCAGCGCAACGCAACGGCCTGGATGTGGTGGTCGTCGGCGGCGGCGTGGCGGGCCTGAGTGCGGCGGGCGCGGCGGCGGCAACGGGCGCACGCGTCATGCTGCTGGAGGCGGCGCCAAAGCTAGGACTGGGGGCGACAGGCCGGAACGCGGGCATCCTGAGCGCGGGCGTCAACATGGGCATCACCGATACCCCTCCCGAGAGCCTCGCCGCCGAGCTGTGGCCCGCGACCTATCAGGAGATGCTGCGCGTCCACGAGGAGGCGGCCCGACCTGACAGCGTGCTTCAGGCCCGGCGCACGCGCTCATTCAGCCTGGCGACCAGCGCCACCGCCGCCCGCCGTCTCGAACGCGAGGTACGCGCGCGCAACGCGGCCGGGCTGCGCGCCGAGATCTGGACGCCGCAACAGGTCGCCGAGGTCACGAGCGGGCGGCTGGCAACCGATGAGGTGGTCGCCACGATGTGCCTGCCCGACGAGGGGCGGATTCATCCGCTGACGCTGCTGGCGCATCTCGCCCAGGTCGCCCGGCGGCGCGGCGTGCTGCTGGCTGGGCAGGCAACGGTCTCTGGCATGGAGGTGGAGCGCGGCAAGGGCTGGCGCCTGACGCTAGAGAACGGGTCGCTCGTGATGGCGCGCGCGCTCATCTGGGCGGTCGGCCCGACGGTTCGCCCGAACGCGCGGCTCTACGCGCTTGCTTTCGCCGCCGATCTGCCCGAAGACTTTCCGGTGTTCTGGGATGCCGCGCCCTATGTCTACTATGATTACCGCCCCGGCGATGGGCGCATGACGGTGAGCGGCGGACGCTACGGCGCGCCAGACGCCACCAGGGAGCGCGACGCCGCCTATCACGCGCGCATGATCGAGGCGACGCGACGCTGGCTGCCGGAATTTGTAGGGATCGAGCCGCGCTGGGCCTGGGGTGTTGACCTCGATAGCACGGCTGACTTGCTGCCCCACCTGCGCCCGCTGACCAAGAGCGCGCCGGGACTGGCCATCGAGGGGCTGGGCGCGCTGGGCGTTCTGCCTGGCATCGTGCTGGGCCAGCGCGCCGGGCACGAACTCGCACGCAATATATAACCCCCTCTCCTTGGAGGAGAGGGTTGGGGTGAGGTCTGCCTTACACCGCCGAGCGGTGATGGCGCGCGCGGTTTGCCTGCGTGAGATCGGTGAAGAGCCGCAGATAGTTGCGCAGGTTGGCCGTCGAGAGGAAGTTCTGGCGCACCACCTCGCGGCCAAGCTCGCCCATCTTGCGCGCCCGCGCCGGGTTGCGCATCAATTCCAGCACGCGCTTGCTGCACTCCTCGATGCTGTTCACCAGATAGCCCGTCTCGCCATCCTGGATTTGCAGCGGGATGCCGCCGACATCGCCGCCGACGACTGGCTTGCCCTTCCACAACCCCTCGGAGATGGTCAGGCCAAAACCCTCGCGCAGTGACTTCTGCAGCACCACCGTTGCCATACGCTGAATGGCGTTCACCTCGACGTTGCCCACGCCATCGATATTCGAGAGCAGGTGAATATCAGGGTCGCCGTCGGCGTAATCTTTCGTGCGCTGGTAATACTCCATCCCCTCGGGATCATCGTGCGCCATCGAGCCGACCATCACCAGCTGCACGTCCGGGAACTTCTGGCGCACCGTGCGATAGACATCGATGACGCCGAGCGGATCTTTCCAGGGGTCGAAGCGTGAGACCTGCACCAGCATCGGCCGCTCGGGGTCCATGCCGTAGAGGCTGACGATGCGCGCGGCATCCTCATCGCTCATCGGCGCGTTCTTTGGGCTGAGTGGATCGATGGCCGGAGGCACAATCGCCACCTTGCCGATATGAAGGTCCTTCTTTACATACTCCGGCATGGTGAAGATGGCGGCGTCGTAGGCCTGCACATACGGGCGCAGAAAATTCCAGTAGGTCGCGTTCGCGGCGGTGAGATCGATATGGCAGCGCCAGATCCATTTGCCGCCGTCACCCGCGCGGAGCATACGCAACGGCGCGGGCTGCGGGTCATGAACAATGATAAAGTCGTAGTCGTTCTCGAAATAGACCGCGTTCTCGACATTAGAATGGAGATACGCCGCCTTCATCGCGGGCGTCAGCTCCAGTTCCATCCCTTGCAGCGCATTGTGCATGCTCTTGGTGACGGCGAAAAACTCATCCGTGCCAGAGATTATCTTCCAATGAGCATCCAGACCGGCGCTGCGCATCAGCGGGATCAGTGTGTGCAGCATCTCCGCGACGCCGCCGCCATAGGCCGTAGACGAGATGTGCAGGACGCGCGCGCCCTGAAACGGCCTGGCCATCCGGTGCAGCTCGGCAATGATATCTTCGCCAACGACCGGCTCATAGTCCGCCAGTGATTTTTCGACGAGTACAACGTCTTGCATGCCTGGGTTACGCATCTCCTGCATGCGGGCTTAGCTCCTTGACCATGTGTGAAAAACGTCCCGATAGCCCCACTTGCTCCGGGAAAATAATGTCTTCGTGTACCTACGTGTACCGTTACTGGGTGTGCCGTGCACAGACTAACAAACAAATAGTAGAGAATGAAAACCCTCGGCCGTCGTGTGCCGCATATCCTTCGCCACACCTACGCCACACATAACCACGCCCGTCCGTATGGCTGCACGGCTGATGTAGTGCCACGCGGAGCAGGTGGGTACGCTGAGCGTATCACCTTTCACGACCGATGAGGATAAGAAATTGGTACTGCTAAGACATATTGGCTCACACGTTAACAATACGCGGGATCTGCGTTGCGGTTGGGGGCGAGAGGCCAGATATCCTTCAGCTCGCGACGGGAAGGCGCCCGCAGCGGACGATCAGATTTTCCTCGACCTCGACGACCTCGCGCACCAGCAGCTCGCGGCCAATGCGGCGCAAATGGTCATCGAGGTAGGGCGAGCGCCAGAGATTGATCGTGACTTCCCCCTCTGGAGAGAGTAGGCGACCCACGTCGCGCAGAAAACGCCCGCCCAGCACGCCATGCGCCATCTTGCCCGCGGTATAGAGGTCCACACAGATGGCGTCGTAGGTCTCGCGGCAGCGGCGCACGTAGTCGAAGGCGTCCGCGACGATGATGCGCACATGCGCCTGGGCATCCAGCCCGAACTGCTGGCGCGCCAGCCAGACCACCGCCGGATCGCACTCCACGCCGGTGATCGGCAGCGGACCAAAGCGCTGCGTCATCAGGTGGGCGACCGTTCCGCCGCCAAGCCCCAGAATCAGCGCGTTTGCGGGCTGATTCTGGGGCAGCAGGGCATCCCAGATATCCGCCTGATAGGTCTCGTCCACACCGACCGATTGAATAACGCCACCAACGCGCAGCACCAGGCGGCCCTGCTCGACCACCGCAATCGGCGTCTGCCGCGCACCACGAATCGCCTGCCCCATTGTCTCTGCCAGCGCCCTCTCACCCAGATCGTCCAACACTGCGGCATGCTGGACCATCGCATCCCCTTCGAAGCAGGCGCACAGCACTCCAGTTTATGAGTATACATCACAACCGCCGCGCGCGCTATACTGCATTGGACCGATTTGTTTCGGTGTGACGATATTCACAGGGATGCAGGCTTTTTTTGATGAACCAGGCGACACGCGACGACGAGACTTTTCCCCAACTGACGCTCCTACCGGGGCGCGACTATACGCTGCTGCATGGGCATCCGTGGCTCTTTTCGGGCGCTTTCCGCGCGCTGCCCGCCGATGCGCCCGCTGGCATCGTCGCCGACGTGCTGAACGCCGCGGGCGAGTGGGTGGCGCGGGGACACCTCAACGCGCGGAACAGCCTGGCATTCCGGGTGCTTACCCGCACCCCCGACGAGGCAATTGACGAGGCATTCTATCGCCGCCGGATCGAACGAGCGGCTAGTCTCCGCCGCCTGCTGCCCGCCGATATCACTGGCTACCGGCTCGTCAACGCCGAGGCCGACGGGCTGCCCGGCCTGATCGTGGACCGCTACGACCGCTGGCTGGTGGCGCAGTTCTCGACGGCGGGCGTTGAGCGCCAGCGTGAGATGATCCTCGCCGCGTTGGAGGGAGCGCTGGCTCCGGCGGGCATCCTCGTCCGCGACGATATTCGCGTGCGCGAGCGTGAGGGGCTGCCAGTGGGCGGCGCTTCTGTGGCGCGAGGCAGCGTGCCAGTGGAAATCGAGATCAGCGAGGGGGCTGTACGTTATCTGATCGATCCGCATGGCGGCCAGAAGACCGGCTTCTTCCTCGATCAGCGCGAGAAACGCCAGCGGACGCATCAGCTCGCTCCGCATCTGGCGTCCCTGCTCAACCTGTACGCCTACAGCGGCGGCTTCGCGCTGGCGGCGCTGGCGGGCAACCCGGCCATCCGTACGGTCAACGTCGATTCATCCGGCCCGGCGCTGACTCTCGCCCGGCGCAACTACACGCTCAACGGCCACGATCCCGATGCGCATGGCTTCGAGGAGCGCGATGTCACCCGCTACCTCCAGGCGGCAGGCGATACCGGCCAGCGCTTCGATCTGGTGGTGGTGGATCCGCCCGCCTTCGCCCGCAGCCACGCCAAGAAGGAGCGCGCGCTGCATGCCTACGAGCAGCTCAACGCGCTGGCGGCGCGGGTCGTCGCGGCGGATGGGCTGCTGCTCACCTGCTCGTGCTCGGGCGCGGTCAACGCCGCCGAGTTCGAGGCTGCCGTGCGCGCGGGGCTGGTACGCGCGGGACGCAGCGCCCAGCTGATCGAGGTTTTCGGGCCAGCGCTCGACCATCCGACGCTGCCCGGCTTCCCGGAGGACCGCTACCTGAAGGCGCTGCTGCTGCGGCTGGGCTAACGACCGCAACCTCGGCGAGAACGCGGGCGTACATAACGTAGCAACAAACGTCACATGAGCGCACTGGAGCCATATTGCAGCGTTACAATATGGCTACGGCTGGCGACTAAAGTCGCGCCTAAACGGCCTGCGGCCACGAAGTCCGCGCAGGCGGACTGTTCAGATGCGACTGCGCGGGGTGTGGCGCTCTTGCACGTGGGCATAGTGTGGTGTGGTCGGGACTAGCCGCGGCATTCATGCCGCGATGCTGGCCGATTACCCACCTCGCTCTCAAAGCGGGCACGGCCATCACGATAACAAATCAAAGACTCAGGAGCTTCTGAACATGCGCCTCATTCTCTATCTCGGCAAGGGAGGCGTCGGCAAAACGACGCTCGCCGCCGCAACCGCTGCCCGCGCCGCGCAGCTTGGCAAGCGCACGCTGGTCGTCAGCACCGACCTCGCCCACAGCCTGGCCGACGCGCTGGATCGCCCGCTGACCGCCGAGCCGATGCAGATCGCCGACTCGCTTTGGGCGCAGGAGATCAACGTCCTCGACGAGATGCGCTCGCACTGGGGTCGCGTGCAGAGCTACATCACGACCGTGCTGAAGAAGCAGGGCATCAGCGATGTCGCGGCGGAGGAGATGGCGCTCATCCCTGGGATGGATGAGATCGTGGCGCTGCTCAACATCTATCGCCAGGCGCGCGACAGCAGCTATGACGTGGTGGTGATCGACGCCGCGCCGACGGGCGAGACGGTCCGGCTGCTGAGCATGCCTGAGACGTTCCTCTGGTACGTCAACCAGGCGAATGGCTGGAAAGGCATCGCGCTCAACGCCGCCAAGCCGCTGCTCAAGACGTTTCTGCCGGGCGTCAACGTGCTCGACTCGCTGGCGAAGCTCAACGAGCAGGTGGCGGCGCTGCGCAAGGTGCTAACCAATCCCGATATCAGCTCCTACCGGCTGGTGGTCAACCCCGAGAAGATGGTCATCAAGGAAGCCCTGCGCGCCGAGACTTATCTCGCGCTCTACGACTATCCCATCGATGGCGTGATCTGCAACCGCGTCCTGCCACCACCTCCGCCCGGCGGCTATCAGGATGAGCTGTTGCGCGAGATGGCTGCTCAGCAGCGCCGCTACTACGAGCAGATCCATTCGACCTTCACTCCGCTGCCGGTCTGGGACGCGCCCTATCGCTCGCAGGAGATCCTCGGCGCGGAGGCGCTGGCCGCGCTCGGCGTGGAAATCTGGGGCGCTGACGACCCCACGCAGGTCTTCTTCCGCGGCAGCCCGCAGGAGATGATAAAGCGCGGCGACAGCTATCTGCTGCGGCTACCGCTGCCACACGTCGAGCTCTCGAAGGTGGTCATGACGAAGAAAGGCGATGAGTTGATCGTCGAGGTGGGCAACTTCAAGCGCGATATCGCCCTGCCCGCGGTCCTCGTACCGATGGAGGCGACCGTCGCCCGCATGACCGACGGCGCTTTGGAGGTCACCTTCACCGCGCCTGCCAGCAGCGCGAAGGTGTAGCGACCTGACCTGGTCTGACCTCACGCAGCCTCATCCTCTGGTCCCTCCTCTCCTTGTGGGAGAGGGAGTTAGGGGGAGAGGTTCGCTTTTCCCGATATGCTATCCTCTAGATAGTGGTCTGCGAACATGCGTACCGCAACGGGGCGGCGCAGGATGGCATATCAGGGAGACGACGACACGATGGCGAACGACCGACAGCAGGAGTCTAAGGCGCGCTTCCGGGTGGCGGCCTTCGCGATCATCGAGCAGGAAGGCAAGTACCTGCTGGCGCGGCGGCGCGACATCGGCTGGTGGAATCTGGCGGGCGGCGGGCTGGAAAACGGCGAAACGGTCGACGAGGGATTGGCGCGCGAGATCATGGAGGAGATCCACCTCGCCGTGACCATCGAGCGGGTGGTGGGTATCTACTCGAAGCCGCGCAAGAACGAGGTGGTCATCACCTTCCTCTGCCATCCAGCGCCCCATGCGGGCAAGCCACGGATGAGCGACGAAGTCTCCGAGGTGGGCTGGTTCGCCCCTGACAGGTTGCCCGACAGGTTCCTCCCTAAGCATCGCCAGCGGCTGGAAGACGCGCTGCTCGGTCAGCGTGAAGCCATCGTGCGGGCCCAGCGCACCAGCACCGAGGAAGACCAGGGGCTGCCGCCAAGCAAGTGAGCGGCGGACCTCACATGACCTCACCCCCGGCCCCTCTCCTCCGAAGGAGAGGAGAGACCAGAGGCAGAGAACCTCTATCGCCATCCGCCGCTCTAGTCACCCAGTCCCTCCCCTGCTAGGGGAGGGTGGCCGAAGGCCGGGAGAGGTCCGCGCTCACGCTCAAATGGGCTACCCCGATTGGGCTGTTATGGCGCTCTGTGAGGCGATTCATGGCGCAGGGAATTCTTGTGTGCAATACTACCCACAGTATCAGAAACTGGCCACCCGTCTCTTTTCAGGTTGCTCTGAATTGATTCTGGCATAAATAGGGAGGACGAACGCGATGGATATTGCCACGCTCGAAGCGCCTCCCGCCTCGATTCTGATCGTCGAAGATGAAGCCCCTCTTGCCCGCATGCTCGGCTCAACACTGGCCGCCGAAGGCTACGCGCCGACGATTGCCTATAACGGCGAAGACGCCATCAACTTCGCGCTCCGCGAGCCGCCGCAGCTGATCTTGCTCGATCTCATGCTGCCCGGTATCGACGGCTTCGATGTCGTCTCGGCGATTCGCGCCAACGCCCGGACGACGCACATCCCCGTCATGGTGCTTACCGCTCGCCACGATATCAGCGTCAAGATGCGCGCCTTCGCCTCGAAGGTTGACGACTACATGACCAAGCCCTTCAATGGCGAGGAACTGGTGGCGCGCATACGCACGCAGCTGCGCCACCTGCGCGAGACATTGCTTTCCCCGCTGACGGGCCTGCCCTCCGGCCTGCGTGTCGAACACGCCATCGCCGAGCAGCTGCGCTCTCCCCGGCCATGGGCCATCCTCTATCTCGACCTGGACCACTTCAAAGCCTATAACGATGTCTATGGCCCCCTGCGCGGCAATGACCTCATCCGGCTGCTGGGGCGGGTGACCTCGGAGAGCCAGCGCGCCGAAGGCAATGCCAGCGACTTTCTGGGTCACATCGGCGGCGACGATTTCATCCTCATCACCACCCCCGACCGCATGGAGCCGGTCTCTCGCGGCATCATCGCCGCCTGGGACCGCGAGAGCCGCGCGCTCTACTCGCTCGAAGACGCGGCTCGTGGCTCGATCATTGCCCGCGACCGCAAGGGTCAGGAACAGGTCTACCCGCTGGTCGGCGTCTCGATTGGCGTCGTCACCAATCTCCATCGCTCGCTGACCACGATGGAAGAGTTCAGCCGCGTCGCCGCCGAGGTCAAGGCGCAGGCAAAAGCCATCCCCGGCAGCAGCTACTACATCGACCGCCGCGGCAACAGCTAACGGCTCTGGCTCCCTTGTCGGTCAGGTCGGCGCCCGTCGGCACAAATATGTACCCTCCGGTAAACTACTACTTGACACAATACCTGCCTGCCGCTATACTACGCGCCAATCTTGTCTGCTAGCCCGTTTTGACCAGACCGCTACGAAATATCACGTAGCGAGGTATCTGTCGCCTGTCGGCGACGACAAGGAAGTAGCAGCAAGAGAGCTGTCTCTGGGAATGGAGATTCCCGGCGGAGGTGTGTCGTACGCATCCGCTCGCATCGCACCCATGCTGTCCTGTTCGGGTCTATCTGGCCAGGTTCACTCACGCCTATGGCGCGGAGTGGCGGCTCGCTGGGGAGTAAGGCCGCCTCAGGAGTCTGGTGAGTCCCCACCATGAGGACGCGCAGAAGGCGCTCCTCAATCAAGGAGAAGCATCGCGATGAAAAAGCTACGCATCGCCCTCGTTCCCCTAGCCATCGTGGCCGTCGCGGCCATGGCCTTCATGCTCGCCTTTGGCGGGCACGTCACCAGCGCCAGCGCAGCTGCGGGTGGCACAGAAGTCTTCCACGGTAAGTTCTTGCAACCCCGTACGGCAAAAGCCGCGGCCCCAGCCGTCACCAGCAGCAACATGACCTATCACGGCGGCCCTGTCTCACTCGCGCCAACCGTTTATATCAGTTGGTGGGGCAGCCAGTGGAACACAGGATTCTCCACGGGTGGCTATACCAGCGCGCAGGCGCAGACCTATGTCACCGGCTTCTTCGGCAATGTCGGCGGTAGCTCCTGGCACAATATTGACACGCAGTACTGCCAGGGCGTCGCGGTTGGCACGGTGAACTGTGGCACGAGTGGCCAGCACATTACCAACCCGGTCGGGGAGCTTGCGGGCACGTGGGTGGATACTACCTCGTTGCCCCGGCGCGTGACGCAGTCGAGCATCGCTAGCGCGGCGGTTCGCCTGATGAACCACTTCGGTGGCTTCAATGCCAACGCGATTTACCTGGTCTTCACGCCGAGCGGGCACTCAATGAGCGGCTTCGGCACGCAGTGGTGCGCCTGGCACGATAACACCTCCAGTGGCGGCCATCAGGTGGCCTATGGCTACATCCCCTACATCCCAAGCGCGGGATCGAGCTGTGGCATGAACTTCGTCAACGCCACCAACAACAGCTATGGCAACGGCTACTTCGACGGCTTCTCCATCGTGGCGGGGCATGAGTTCATGGAGGCCGAGTCCGACATGACGCCCAGCACCAGCGTTGCCTGGCAGGGTCCCGGCGGCGGCAGCGACGAGAACGCCGACAAGTGCGCCTGGAACCAGAATGGCGGCACGTCGACCAACATCACGCTGGGCAGCAACTTCTACGCCGTCCAGCCAATCTGGAGCAACAACTCTACCACCGGCAGTGGCAGCCACTGTGTCACATCGCACGCATAGCGCTCTCGTCCTCTAGCGCGGACAGGGTGGGGGAAATATCCCCTGCCCTGTTTTTGTCTCCATTTGTCTCCATGGGAATGGCGTTGTCATGCGATACAATGGCACAATAGCAATAAGGAGTCTTGCGAGCCGAAAGAAAGCGTTATCAAGTGATGAGTGATGCAGGGCCACCAGAACTATCCCCCGTGACCGATACGCCTTTGGATGAGACTCGGCGTAGAGCTATCCGCGACAACGCCCGGCGGGTGCTGCGCGAGAGTGGCGTCGCCGACATTCTCCGCAGACTGAACAGCAACGCGCTGCAGGGGCGTGGCGCCTTCGAGGAGTATGATTCGGGCGTGATCTTCCGCTGGGGACATGGCTATACGCGCCGCCATATCTGGGTGCACGTCGAGGGCGACGAGCTGCGTTTCCGGCTCGCGCCGCACCTGCGCTGCTCCCGGCCGGTGCCCCGTTGCGATGGCGAATATCATAGTTTCACCGAGGAAACCTGGAGTATTCCTGGCGCGGTACTTAGCGAGGTTGATCGTAACTATCGGAAACCAGTTGCCGAAGCATCGGAGGATTAAGCATCCATGACACGACCGCTGACCCCGGAAGATTTCTACGCCATTCGACTCGTCGAAGAGTCGCGCATCTCGCCCGATGGCTCGCGTATCGCCTATGTGGTAGAGGGCATGGATCGCGAGAGTTACGAATATCGCCGCTCGATCTGGGTCGTGCCCGCCGAGGGCGGGGAGCCGCGCCGCCTGACCGCTGGGCCGAACGACCACTCGCCGCGCTGGTCGCCGGATGGCCGCGCGCTGGCGTTCGTCCGCGCCTCTGCTCGTCCCACACCGCCGCGCACCAAAGCTGAGCGTGACGCGGGCAAGGACAAGGGGCAGATCTGGATCCTCTCGCTGGACGGCGGAGAGCCAACCCAGTTGACCAAGCTGCGCTATGGCGCGGGCACGCCAACCTGGTCGCCTGACGGCGCGACGATGCTCTTCACGGCGAAGACCGGCGAGCCTGAGGAGCCTGAGGTTGCGGACGCGGCGATTGGCGAGGACTCGCAGCATCTGCCGCGGATTCGTACCATCACTCGCCTCTGGCACAAGCTGGATGGCGTCGGCTTCATCTACGAGCAGCGCACGCACCTCTTTACCGTTCCAGTCAGTGGCGGTGAGCCGCACCAGTTGACCGATGGCGATTACGATGACGGTGGTCCCGACTGGGCGCCCGATGGCAAGACAATCGCCTTCGCCTCGGATCGCACCGACGAGCGCTGGACCTGGCCTGGCGCGTCGATCTGGACGCTCAATCTGGCCAGCGGCGCGCTCACCCGCATGACCGATGAGGCGCTCTCGTGCCACGCGCCGAAGTGGTCGCCTGACGGCAAGACGATAGCCTTCCTCGCCACCACACGCCGCGAGAGCGATGGGCATACCGATCTCTGTGTCGTGCCCGCGAACAAGCCCTGCAAGCACCGCCAACTCACCACTGATTTCGTTCCCAACAGCGACGACACCTGCATCGACGATATGCGCGCGGGACATGGTGGGGCGCACCTGGTCTGGTCGCCCGATGGCCATTCGATCTTCTTCCTCGCCTCGATGCGTGGCGCCACCCATATTTATGCCGCACGGCCCGCGGGCAATCTGTTGCCGCGCCGTGTTACCGAAGGCACGCGCCGTATCTTCGATTTCTCGATGGATGACGCCTGCCGACGGTTCGCGCTGGCCGTCTCCGATCCCAACATCCCTGGCGATCTCTACACGCAGGCGGTTGATCTTGGCGAGACGACCGCGCCGATGATGGAGCGGCTGACGAACCTGAATGAGACGCTCTTTAGCGAGGTGGAGCTGGCATGGCCGGAGGAGTACACCTTCCTCGGCGCGGATGACTGGGAGCTTCAGGGCTGGATTCTGCGTCCGCCACGGGTTGGCGTCGGCGAGACGGTGAACGTCCCGGCGGTGCTGGAGGTGCATGGTGGGCCGATGGCGATGTACGGCTATGGCTTCTTCATGGAGTTCCAGCTGCTGGTGGCGCGCGGCTACGCCGTCATCTACACCAACCCGCGCGGCAGCACTGGCTATGGACGCACCTTCTCCGCGGCGGTGCTCAACGACTGGGGTGGCAAAGACTACGAGGACATCCTTGCCGGGCTAGACGCCGCGCTGGCGAAAGGCGGCATCGACAGCGAGCGGCTGGGCATTGCGGGCGGCAGCTATGGTGGCTTTATGACCAACTGGGCCGTCGGCCACAGCGACCGCTTCAAGGCGGCGGTGACGATGCGCAGCGTGGTCAGCATGGCGACGATGTTTGGCATCAGCGATATCGGCTGGGAGCTGACGGTGGATGAGCTGGGCGGCGCGACGCCCTGGACCGAGCCGGAACGGCTGGCGAAGTTCTCGCCTTTCAACTACGTCCAGAACATCCACACGCCGCTGCTGATCCTGCACAGCGATCAGGATCTGCGCTGCCCCATCGCGGAGGGGATGCAGCTCTTCACCGCGCTGAAGTACATGGGCCGCGAGACCGAACTGGTCATTTTCGAGGAGCAGTCGCACGATCTCTCGCGCAACGGCCATCCCCGCTCGCGCGTGCTGCGCCTGCACAGGATTCTCGACTGGTTCTGCAAATACAATCCGGTGGGGTAGAGCTTATCCCTGGCTCCAGCCCTCTCCCCCGAACCCCCTCCCCTAAAAGGGAGGGGGGACCAGACTGCTAGAATCAGCCGCGTATTGCTATGCCCGTTGTTCATAGTTATCCCGCGCTCTCCGCATCCGCTGTGTGGGTTGTGTCCGTTACAGGCTCGGCGTGTAGCGAGGAGACGGTCAGCCCGTCGGGGAGCCTACGAGCACGCCGACCGAACGGGCGTGCGCCATAGATGCCATAGATCAGCGCGGTGACAGGGCAGGCCAGGTAGCCGAGGAAGACGAGCGTCTGCCTGAGCGTGTCGGGCGGTGGGCAGGCAAATTCGCCATCCACGCCGTCAAAGCATGGCTGAACCGAGAATGAGGCGTAAATAGCGGCGAGGGTGCAGTAGCCCGCGACGAGCAGCAGCCCAACCCAGACCCAGCGGCGCGCCTGCGCGGCAGAATTCAGCGAGAGCGCCCACGCTGCGAGGGCAAGCAAGACGCCGCCATAGAGCGAGATTATCCTGTAGGGAAAAGACGGCCCCGCCAGATTATCCACGCCACCCAGGACAAGCCAGAACGCGGCGAAGGCGCCCACCGCGAGCGCTCCGCTGACCACTATCGAGCCAGTAGAGCGCCGGTAGCTAACGATAATCGCGAGCGGCACAATCAGCAGCACCGCAGCGGGAACCAGCAATACACCCCAATCAATCAACGTGGTTCCCCACCTTTCTCAGCGCGTCGCTAGCAATGACGGTCGCGTACCTCTACTCGCCAGCCACCTAGCGGTCGCCCGCGCGCTCGTAGCTGACCAGCTCCGCGGGCGTAAAGAAGATGCCAATCTCGCGCTGCGCCGACTCCGTGCCATCCGAGCCATGCACGATGTTGAGGCCGATATCGAGGCCGTAGTCGCCGCGAATGGTGCCAGGCGCCGCCGCCTTCGGATTCGTCACGCCCATCATGGTGCGACTCACGCTGACCGCCTCCGGGCCTTCGAGCACGCCCACCACGACCGGGCTGGATGTGATATGGCTCACCAGCCCCTCGTAAAACGCCTTCCCGGCGTGTTCGGCGTAGTGACGCTCCGCCATCTCACGTGGGATTTGCATTAGTTTCAGCCCGACGACTTTCAGCCCCTTCTGCTCGAATCGCGCGATCACCTGGCCAATCAGACCGCGCTGCACCCCCTCGGGCTTGACAATGATGAGCGTTCGCTCCACTCGTAGTCTCCTTTATTGATCGCCTTGTCGTTCACACAATCATCCGCTATCATCGCAGACCTGCGTGACGGTTCATTCTGGCAAATTCCCAGTTAATAGTAACTGATGGCATGCATTAGATGCACAGCAATAGTGAGTCGATGGACAGCACACAGCATGTTGACTTGGTTAGCCGCGGCATTCATGCCGCGAAGCAGGGATCATATACGCCGCCAGCACAGCCAGCGCTGTGGGAATCAGTACGCGCCCATCTGCTCAGAGAGGCGCAGGCCCGCCTGCTGCATCTCGATGCGCACGCGCCCGATGTTGGCGTCGCGCGAGCTGCGCACCACGACCAGCAGATCGCCACCGTCGCTCACCTGAACGACACCGCGTGTCGTCTCGAAGAGCACATGGCGGATATCGCCCATATTCAACTGCTCGATGTAGCGGCCCGAGGCGTCGTACGCGGCGGCGGCCATCGCGCTGACCATCTCTTCGTCGTCGCTATCCATCGCGCTGGCCACGACCAGCCCATCTTTGCCCACGAGCAGCGCGCCCGTGACACCATCTATCGCCATCAGCCGCTGAAGTATTGTCTCCACGCTATTTCCTCATGATCCGTTGACATCTCATCCCATCACATAGCGTCATACACCGTGCCATCGCCACACCGCGAGATTCAGGACTGCCCGCTACGCGCCTGGGCCAGTTCCATCGCTTTGTTATAGGATTCCAGCGCCTTTTCATATTCGCCCTGGCAGACCAGCGCATCGCCAAGCACGCTATGCAGATTGGGATGATCGGGCGATTCGGCCAGACTGGCATAGAGATCATCCAGCACATCCGGCAGCAGAACGGGCGCATTCTTGAT
>DATBIB010000063.1:0-15896 GCA_036557205.1 Ktedonobacterales bacterium | reverse complement strand
ATTCTGGCGACGCCCATCGCGATTATGTCGGGCATCGACCGGGCGGCGCATCGTGGCCTCATCGTGAAGAGTGGCGCGACTATCGAGCAGCTTGGACGTGTTGATGTCGCGGTCTTCGACAAGACCGGCACGCTCACGCTGGGCCAACCACAGCTCGTGGAAATCGTCCAGTTGGAGGCCGCATCGAGTGCTCGCGATCACTTTGACGACGATACATTGCTATGGCTCGTCGCCTCGGTCGAGCAGTTCTCGACACATATTCTCGCACGAGCGGTCGTGGATGCGGCCCGGCGACTGGAACGGCCGCTCCAGATGGCGACCCACCTGGATGAGTTGCCGGGCAAGGGAATTCTGGGAAGAGTAGAAATTGCTTTCTCAGGCGCGGACGGCGCTACACCCCCAGCAGCGTATGCTGATGTCGCGGTAGGGAATCGCAAATTCATGGCGCATCTCGGCCTTACCATTCCATACGCGCTCATCGAGGAGCGTGAGCAGCGGACGGCCCAGGGCCAGATTGGCAGCTTCATTGCCATGAACGGATGCGTCACGGCGCTGCTCGTCTTTGCCGATGTGCCGCGGCCCGAACTGGGGAGACTCACGCGTGACCTGAAGGCGTCAGGTATCAGCGAGACATGGCTGTTGACTGGCGATAGTGAGGCGGTAGCCCAGCAGATTGGCAAGATCGCCCAGATCGACCGAGTCGTCGCCCGCTGTCTGCCAGAGCAGAAAGTCGAAACCATTCGAGCGTTGCAGGCGCAGAACAACCATCGTGTCCTGATGGTGGGGGACGGTGTCAATGATGCGCCCGCGCTCGCAACCGCTTCGGTTGGCCTGGCTATTGGCGCCCAGGGGCTTAGCGCGGCTGCCGCCATCGCCGATGCGGTGCTGCTCTCGCCGGACATCTTGCAGGTTGCCCACGCGGTCAAACTGGGTCGGCGCGTGATGCGCGTGGCCGTGCAGGGCATCTGGATTGGCATGGGGCTGAGCCTGATTGCCATGGTGTGCGCGGCCTTCGGGCTTATCCCCCCAACGCTTGGAGCGATTCTGCAGGAGAGCATCGATGTGCTGGTGATTGTG
Source organism: Ktedonobacterales bacterium (assembly GCA_036557205.1). Classification (GTDB taxonomy): domain Bacteria; phylum Chloroflexota; class Ktedonobacteria; order Ktedonobacterales; family JADMIN01; genus DAHUXT01. The sequence goes on along the minus strand of DATBIB010000063.1, from coordinate 14,819 downwards.
AACGCCCTGCGCGCCACAAGGGTCTAACTCAGATACACTCAGATGGTCGGCCTCGCAACAGGCTGCTCAAGCCAACAGAGCTGCGACCTATCGATCCAACTCAGCGTCGGCCCTCGCTTCGGCGACCTGACGATCATGCGCGACGGCGTCCGCCGACCGGGCGATGATGAGTGGCAGGCGCGTCGCGTGGAGAACACGCTCGGCGATGCTGCCCAGCGCCCAGCGCTGCAACCCTCCACGCCCATGAGTCGCCATCGCGATGAAGTCATAGCCAGGGCCTTCTTCGGCAACAGTGATGATGGTGTCCGCGATATCTGATGCCAGCATGGCAGTCGTGGTGACCGCAACGCCTGGATGCTCTTTGTGGATGCGCTGGGCGACCGTCTCCAGATAGTCACGAGCCGCCTGCAGCGCCTGCTCTTCCGCTCCACTGAGCGATAATGGTGGCGAATCTCGATCGCTCGTATTGGCTATCATCGCGGCGAAGAAGTCCACAACTTCAAGCAGATGGACCGTGATATGGTCGGGCGCCGCCAGCGCCCGCACAACATCCAGCCCCGGCGCAATCGCCGCCTCCGCCAGCTCAGAGCCGTCGAGCGTGATCAGGAGGCGGGCAGAATCGCCTGCTCCTCGGTTTGAGCCCAGTTGATCGTGGCTCGGCACGATGAGTACCGGCACTGGCGCGTGACGAGCGACGTGGGCGGCGACGCGCCCGAGACGCCAGCGGTTGAGCCCGCTGTAGCCATGTGTGCAGATGACGATCATATCGCACTGCTCATCGCGCGCGACATCCAGAATCTCCTCGCTGACATGGCCTTCGATGACGCGCGTCTCAATCTGAACATCGTTGAACGCTGGGCGTAGCGCCAGATGTTTGAGATAGTCATCGGCCTCGTCCCGCGCCACGCCGATGACCGCGAGCGCTATCTGCGCGGGCTCGCCATAGGGAGCCAGCCGGAAAGGTGGAAGCCCTACCACGCGCAACGCGAGGATACGGCATCCCGAGCCCCGCGCAAGGCGTACGGCTACTTTCATAGCACGCTCCGCACGATCCGACCCGTCGAGCGGTACGAGAATGCGCTGCAACATGACATGCCCTCCAGCAATTCCGTGCACACATATGGTCTAAGCACTAGAGAGGCCATCACACCTAATTTCGTGCCTAGCAACTCTTGATATCTATCGTAATCCTGCGATTACACAAGTTCATCACGAGTCACGCACCTGGAATCACAATGATGCCTCGTCGCATTGCCCGGATGCCGTGCTGTTCAACATCCACCTTTGTGCCGCGTTAGTGACTTCATCGGGCAGGTCTGTGCCGCGTTTGAGATGGGACGCTTCCAAGATGAAGATTGCCAGGGCTTCGCCTGTAGAAGTCATGGCGCTGGCAGGCAGTAGCCCCTGGCGCATGAAAGTGAGGATCCCCATGACCATCTTGACGCCAAGAGTCCGTAGCGACGCGGACATTCAGCAGGATGTGCTGGAAGAATTGAGCTGGGAACAACACATCAACGTGAGCGATATCGGCGTGAGCGTCAAGGAAGGTGTCGTGACGCTGACTGGCCTTGTCGATAACTATCTCGTGCGGCTTGCGGCTCAGAACGCCGCGTTGCGCGTCAAAGGCGTGCATGCCGTCGCCAACGACATCGAAGTGTGCCTGCATACCAGCGCCGAGCGAACCGATAGCGATCTGGCGCTAGCCGCGCTCTATGCCCTGAAATGGGATGCCGCCATCCCGACCGACAAGCTGGATGTTATGGTCTCCCATGGCTACGTGACGCTCAAAGGCGAGGTCGAGTGGCCATTCCAGCGTGAAGCGGCGGAGCGCGCTGTTCGTCGGCTGGCGGGTGTCAAAGGTGTGTCCAACTGGGTAACGGTTGCCGTCCATGCGACACCGGGCAACATCAATCAGCAGATTGAAAAGGCGCTGGTGCGCAACGCCGAAACTGATGCCCACCGCATTACCGTCGAGGTGCACGGGCACATCGCAACCCTGAAAGGCCAGGTGCGCTCCTTCGCGGAGAAGTTGGCGGCTGAGCGTACCGCTTTATCAGCGCCGGGAATCGCCACGGTCAACAATGAGATCAAGATCGTCTATGAGGGCTGAATGCTCGCCACAACGGGAGGTGATTGCTATGACCGTTGATACACTTCCGACCACAACGGACCAGTTGCTACGTGACCGTGTTGATGTCCTGGTGAATGAGCGGCTGGAGCAGCTCATCACCGAGCGCGTTACGGAGCGGGTCGCGGCGGCGATGAAGAAAGATCCCGCCAAAAACAAGGTGGCGATCATCGCGTCCAAAGGCACGCTTGACATGGCGTATCCACCACTGATTCTGGCGTCGGCGGCCGCCGCAATGGGCGAAGATGTGGAGATCTTCTTCACGTTCTATGGCCTGGATATCGTCAAGAAGGGCGGCGCGGCGCAGCTCAAAGTGGCGCCCATCGCCAATCCGGCCATGCCCGTGCCGATGCCCAATATCGTCGGCATGTTGCCAGGGATGACGCCGATGGCCACCTGGATGATGAAGAGCCAGTTCTTCGCCAAGCACCACGTCGCGCCACTCGAACAGTTGCTGCAGGAATGCGTTGATCTTGGCGTCAAACTGATTGCCTGCCAGATGACGATGGACGTGATGGGCATCAAAGCCGAAGACCTGGTCGAGGGTGTCGAGGTCGGCGGCGCGGCCACCTTTATCAACTTCGCCAACGATGCGCATATCACCCTGTTCATTTGAGGAAGAGATTACAGCGTGCTCAAGGGGCGCCACGACAGGCGAATGAGCGCAAACGATATTGAGGAGCATCCTGATGACTACCACTTACTGGGTGGACAAGTATGTTGACGCGAAGGGGCAAGCCTGCCCGATGCCGGTGCTGATACTTGCCAAAGCGTTCAAGGAGCTTGCCCCTGGACAAATCCTGGCAATCAGCGCCACCGATCCTGGCTCAAAGGCGGACGTCTCCGCCTGGGCTGAGAAGACTGGCAACACCTTACTCGAGTTGGTCGAAGAGGCTGGCGTCTTCACCTTCTATCTGAAGAAAGTGTAGCGCGGCGAAGATCTCGACCAGCGCTCTTTGGAACAAGGGCGAGTGAGGAAGGAGCAGACCGATGTATGGTGAATTCCCTCTTGAGGGGCAAGGACAAGCGGAACCCGTGCTCAATCTCGCAGGCTCGATGAAACCAGCGACGGCGAATCGCCTCGCCATTGTCCTGTTCTCGGGCACGATGGACAAGCTGCTCTCAGCATCCATCATGGCGACGGGCGCGGCGGCGATGGGGATGGACGTCGAGATTTTTCTGACCAACTGGGGCGCGTTGGCCTTCCGCAAAGGCGACTTCAAGACGAACAAGCGCGTCAGCGCCGACTTTGCCGATTACCAGAGCGTGCTGTTGGAGCAGATGGCGGCCAAACACGTGACCACCTGGATGGAAAACCTCGAAGGCGCGAAGGAGATCGGCAACGTGCACATCGCCGCCTGTAGTCACACGATGACACTCTTCGACCTGCAACTAGAGGATCTTGAGCCAATCGTGGACGAAGTGACCGGCGTCGCCGCCTTCATCGAACGCGCGCGCGACAGTGCAATGACCCTGTATATCTAACGATCCTGGAATGAGGGATCCTGTTGTAGAAGTGGAGATGGTTACGATGGTTGGCCCCATAATGATCAACCGTGAGATCGACGCGCGCGGTAGCCACTGCCCCGGCCCGTTGATGGAGCTTATCCGCGGATTGAAGTCGGCCCATGATGGCGAGGTCATCGCGGTGATCTCGACCGATCTCGGCTCGAACACCGATATCCCGCTCTGGGTGCAGAAATCGGGCAATGAGTTGGTCGCGGTGGAGAAGATTGACCACGAGGCGACGCGCTTCGTCGTGCGCAGGCATGTCCGCGCGCAATAGCCCGCTCAGCCGGAAACCCAGAAATCCACGAAAGGAGAGCGGCAATGCAGGTTCAGGTAGCGATTGTGGGTGGTGGCGTTGGCGGCACCCTGATTGCCAATCGCCTGCGCCACCTGTTGCATGGCGACGCACGCCACAAGGTCCACATCACCGTCTATGATGCCGAGGGAACTCATACCTATCAGCCCGGCTGGCTCTACGTTCCCTTTGCACAGCAAGACCCGCGCAAACTCGTCCGCCCGGAAAGGCGCCTGCTGCATGAGGATGTTGCTCTGCTGAGCGGCGACGCAGGCCGCGTGCAGCGCATCGTGCCTGGGGAGAAGCAACTCCTTACCGCCGATGGGCAGGCGCATTCCTATGATTACCTGGTGCTGGCGACTGGATCGCGCAACACGCCCGAGGACGTGCCCGGCTTTGCCGAAGGCGCCGACCACTTCTATAGCGAGGCAGCCAGCCTGCAACTGGCTGAGAAACTGGCCCATTTCTCGGCTGGCCGTATCGTCACAGGAGTTGCCAGTGTGCCGTATCGCTGCCCGCCCGCGCCGCTGGAGTTCACCTTCATGCTCGAAGCGGCGTTGCGCGACCGAGGCGTGCGCGAGCAGACCGAGATCCACTATGTGTTTCCTATCGGCCGCCCGTTCCCGATTGAGTCGGTGTCGGACTTCGTAGCGCCTCTCCTCGAGCAGCGAGGCGTGCAGGTGCATACCTTCTTCAACGTCGAGACCATTGACCCGGAGCGCAAGGTCGTCAGCTCACTCGAAGGAGACGAGCTTCCCTACGATCTGCTGATACTCGCGCCTCCTCATCGCGGCCAGCAGGTTGTTGTCGATTCGTGCCTTGGTGACCGGGACGGCTGGGTTGCGACGGATCGCAACACGTTGCGCGTCAAAGGCTTTGAAGACGCCAGCATCTTTGCGGTGGGCGACGCAACCGATCTGCCAGTCTCGAAGTCAGGGTCGGCAGCCCATTATGAGGGCCATATCGTGGCCGAGACGATTGCCGCGGAGTTGCAGCATCGTCCGATCCAGCAGCAGTACCACGGGCGGGTGGCCTGCTTCCTGGAGACCGGGCATGGGCGGGCGACATTCCTCTGGTTCGACTACGAGCATCCGCCCAAACCGCCCAGGCCGCGGCGGTTCTGGCATCTGGAGAAGGCCGCGCTCAACACGTTCTACTGGCAGCTCATCCCGCCAGCGCGTATATAGAAAGGGAAAGGGACTACCTCGCACTTTAGGCATTGCCAGACTCGATGTCAGGGCCTCAGCCGTGACCAGAGTGTGCTGTCTTGAGCTTGCTCTGTGACGAAACCTGGAGGTCAGCGTTGTAAGGTGATCCTGGCGCGAAGGAATCACGCACTTACACGGGATATGTCAGGCGCACAAGCAATGAGTCGGCCCTGCTTCCCCGCTTGTAACACGGCACGGAGAGCCGCCGCGGCGCACTCGGGCTGGTCCGGTGTGGCCGTCAAGGAGTTAACCGTATGTTCTGGCGTCGATTCGCGGTTGCGCTCATCGTGCTGCTCATCGCGATGGTAAGCCTTGTCGGCGCGACGGCCAGCGTGCAGGCGTCTCCAAAAGGCGCGTTATTGCCCGCGCCCAAAGAAGGGCCGAAAGTGATCCTGAGCGAGACCAGCATTGATGGTCCCGCCATCGTGGCGACCTATCATCCCGATACCGTGCTTGCCTGGACGGGAACCGATCGGTTGCATCACCTCAATATCATGACCAGCAGCGATGGGCTGCGCTACAGCAACAAACACATCTTGCCCGAATTATCGCTCTGGCGTCCGGCGGTCGCGTTCATCGACTCAGGCCGTGGCGAGCCGTATGGCACAATCGTCCTCGCCTGGACCGGCACAGATGCGAACCATACGCTCAACGTCGAGTTCCTCAACATGCCCGGATTGACGGTGACACGCAAGGTCACCTTCTGGGGTGAGATGAGCTTCACCGCCCCGGCGCTGGCCACGATCAACGGGGACGTCAACTCGGACGTCTACCTCTCCTGGGCCGGAACTGATCCCGCGCACACGCTCAACGTGCTGCGCCTGGCAACCATGTCCAAAGCGGTTGACAAACACATCCTGTGGGGCTGGAGCAGCATCTCGCGTCCCAACCTCGCGACCAATCACGCATACGATGGCGCCGCTGGTACGAGTCCACTGGTGCTATCCTGGACAGGAGTCAACAACCACATCTACTGCGCCGGAACGACCGATCGCGATCACTGGGCCATGACGAGCACCTCGCCGCTCGCTCCGCAAAGCGCTTGGGCGCCGAGCATGATCGGCTTCTATGCTCCTGGCTTGCCGAATTATTGGCTCGCCTGGACCGGCAGCGGGACCACCAGCACACGGAGTCTGCACGTGCAATATACCCAGCATTACCCCGCCTGGACCGATGCCAACAGCACGGCGACGCTGCCTGAGACGGCGATCTCTAGCCCCGCGCTGGCCTACAACGGCGCAGGCGACACCGGCGAGGTGCTGATTACCTGGACCGGCACCGATGACTACCATCACTTGAATGTCGCGGTTGTCACCCTGGCAAGCCACTAGAGGCGCCAGTCGCGCCAGGTACCCGGCGCATCGCCCGTACCAGCAGCACCCGCTTGTTGCTCCACTTGGGTCGATGATCTGGGTGCGCTGGCGCTCCCCTGGCGGCTGCGTCAGCTCCCGCCCAGCATGCGCCATCTCGAAGCCACGCACGCATCTGGGCGGATAACACCCATGCAGGCGCCCGCAAGCGCAAACGGTCAACGTGACTTCGGCACCATTCCCTACAGCGATGGCAACACGGTCTGCGCGAAGGCGCGCAGGCCATCGATGTCGTCGAGATCGAGCCACTGCATCATCAGCTCTTCCACGCCCGCCGCGGCATAGGCGGCAATCTGCTCGCGGACCATCTCCGGCGTGCCGACGATGTTCTTGCGTGTCGCATGGATGCTAGCAACCGCATCCTCCAGTGAGCTCTCGCCAGCATCGGTGAGATGGAGTCTACGCGCCAGGCTCTCGCGGTCGGGCGCGTAGGTGAGGTTGGTCATTAGAGTGCGGCGCACCGCGCTTGGCGGGCGACCCTCGGCCCGCAGACGCTCGTCGAGCACGCCGGAGAGCGTGCGAAACTCGTCAGGACTGACCACCAGCGCGTTCCAGATGTCGGCGTAGCGCGCCACTAGCGGCAGGGTCCGCTTCTCGCCAGTGCCGCCGATCAGGATGGGCGGGCCGCCAGCACGCTGTGGTCGCGGCAGGATGAGCGCGTCCTGAAGCTGGAAGAAGCGGCCATCATACGTGACTGGCTCATCGCTACGCAGCAGGCGGGTGAGCACCTCAAGCCCTTCTTCCAGCCGCGCCATCCGCGTGGGGACATCGCCTAACTCATGGCCAAACATGCCATGCTCGCGCTCCTGCCATCCCGCCCCGACGCCCAGAATCATCCGCCCGCCGCTGAGGTCGTCGAGCGCCGACGCCTGGCGAGCGAGGATGGTCGGATCGCGGAAGGAGACAGGGGCGACGAGCGGTCCAAAGTGGATGCGCTGGGTATGGTCGGCGAGATAGGTCAGCGAGACGATGGACTCTAGCGAATCGAGCAGCGGCCCCTGCCCGTTGGTGAAATGGTCGGAGCGAAAGAGGCCCGCGAAGCCCAACTGCTCGGCCTCAGCGACGAGGCGCTGCCAGCGCGGCCAGTTGAGGCCGTTCTGGCCCTCGATCATCAGCGAGATAGCGATCATGCTGCATGCTCCTCGTCAGCGTGTTGGCAAGCCATTCAGCGCAATCGTCTCAGATGAATCCCGTGAGCGATTCAATGCGCCTTTGGTGACAACTCCCCACGGTTCAAGGCCGGGGGCTTCTAGGCTTGGCCAGACAAGCTAGGCCGAAGCCAGAGACTGTTGCCCCAGTCTCAAAATATTCAGACTCGCGTTATAGTCGCGGTCCAAGACGATCCCGCAACAGGGGCAGGTATAGGTGCGGTGGGCAAGGTCAGCAAGGGAGAGCGGTTGCCGATGTCCACACTGCGAGCAATCCTGCGACGTATACGCGGGGTTCACAGCGACATACCGCCGACCGGCCCATGCTGCCTTGTAGGCGATGAGGACTGTGAACTGACTCCACGCCGCGTCATGAATGCTTTTCGCGAGACAATGGTTATGCGTCATCCGATTGACCGACAAATCTTCGACCGCGATCAGATCACAGGCGTTCACAATACGGCGGCTGTGCTGATGGGTGAAGTCGCCCCGCCGCCACGCAATGCGCTCATGCACACGCGCCACGACCTTGCGCCGCTCCATGTGTTCAGGCGTGCCCTTCTCGGCTTTGCTCAGGCGACGCTGAGCCTTGGCGAGCGCCTTCTCTTCCTGGCGGAAGAAGCGCGGGTTGGCGACTTCCTCACCCGTCGAGAGCATGGCAAACGTTTTGAGCCCTACGTCAATGCCGACCGGTTGGCCGGTCGCGGGCAAGGGCGACGGCTCAGTGCAGTCGCAGACAAAGCAGACATACCACTTGCCGGTACTACTGCGCGTGATGGTGGCCGTCTTGGGTGTGCCTTCCAGCGGGCGATGCAGGATGATCTTCACCAGCCCCACGCCGTACAGCCGAACACGTCGCGCCTCCGCGTCCAGCTTGCAGCCGACCGGCACTTGCGGATAGGTGATGCTATCATAGCGCCCGCTGCCACGAAAGCGTGGGTAGCCCGGTTTCTCGCCGCTCGCTCCAGCGCGCGCACGGCGGAAGAACGCCTGGAAGGCCAGATCAATGCGTACCGCCACATTCTGCAATACCTGCGACTGGACACTCGCCAGCGTAGGCCGTGCCGCTTTGAGTAGCGGCAACGTCGCCTGCTGGTCGTAGAGACGCAAAGATTCTTGCCGCTGTTCCCAGGCGTCACGCCGCGCAGCCAGCAATTCGTTGTAGAGCCAACAGCACTCCTCCAGTTGAGCACTAAGGAGACGCTGCTGTTGTTTGTTGGGATAGAGGCGGTACTTGAGTGCCTTACGCATATGTATATGCTATGCTTAAAGCATGCGTATTGTCAAGAAAGGGCAGGAAGGTCATTCATCCCCACGCCTGAAGGCCGGGGCCTTCTGGCCGCACAAGGGTAATACTATACCGGCGCGCGCTCGGTTATGCCGTCCCAATCACATCGTCGTCGCTCTGCTCGCCCGGCGGAATGGTCTCGCGCGGTGGCATTCCGGCCAGCGGCGCCACCGCCGTGATTGTCGTGCCGTGACTCGTCGAGCGGATCTCCAGACGGCCACCTAGCTGCCTGAGGCGCTGGCGCATCCCCGCGATGCCCACCCCTAGCTCGGGAGCGCCAATGGCGGATGCACGTTCTACCGCGCCCGCGTCGCCTCCATCGCCATTCTGAGCAATCCCGGCTGGCATCCCCTTGCCGCGGTCCTGAATGCGCAGCCATATCGCGTTTCCGCGCTTGTTCAGCCGGATGCGCGCGCTCTTGCTGCCCGAATGGAGATGCACGTTCGAGAGCGCCTCCTGGACTATCCGATACAACGACGTCTCTACCTGCACGGGCAGGCGCCCCAGGTCGGTCGGCGCCTCCAACTGGATGCGCAGACCACTCCGGCGGGCGAATCCCTCCACGTACCAGGAAATCGCGGCGGTCAGCCCAATATCGTCTAGCATGGGCGGATGCAGCAGATAGGAAAGCGTGCGTAGCTCGGTCGCGGCCTGGTCCATCAGCTCCTCGCCCTCATCTAGCACGCTGGCGACCTTGCCGCCGCTCGCGCCATCGCTGCCCAGGCGACGGCGCAGCATGCCCAGGTTCAGCTTGACCGCCGAGATGGTCTGCACCGTGCTATCGTGTAGCTCGCGGGCGATCCGCTGCCGCTCGGTGTCCTGCGTCCGCAGCAACTGCGCGCTCAGGCGATTGAGCTGTTCCTCCACCTGACGGTGCTCGGTGATATCGATGGCCGAGCCGATATAGCCCAGGAACGTCCGGTCGGGCGAGTAGCGTGGGACGCCGGTATCGACGAACCAGCGATACTCTCCGTCGTGGCGTCGCAGCCGATACTCCATGGTGAATTCTCGCCGCGCCTGGAGGGCCGCTCGGTAGGTCGCGAGGCAGCGGGAACGGTCGTCGGGATGGACTCCCGCGGCCCACCCATCGCCAAGCTCCCGGTCGAGCGCGCGGCCGGTGAAGCGCAACCATCGCGCGTTGAGGAAAGTCACCAGTCCATCGGCGCCAGCGAGCCAGATCATCACCGGGGCGGTATCGGCCATGAGGCGGAATCGCTCCTCGCTTGCCCTCAACTCGTCCGTAGCCCGGCGGCGCTCCGTGACATCCTGTATCTGGCCGACGAAGTAGAGTGGATTGCCCGCGTCGTCCCGCACGAGTCCCGCGCTGAGCAGACCCCAGACCACGTGGCCCTGCTTGTGAATAAAGCGCTTCTCCAGCTGATAGCTATCGATCTTCCCGGCCAATGCCTGCTGGAAGAGGTCCATGTTGGGATCGAGGTCGTCGGCATAGGTGAAGTCCTGGAACTTGAGCGTGTGGAACTCCTCCTCAGAATTGCCGAGCATCGCCATAAGTGGACGATTGACGCTCAGCGAGCGGCCATCGAGTCCGACAAGCATCATGCCGGTCGCGGCAGACTCGAACGCCATGCGGTAGCGCGCCTCGCTCAGCCGCAATGCCTCCTCGGCCTGCTTGCGGTCGGTGATGTCCTGAATGATAACCAGTATTTGTAGTGGCTCTCCCTTCGCGTCGCGCAGCAGCGTCGCATCCGCCTGGACCCAGATCATCCGACCATCAGCACGAATGTAGCGCTTCTGCGCGCCAATTCGATGGATGTCGCCACGGAGCAGGGACTGATACTCAGTGTAATTCGTCCCGCGATCCTCTGGGTGCGTGATCGCAGTGAAGGGCTTGCCGAGCAGGGAGTCTCGCGAATAGCCAGTGATACGACAGAACTCCTCATTGACGCTGAGCAGCCGTCCCTGATGCGGGTCAGCCTGGGCCGCGCCGACGGCATTCAGCTCGAAGAAAGCGCGATAGCGCTCATCGCTGACGTGCTCCTTGGCGAGCGCCCGCGCGCGCTCCTCGAGCAGCGTCACGACGAGGACGATTGGGACCGCAATCACGAGCAGGTAGACCTGCAACGCGAGCTTGCTGTCTCGGTCCGAGAGCGAGATGAATGGCCCAACTCGCTGAACCACGCCAATAACCGCGAGCTGACAGAATAGTGCGAGGGCGGTCATCGTGCTGCGCTGGCCAAACCGTGCCGCCACCCACAAGAGCAACGGCACGGGAAAGTAGATGAGCACTGGGGCAAGGGCGACGTACTGGCTCTGCAAGTGGCTATCGAAGACTACCAGCACGACGAGCACCAGCGCGCCAAAGACCACCACAGCTTCAATCGCATGGCCCCTTGAGGCTGTTTGCAGGCTGCGGAGACCGCCAATCGCCCACAAGACGATGGTGGGCGCAAGCACCAGTGCGCTTAAGCAGACGCTTAGAAACCAGATCCACCATGAGGCTCCGAACGGGCGACCAATGGTAGCCAGGCCCATGGCGGCCAGGGAGGCGGAGATGAGCGCGGCAGCGAGCACGCAGGCCGCGTAGAGGGCCACCGCGCGCATGTTGGCGATGCGTGTGGGTATTGTGCTGAAGGGGTCAGCGATTGCGCCGAGGGGGTCGGCGCGCCGCATCAGGTAGACAATGACGATAGGCTCGGCGAGATTCGCAGCCCAGATCAGCAGTCCAGCCTGCGCTGGCAGACGCAGCGATGCAAAGATCCAGACCTGGACGAGGGTTGCCACTAGCAGGTAGGGCCACCAGCGGCGCGGTGGCAGTAACAGGCAGCTCGCCAGCAGGAGCGCGCCCGCGGGATCCAGGGCAGGGGGGAGCGCCTGAAGGCGAGAGATCGCTGCATAGGCAACGAGAAAGGCGAGGACGAGCAACGCCCGGCGCCGGTTTGTGGGCGTCCAGAGGGTAGCCAGCCGCTGCCGCGGGTCTTTCTCCAGGTATGATTGGGCGTCCGTCATGCGGGCCGACCTCCCTCAGATGCTGGTGACGCGGGCCACAATTGAAGTCGGAGAGGCTCGATGCGCCCATGAGACTCGCGGATGAGAATGATATGCTGGGTTGTTACGCTAATATGCCTGAGCGCTGCATCGGGATGTTCATAAAGAAGAGAGACGATGACGGTGTTCGGTTGGCGCCTCGTCGTCCCTGGAATGTGCGGACGGGGGCTTGCCTGTATCTGATAGTAGAGCGCCGCGCACGAGATATGTCAAGGAAGGAAACGCGCCCACACGTGGGGATGGCGCCAGTATACACCTGAGCGCAAGAAATAGAGATAGGAAAGTAAGAGTAGGAAAAGCGGATGGGCGCTGGTGGTAGGATTCGAGCCCACAAGCCCGTATAGGGTATACTGGCCCACGTTTTGCGGGCAACGCTCACTGTGTGGCCAGCGTCCGCGCCGCAGGGAAATGGTGCGGCAGGAGAGCGGACAAAAGCGGAGGAAAGGACGTGAGATGGTTTCAGCTCCTGGAAGGCTCCAGAGGCGCCAGTACAAGGAGCAGGGGGAGTCGGAGCCGCGTCGAGCATGGACTAAATGGACGAGATGGACAAAGGACCGATGGCGGACTATCCTCCTGCCGCTGGAGCATGGTCCGCGGGAATTGCGCTCGCTAGACGGCCTCCGTGCGGTGGCGGCGTTGATGGTCGTCGTCTTTCACCTCTTACTCTGGGTGGACACGTATGACACGCCTGTCAGTCAGGCGATCAATGGCTCCTGGTATTTCCTGGCGAATGGGGTGTGGCTGTTCTTCGTGCTCTCGGGATTCCTCTTGTTCCTGCCGTATGCGCGCACGATGTTGGCTGCCCGCCCTCTGCCATCAGCCACCCATTTCTATCAGCGTCGGGCGCTGCGTATCGTCCCCGCGTACTGGGTCTGCCTGCTCGTCGTCGCTGTGGCCGAGAACCAGCTGAGGCGTACCGTCGAGCCGCTCAACCTGCTCGTACACGTCCTCATGATCCACGATGATTTTCCAGGCTTCAATCGCGATCTCGAGGCCCCTTTCTGGACGCTCGCCGTCGAGGCGCAGTTCTACCTCTTATTGCCGCTGCTGGCGTGGGGCATCTCCCACGTTGTGGGCGCATCACGCTCGCTCGCGCGTCTGGTTCTCGGCATCGTCGCGGTGATTGCGCTGGCGCTCACGCTACAGTGGGTTGACTCGCTGGTCATGTCCACGCTCCCCGATGTGGATGGCGTTGATCGGACGCCAGGGGGCATCTTCGTGCTGGCCACCATGGGCATGCAAGGGAAATTCCTCGCTGTTTTCGCCGTGGGCATGCTCTGCGCGGCGCTCTATGTCCTCGTGATCGAGCAGCGTCGTATCAGTACGGATGTGGCGCGGCGGTTCGGAGCCGCGTCGCTCCTGTTCGCGCTGGGCATGTTCGCCATCGCGGTACCCGCCTGGGGCAAGGGCGCTGTCATGTTCCATGCCGGGACGTTCTGGGGTTGGGACATTCAGGGCTATCCGCTGACCGCGGCAGCCGCATTCGGTGGGCTGCTGCTCGCGCTCGTGTTTGGCGTGTCTGGCAGCGGCCGACTGCGGCGGGTCTTCGCCTGGGGGCCGCTGCGTTTCGTCGGGCTGATCTCGTTCAGCGTCTATCTCTGGCATCTGCCGATCTTGCAGGGACTGATGCCGCCGTTCGACCAGCTCGCGCTGCCGCTACGGCTGCTCTGTATCCCGCTCGTGGCCTATGCCTCGTATCAGCTCATCGAGCGCCCGTTCCTCGCACGGCGCCACACTGCCACACCCGGCCATCCCCAAATGAGGAATGATGGCGCAGACGGGCGCGCCTATGTACGGCGAAGGGAGGAGTCAGTAGCACGCTAAGAAGCCTCTTCGCTTTCTACAGCTTGCTGAACGGTGTCTTTGTCCCTGAACTCCCGCAAGTACTCGATTGCAGCCATAAGTACTTGCTCACTGTCGTTTGCTAATCCAAGCAGACCGTTACACGAGACACATAGGAGACCTCGAACCTGACCCGTTTTGTGATTATGGTCGACGACGAGTCTTTCGGACTGCAATCGACAAATGCGGCACCGTCCATCCTGATCAGCTATCCTCTGTGCATACCCAGCGCTGTTCATGCCATAGCGATGCTGCAACTCCCATTCTTTACGGTACCGCCTGTAGCGCTCAGAACCTAGCTTGTCCTTGAGGCGAAGATAATTGCACCGCTTGCACAAACCATGATAGCCAGACTTCTTGCTGCGATCACGGGTAAACTCAGTTAAAGGCTTTACCTCGCCGCAGCGTGGACATAGCCGAGAATCCGATTCCATGGGATATTTTCTCCGGGACACACCCAACTAGGCATACATAGTTGTGTGGATGAGTACAGATGGCGTCAAGAAAGGCCATGCTGCCATCAGATTATTTGGGCGTTTCGGATGCAATAGAGGAAAGAGGACGTGGTGCCGGTGGTGGGATTCGAACCCACAAGCCCGTGAAGGGCAGCAGTTTTTGAGTTGTCCGCCTGCTCATTGTCTCAGTCTGTCCTCGTCTGTTGATGCCCTTATTTTCTGGCGTCACAGCTCCCAACTGTGTGTGTTCGTTCGTCGGTGTTCACTTGGGTTGGCGTCACCGTTGGCGTCAACCAGCCATCGAGGGCAACCGCGAGCGTGCTACGGTCCAACACCCTTGCGCTTGGCATCGACCAAATACCTCACCTTCCAGTCTGAGCACCGGTGGCGCACAGGCTAATTAGTGCCCAGTCGGTTCCATACGTTTGACCTGGCTTAGCCGCGCGGCGAACGCAAGTGCCGCCAAGACATCGTCCTGCTCTAAGTAACTATCTCAAAACCGAACAAACAGTGGTAGACTGGGGGAAAGGCGGTGAGAACGAGGAAGCCGGAGGAGCGGGGATGCCACGA
>DATBIB010000062.1:0-14970 GCA_036557205.1 Ktedonobacterales bacterium | reverse complement strand
AGTTGGGGCATGTCACCCACGACTCCGGCCCGCCAGTGGCAGGGGCAGGCTTGTGAGGAACGGCGACCGAGCCAGAGCCGAGCGGCGTGCCACAGGTCGTGCAGAAGCGCTGCTGTGGGACATTGGGCGCGCCACATTTCGCGCAGGTGACCATCGGGGTCGGCCCGCGCCCTCCCGTGGTGCGCGGCGAGGGGCCGGGTAGCGGCTTCTGAGAGTCCATCGCCTCCGAGAGCGCCAGCGCCATATCGGTTGCCTGCTGGAAGCGTTCGGACGGGTCTTTTTCGAGCGCTTTCATCACCACCGCCTGCACCGCGGGCGAGATGCGCGGATTGCGGGTGGATGGCAGCGGCACCGGCTCGTAGATATGGGAGTGCGCCAGGGCGGTGTAGTTATCGGCCTCGAAGGGGGTATGCGTCGTCAGCATCTCATAGAGCATCACGCCGAGCGCGTAGATATCGCTGCGCGCGTCCACCATCGCGCCGCGGCACTGCTCCGGCGACATATACTCCGGCGTGCCGACGCCCGCGCCGGTATGTGTGATGACGTTGGAGCTTTCGACCATCTTCGCGATGCCAAAGTCGCTCAGCACGGCACGGCGGCTGACCGTTTCCTTGCCATTATCCACCCGCCGCTGAGTATCCATCAGCACGTTCACAGGCTTGACATCGCGATGGACGATGCCCTGGGCGTGCGCATAGGAGAGCGCGGAGGCGAGATCGTGGATGATGGGCGGAATATCGGCGAAGGTGAACGGGCGGCTCTCCATGTAGTCCTTCAGGTTGCCGCCAGCGATGTACTCCATCGTGATGAAGAGATGGCCCTGTTCGCGCCCTGCGTCATGCAGCACGAGGATATTGGGATGTGTGAGCCGCGCCATCGCTTTCGACTCGATCTTGAATCGCTCGACGAAGTCATGGTCGGCGGCATAGTAGGGTGGCAGCACCTTCACGGCGACGTGACGGTCGAGGTGCGCCTGATAGGCGCGATAGACCCGGGCCATGCCCCCCTGGCCTATCAGTTCCTCGATCACACAATGGCCGAGCGTCTTGCCAATTAGCTCGTCAACGCCCTGGTCATCAACCTGTTCTGCCACCCGTGCTGCCCTTCTTGCGGAGAACGCCCAGCCGCGCTAGCGGTAGACGAAGACCAGCAACGTCTGGCCGACCTGGATCTTGTCGCCGTCTTCCAGCATGTGCTCGTTGACACGCTGGCCATTGACGAGCGTGCCGTTGGCGCTGTTCTCGTCACGCAGCAGATAGCGGCCATTAGGCTGCCGGTTGATCGTCGTGTGGGTGCGCGAGACGGCCAGGTCTTCGAGGAAGACATCGCTCTCGCGGCTGCGCCCAATGGTGATGCGGTCTTTGCGCAGGTCGTAGTTGCGGCCCTGCTCCTTGCCCTCGCTGACCACAAGCCTCGGCTCGCCCTGCCCCGTCTGTGGCCGCACGACATAGGTGCGCTGGTCTTCGGTATAGGCGCCCGCGCCATTGCCAAAGTCCTGCTGGCCACCATACGCGCCCGCGGCGGCAGGCGCGCCCCAATCCTGACCGGGAGCATTTGAGCTGGTAGGCGGATTGTTCCAGCTTGGGGCGCCCTGTGGCGCTGGCTGACCCCAGCCCTGTTGCGGCGCGGGCTGCTGGTTCCACCCCTGCTGTGGGTCTGGTGGCCGCTGATTCCAGTCGTTGCCCGCGGCGGGAGCGCCCCATCCGGCGGGCGCCTGCGCGGCTGGCTGGCCGCTCCACTGTGGCTGCTGCCCCATATTATCTGGCTGGCCGCCCCACTGGGGAATGGAGCCCTGCTGATCGCCCCAGCCCTGGCCGGATGGCGGCCCACCCCATCCGCCGGGAGCGGCGCCACGACCCGCATTCGCCGCGGCAGGCGCGCCTGGATTCCCGTAGGATGCCCAGTCGCTGGCGGCTGGTCCGGCATTTGGACGGCTCGCGGGGCCACCATAGTCCTCGCCCCAGCCGCTTCCTGGACGTGAGCGGCCGGGCTGGCTCACTGGCGCGCGCGACTGGCCGTATGGCCCCTGATTCGCATCGTAGCCAATGCCGCGCGATGTCTTTTTCGCGTCGCCATTGCTGCGGAGCACCATCACGAAGACCAGAAGGATCGCGACGATGACCACCAGCCCGCCAATGGCCACGAGGACAGGGCCTCCCAGGCCTCCGGCGGCAATTACTGGTAGTATGGCGGATTCAAGTGTCAGATTCATAATAACCCGGCCAGGAGACCCCTACTCTAGCGGGAGGGATGGATGGCCGTCTCCTTTCTTGTGTGGTAGACTGAACCTACCGTGCTTGACACGGGTAGCTCCGCCAAGGCGGTGACGCCGGACGCAAAGGCCGTAAGGCCAGGGATACTGTGGGTGCGTCTGCGGCGGAGACGGGCTGTCTGCCCCACACAGGGTGTCAACCAGCCTCCTGTTGAAAATCAGGTAGGGATTCACGGGTAGTAGTGCTCCTGATGGCGTCAGGGTGAACCTCCCTAGATCGCAAGCTCCCGCGTTCACGCGGGGTAGTTGACAATGCCTATTCCCTTCGCCCAGCCGCTCTTCACAACGTCAGCGGGTGCGTACCTCGAAGCGGAGCTCTACGTTGCCAAGCCGCATCATATCACCGGAATGCACTTCGACTTCCTGATACGGGACTAGCGGCTCGTTATTCAGGCGCGTTCGGTTGAACGCCTTGAGATCCTCCAGATAGAATTTCCCCTGACGATAGCTCATGCGCGCATGCTGGCGCGAGACCGTTTGTTGCGGGTCCAGCGGCAGCAGGTCAATATCGGGTCGCGTATTCCGCTGCGGATCGCTCCGCCCAAGCACCATCTCGGGCGCCGTCAGCATAAACGTCTGGCCGTTCCCGGCAATCATCACGCCGAGCGGTGGCTCGGTGGACGGCGCGGTGGTCCCGCGCTCGGGAATCGGCAGCGCTTCGATGGCGTCGAGAAAGACGCGCGGCGACTGAAAACGTTCCGCGGGCTTCTTGGCCAACGCTCGCTGAAAGAAGACGTCATACTCCGCTGGCAGTTCCGGTCGCAAGGCGCGTGCCGAAGGAGGCGGATTGTTGAGGTGTTGCATGACGACATCCCAGGCATGCTCCCCGTCGAAGGGGACGCGCCCGGTCAGCATCTCGAAAAAGACACAGGCCAGCGAGTAGAGATCGGCGCGCGTATCGGCCCGGCGGCTGTTTTCCACTTGCTCGGGGGCGACGTAGAACGGCGTGCCGACGAAGAAGCCGGTGACGGTGATATCGCGCGATTCGTTGCTGCGCGCCAGGCCGAAGTCGGTCAGCTTCACCACACCGTTGACACTCAGCAAGAGGTTCTGTGGCTTGATATCGCGATGGACGATGCCCTGTTCCGCGGCGGTCACCAGCCCGGCGGCGGACTGCTCGACCACGTCGATGGCGCGCCGCACCGGGAAGGGACCACCGGTCAGGATGGCATGCTTGAGGTTGTGCCCATCCACGTAGTCCATGACGATAAAGAGGCTGCCACGGTCCTCGCCGGCGTCCACCGGGCTGACGACATGAGGCCCCGAGAGCCGCTTGAGCAGTTCGAATTCGCGCTGGAAACGCTCGGCCAGCTCGGAATCCGCCGCTGCCTCACGGCTGAGCACCTTGACCGCATAGAGACGGTTTGATTCGAGATCTCTCCCGATATAGACCGTCGCCATACTGCCACGGCCCCGCTCATCAATGAGCTTATAGCGATTTTTGAGAACTCGTCCGAGCATGCGTAAACCCGCGCCGCCTTCCCCTCAGAAACCCGCCAATACACTACGTGCTGTTCGCTTGTGTCGGGTATGTGTCGTGGCAACTCGCGCCCCATTATAGCAATGTATGGGCATCACTCGCAACGGCAACAGGCAAAAAGGAATATCGGTCACCATCCAGTGTATCCGACGCACACAGAATGCAGATGGTAATGCGTCACACCTGGGGCGAATCGCTGGTCGTGTGATCGTTTTGTTCGCTCTCCGCGTCTGAAATTATGGCCGTGAGCATCTCGCGCGTATGGCCATCGAGCGTGTGGCTCTCATCGGGATAGAAGGTTGCATTGCATCCCGGTATGGCGGCGACCAGGGCACGCGCCTTGCCCACCCAGGTGGCGGGATCGTTGGGCGGCCTTCGAGGGTGCGTGTATAGGGTAAGAGCGCTTCGGCGTAGCAGTTCGACATGAGCAGGGACTCGCCGTGCTCGCGCCAGTCAGCCTCCGTATCGCCGTCCGGCATTAGCCCGCCTGCTCAATTACGCACTATTGCACGGGCGCAGCGTTGATGCTGAGGGTGGGGCCGCCGCTGATATTGATCATCCCGCTGATGGGCACCTGGCTGTTCGCCGCCGCTGCTGGGACCGTGTAGGTGATGCTGAAATAACCATTGGCGTCCAGCTTGGCCTGTGCGGGTGTCCAGTCGAACGTACAACTGCTGCAGCCAAAGCTGAGCAGAATGTTGAGTCCAGCATTGGGATGAGATGGCGACGAGATGGTGAGCGTGCCCGACTGGCCGTGTATCTGCGGGCAGGGGGTCAGCGCCCACGTATTTTTGCCGCCGCCATTGCAGGTGGTTGGTCCGCCACCAGGGCCGCCAGGGCCGCCGCTGCCTGGCGTGGCGGTTGGTGGGTCGGTGGGTTGTGGGACGGGCGTCTGGGAGTTGGGGATGATTGTGTACGGAGGCACGCCGCTCTGCTGCCAGGAGGGGGCGGTCGCGGTGGGGAAGGTCGGCACGCCTTTGATCAGTCCGGTGCCGGTGTTGGTGTTCCCAGCTGAGCCGGAGTCGCGCGCGGCGGAGAACCCGGCCAGCGCGCTATTGGCGACGGTGGTGACGACGCCCATGCACGAGCAGAGAGCGACGACCATCACCAGCCCTATGACCCCACTCGCCATCGCGCGAAACTGGCGATTGGTCTCCCACCGGTCCTGAAACCTGCGGATTGCCTGCTCCAGCATGCTGATACGCGGGCCTGCCCACTGCGGACGTCGCATCATGCCGCTCTTCCTCCTGACAGTCAGGTTCTTCCCAAATTCCTTGCCTACTATCTACTGACTACTGTTCTACAACATCATGAGTTCCGTATAGGCCAAAATGGCCGCTATGGCTGGCAAGGCAAGGGCAGGTGAAAGCTGTCGTTCGTTATCCCGTTATAGTGCGCCTGAATCCAGACGTCCGCGTTGCCCGCCGAGGCGCCGCCCGGCACGGTGAAGTGGGCGGTGTAGTTGCCACTACCATTGGTCATCTCGCCATTCTCATCCAAATATGTGCCACCACCGGGGAAGGTGATGACAATCGCCAGCCCGACGCCCGGCGTATTCACGCCTGCAATGCTGGTATGGACCGTAAAGCTGCAAGCGCTCCCCGCGATACAGGGGGACGGTGTGCCATAGCCGGTAACGGTCACTAGCCACGTGCCACCGCCGCCACCGCCGCCTCCCCCACCGCCACAGTTGCCGGTGCATGGCACGGTGGGTTGAGGCGTGGCCGTCGGTGCGAGCGTGGGCGAGGGGAGCGGTGTCTGTGAATCGGGGATGACGCCAGCGGACGGTGAGCTGCCCGGTTGCCAGGCGGGGACGGTGGCGGTGGGGAAGGTGGGCACGGCCTGGATCTGTCCAATGCCCGTATCGGCATGCTGGCTATTGGCGACGCCGACGTTACGCGCGGCATTCACACTGGCGACGGTGTTGTTGGCTATCGTCGTGACCACACCCATGCACGAGCAGAGCGCGATGATCATCACCAGCCCCAGCACTCCGCTCACCATCGCGCGAAACTGGCGATCTGTCTCCCACCGGTCCTGAAAACGATAAATCAGCCGGTCCAGCCCACTTCTTCGTCGCTTCACGGGCGCATAACCCCTTGCCATTTTTGACGCTGGCTCATCGCGGTCAGCTCGCGCGACGCGCCCCATCATGCCGCATCGTCGCGGCATCACGCTGAAACCAGGCGCGTATCGGCGCCTATTGTATCAAAGAGTCGCGGAAATATTGGCATCTCGTAACCGCTGATAGTACCTTTGCATGCTCAGCAATAACGAGTCCCGGCGAAATGGCGCAGGCAACCTCAACTGATCCGCTGCTATAATGAGGGACGCGGCAGGCGCGCAGGTGCCACGAAGACACGCAGGAGAACGCCACACAATGCCACAGATGCGACGCCCGCGATTCCTGGCTCATATAGGGTTGGTCTTCCTGACGCTGGCCCTGCTGCTCAGTGGCTGCACGCCGATCTGGAGCGTCCGGCCAGCCGCGCCGACGGCCACGCTCGCCCCGGCCACCGATCCGCTGACGGCAGCCTGCCCGACGTGGACGACGCCCGAAGCGCCTGTGACCGTTACGCTGCCCGCCAATGCCTCGGCTCAGGCCATCGCCGCCTATAACGCCGAGCGCGTGCTGGAGACGCCGCGGCCCGTCCGCAACTTCTACAGCATCGCCCAGCGCCTCGTCAGCCATGGCGGCGCGATTCCCTGCCGCGTGCGCAGCGCGCCGCGCAACGAGAAGGTTGGCGACGAGCGCACCTTCTGGGTCGTCAACCCCGACCAGTCAGGCGGCTATCACCAGATTCGCGCGCGGCTGACCGTCGTCACACCGCATCTGTATATGTATGTCGAGGATGGCGCGAGGGTCAGCGCGGCGAGTGTCGCTGCGTCGGCGCGGGTCTTCGAGACAAAGACCTATCCGACCGACCGCAAGTATTTCGGCTCGCAGTGGTTCCCCGGCCCGGATGACGACCCGCATATCACCGTGCTCAACGCCCGCTACCTTGGCGAATATCTCGGCGGCTACTTCTCATCTGAGGATGAGTTTCCGCGAGCCGTCTCGCCGTATTCGAACGAGCGCCAGATGATCTACGTCAACCTCGCCAGCTCCATCGGCCAGCCCGGAACCTCGGAGTATAACGCCACGATTGCCCATGAGTTCCAGCATATGATCCACTGGTTCTGGCATCCGGGTGATGACTCGTGGCAGAACGAGGGGATGTCGGTCGTGGCGCAGCATCTCAACAATTACAGCGTCCAGGGGATGGATGACGCGCTGCTGGCGAATCCCGACACCATGCTCGGCGGCTGGACGGGCGACAGCCAGACCGACTTCATCCACTATGGCGCGGGCTATCTCTTCCTCTCGTATCTCGCCCAGCACTACGGTGGCTACGATATCCTGCGCAAGCTGCTGACCAGCCCGGAGCAGGAGCCGCTGGATGTCGACGCGGCGCTGGCGGCGATGGGAACGAAAGACCGCTTCAACGATGTCTTCGGCAAGTATGTGTTGGCGAATCTGCTCAACGATCCCACCATCGCTAATGGCATCTACGCCTATCCACAGATTCCGGGCAAGCGCGCCACGGTGCAGCATCAGGCGGAAAGCTATCCCTATGCCGACGGCTCGACAGTGCAGCCAGCCACGGTGGCGCAGTATGCCGCGCAGTACTATGAATTCACGCCGGGGACGAAATCGGGGACGCTGACGGTTCGCTTCGACGGCCAGCCGACGATTGGCATCGTGCCGAATACGCCGTATCAGGGCACGGCGGCGGAGTGGTGGAGCAATAGCGGCAACGAGATGGACTCGACGCTGACCCGTGCCTTCGACCTGAGCGCGCTGGCGGGCAAGCCGGTGACGCTCAACTTCGCGGCGTGGTATCAGTTGGAGACGGACTACGACTACGGCTATCTCGCCGTCTCGGACGATGGCGGCAAGAACTGGACGACCGTGCCGACGACCACATCCACCTCGACCAATCCCAATGGCGGCAACTATGGCAACGGCATGACGGGCATCAGTGGTGGGGGCGACTCGCCGCAGTGGGTCAGTGAGTCGGCGGACTTGAGCCAGTGGGCGGGCAAGAAGATTCTGCTGCGCTTCGAGTCGATCACCGATGACGCGGTGCATTTTGCGGGGATGACGGTGGATGCGCTCTCGATTCCGCAGCTCCATTTCAGCGATAACGTCGCGGCGGATAACGGCTGGAAGGCCGACGGCTGGATACGCTCGAACAATGTGCTGCCCGAGCAGTATCTGGTGCAGGCAGTGGTCTATACCGCCGGGCAGGCGACGCCAACCATCGTCCAGGTTCCGTTGGATGCGGCGAAAGGGACGGGGCAGGCGACGATCTCCGGCTTCGGCGGCTCGGTGACGAAGGTGCTGCTGGCGGTCTCGGCGCTGGCCCCGACGACGCAGACGCCCGCGAGTTATCATCTGACGGCGGATGTGGGATGAATTGGTTTAGGAATCGTCCGGGAAAGCGCCTGGCGACTGAAGTCGCGGCTAAGGGCCTCTTGCGGAAGCCGCAAAGCCTGCCTTCGCAGGCTCCAGAAACCAAACCTCGCATACTTTCTCGAGGCCGCGAAGGCGGCCTTGGCCGTTGAGCGCAGCGAGACGCTTAGGCGCGGTTTTAACCGCCAGCCGTACGACGCGAAGGAGAGACGAGCGATGAATAAGATCGAGCGGGTGGATGCGGCGCTGAAGGGCGCGGCGGTGGATCGCGTGCCGATCAGCTTCTGGGGCCATAGCTATCTGAAGGAGTGGAGCGCGGAGGAGCTGGCCGAGGCGATGCTGGCGAACTATCGCACGTATGACTGGGATTACATGAAGGTGAATCCGCGCGCCAGCTATCACGTGGAGGACTGGGGCGCGAAGCTGGAACGTAGCGATGATCCCAACCATGGGCCGCGCTTCGTCGATTGGCCGGTGCGCGAGCCGGGCGACTGGCGGCGGCTGCGTCCGCTGGAGCCAGATCGTGGCGTGCTGGGCGAGCAGCTTGCAGCGCTGCGGCAGATTCGCGACGGGCTGGCGGGTGAGGCGTACTTCATGCAAACGGTCTTCTCGCCGCTCTCAGTCGCCAAGTATTTGGTCGGCAACCAGCCTGGTCCGGTGCTGACCACCATCCAGGATAATCCCGATGCGCTACGGGCCGCGCTCGACGTCATCGCGGAGACCTTCGCCAACTACGTGCAGGCGACGCTGGAGGCGGGCGCGAGTGGCATCTTCTTCGCGACGACCGGCTGGGCCAGCAGTGACTTCCTCACCGAGGAGCAGTATCGCCGCTTCGGGCGCGAGTACGACCAGCGCGTGATGAATGCGTTCGCCGGGAAGGCGCCGCTGAATGTCCTGCACAACTGCGGCGAGCACATCTACTTCGACCTGCTGGCCGACTATCCCGTCGCGGCGATCAGCTGGGCGGCGACGCTGCCGGGCAATCCATCGCTGGGCGAGGGCAAGGAGCGGACGACAAAGGCGGTAATGGGCGGCGTGAGCGAGAAGACGACGCTGCCCGATGGCACGCCGGAACAGGTGGACGAGGAGGTACGGGCGGCGATCAAGGAGACGGAGGGCCGCCGCGTGCTGGTCGCGCCGGGCTGCTCGATTCCCCCGCGCACCCCCGCCGCCAATCTGGAGGCCGCCGTTGCCGCCGTCCGCGCCATTGGGCCGAGGTAGGGCATCGGAAATGAACGTGAATGAGTCACATTCGCTCTGGCAGGGGAAGCTGATACGGCTGCGGGCCATCGAGCCGGGTGACTGGGAGACGTACTTCGCCTGGAACTTCGACGACGAACAAACGCGCCCGCTCTACTTCATCCCGCCACCGCAGTCGCGCGAGGCGGTGCGGCGCTGGACTGAGCAAGAGTCCACGCGACCAATCACCGATGATAACATCCGCTTCACGATTGCCCGCATCGAGGATGACGCGGTTGTCGGTGATCTTGGAGTGCACGAGGCTGACCCGCGCGTCGGCACATTCAGCTACGGCATC
This sequence comes from Ktedonobacterales bacterium, assembly GCA_036557205.1. GTDB lineage: Bacteria > Chloroflexota > Ktedonobacteria > Ktedonobacterales > JADMIN01 > DAHUXT01. The sequence goes on along the minus strand of DATBIB010000062.1, from coordinate 5,225 downwards.
AACGTCAAGCGTGGGGAGCAGCGCAAGGGCTACGCCAGCGAGGCTATCCGGCTGTTGCTGCGCTACTACTTCCAGGAGCGCCGCTACCAGAAGGTGACCATCAAGGTCTACAGCTTCAACGAGGCGTCAATGCGCTTGCACGAAAGCCTCGGCTTCCAGGTCGAGGGCCGTCTGCGCCGCATGGTTTATACCGACGGCGTTTTTCACGACGAAGTGGTATTTGGCATGACCGTCGAGGAGTTTCGCGAGAAGCTTCTGGCCAGCATGTGACGTGTTGATAATGAGTCAGGTCGTCGCTCGGAAGGCTATCCAGTCTCGGCGCACGGTATCTTCGAGGTCCGCTGGGTACTCGAAGTTGAAACGCTCGGCCAGACGCCGCCCCAGCAGCGAGACGGTCTCCTGATAGCGTTCAATCGCGTCGCAGATCTCCTCGCGGGTCTGCGTCGGCGCGCCGCATAGCGTCAGTGGCTCAGCCCCGTTGACCGACTCTACGGCGTGCACCAGCTCGGTGAGTCCGTGGATGCCGGAGAATTGGTATGAGCTAGTGTCGCAGCCGGTGGCGTCGATGTACCACATGCGCATCAGCATGTGCCAGTTCGCATTCGTCGCGGCGGGGAACATCAGATCAAGCCCACGATATAGCACCTTGCGATGCTTGTGGCTGTTGACCCAGAAGGCCACGACCAGTTCGCGCACCGCCTCGCTGGTGATAGGTGTCTTGACAGGCGCAGGCGGTTGATTGCTGGAGGCGAGCCGCTCGGCGAATGGGTCGTCGCGGCAGCCGAGAATCATTATAGGCTCTTCGCTGGGCGCGGCGCTGGCGCTTTGCACCAGCAGATCGAGGATATCGCCGTTTTGCAGAATCATGTGGTGGATGAACGCGCCCTCCGCAAGCTTGACCAGTTGCCTGGCCAGCGGCGCCCCTTCGAGGATGGTGTGGAGGTCTGAGGTTTCCCATGCGGGAAGGTCGTCGGGCGGGACGGCGACGCGCAGGTCGATGTCGCTGTAGAGGTCGCCTGTGCCTGCGGCGAGGCTGCCACCCAGCCAGATCGCCACAACTTGTTCGTCCTGCCAGAGCCTGGGCGCGAGGATGCGTATCGCCTGCGATTGGGGAAGCGCGGGGAGATCGTCCAGATGGAGTTGCGCATGCGATTGCTCATTCGAGTCACTCATCGAGGTTTTTATCCTTTCTCACCACAGTGGAACGAAGGGTATGGGTTGCATTAGCGGTCTGTTCCATAAGTGGCTCGTGTCACAGGCCATTATATTCCTGAGATGGCAATGTCCCTTCCTAAAGCATAGAGTCACCTTGCAGGTGTGAATCCGTCTGTATGGCAGTGACGGTGAAAGGCTTGCGATAACGTTGCGCGGGAGGGATAGACGCCTATGACACGGCGGAGAGTCGAGCTGATCATCCTGACGATAGCCCTCCTGCTCGCACTCAGTGGCTGCGAGGCTTCCTCACGGCAAGGTTCCCGGCGACCAGTCGCGCCTGACAGAGCCATCGCTATGCTATCGTTGCCCATCGGTTGGTATAGCGCGCCAACGCCGGATGGCCGGATATTCGCCAACACCTCAGGCTTCAGGGCTCTTGTCACCAGCCCGGCAAATCCCTCGGAGATCGCGGGTTGCGGATTGCTACCGCTTGGCGGGAACCAAACATCAATGCCGGAGTTCCTGTGGAGTATGGATGCTGGCCGTCACTGGCAGACCCACACTATTACCGGCGCGTCACCGACAACGTTCTGCAAGATTGTGGCGGATACCATCCTTCCCCAGACGTTCGTTCTCCAAACAGGCATTAACTCGACAAACCAGTTGCTCGTGACCCGCGATAATGGCCTCTCCTGGCAGATGCTAGCTATCCCAAATGGCTATACTGTGGACTTGTATAGCGATCCGGGCTATTGGATGCCCGCATTGGTGAATGGCCATCTGATCACTGGCTTTCTTCCCCCAGGGCAGATAAGCGACTTCCACCTGAATGATCTCACGCTCGCGGGGGATTTCACGCCGCTCGATGCGCACATGCCGCAGCCGCCAAAAGCCGCTGGATCTCCTGACAACACGCCACCAGAAGCATTAGCCGTCGATCCCACCGATCCCAGACATTTCTACGCCCTGATATATGGCGCTTTCGGGCCAAACCACAACACCGGATTCAGACTCTATGAGACGCGGAACGCGGGCGCCAAATGGCAGTTCTTACGTGAGTGGCCAACGGCGATACATCTCAGCCTCTGGACTTCTCCTGACAAGCGAGTCTATGCGCTTGATGAGCAGGATAGCTCGACTGGACTCTATTCCTCAGCCGATGGCGCGATGTGGCAGTTCAGCAGCCTGAATGATGGGTACCTTGCGCTCAGCCCGTCGGGCATTGTCGTGTTGTTCAGCGGCCAGAACATTCTGGCGTTCGATCCACGCAGCAACCATCAGCGGCAGCTGGACACGATCCCGCCGGACCTAGCGAGCGAACTGACCTGTGTGCTAGTACTCGATCAACCTTCACCAACGCTACTACTCGCGACGAGCCGGGGAATGTTCGCTTTGCCCCTGAAAACCGCGCCGTGAAGGGTGGCCACTCAGTGGAATAGACGCGGGATGCGCTTCTTCCAGGCGGTGGGCAGGATGACGTCAATCGCGTCGTCCACCGTCACGATGCCCAGCAGCGCGCCCTGGTCGTCCACCACCGGCAGCGCCAGCAGGTCGTCGTCGGCGATGGTGTGCGCCACGTCGCGCTCGTTGTCCAGCGGGTGCGCCATGTGCTGCGTCGGGTGCGCGATGTCGGCGATGCGCGCGTCGGGGTCGGCCAGCAGCAGGTCGCGCAACGACACCATGCCCTCCAGCCTGCCCTCCGCCTCCAGTGAGATGCCGGGGCGAGGAGCCGCCACTGTCGGCGCGCCAGACGTTCGCGGGCGGCCCTTCGCGCGCGCTTTCGCCCCATTTGACCGAACCGGCGCGGGCATATCGCCGCTCACGATGTAGATTTCCTGTAGCCCCTCCGGCAGCGGATCATCCAGATCGTTTGCCGCCGCCTTCGCGCGCGCCCGCAGCGCCTCGATGACCTCCTCGACGGTGGCCCAATCGGGCACCGAGATGTAGTCGGTCGTCATAATGCCGCCCGCACTGTCTTCCGGCCAGCCCAGCAGCTCCTGCACATCGCTCGCCTCGTCGCGGTCCATGCGCTTGAGCAGATCCTGCGCCTCTTCGGTGGTGATGCTTTGCAGCGCGTCGGTCGCCTCGTCCGGCTCCATCTCTTCCAGCAGATCGGCGGCGCGCTCGGGGTCCATCGCCCGCAGAATCTGGCCTTGCTGCTCGTCTTCCAGCTCTTCGAGGGTGTCGGCGGCCTGCGCCTCGTCCAGATCATCCAGCAGTTTCGCGCCCTGTTGCGGCGTCAGCTGCTCCAGCAGACGCGCCAACTCAGCGGGGCGCATCACTTCAATCTTGGAGCGCGGCACTCGCAGGCGGAGGGCGCCATCCTCTTCATTGGCAACCGGAGCCACCTGTGACCAGTCGATCATCGGCGCCTTGCGGGCGAAATCGCGTCCGAAGGCGGCGGTCACCGCCTGGCCGACTCGCGCCCAGCCCATCCGTCGCAGCAGCGCGCTTGGCCCAATATCCACCGCGACCAGCCGCCATCTGTCATCGCGCCGGGAAAGATCGAGGTCGTTGATGCGCACGACACGTCGCCCCTCCAGGTCCACCACCTGGCGGTCGAAGAGACCCTCGCGCAGCACCATCTCGCCCTCACGCCGCTGGAAGCGTCGCAGGTTCATTTGCTGGGTTGACAGTTCCGCGCCCTCCGGTGTGAGACTTCTCACTTCCTCCAGGGGAATAAAGATGTCACGCGAGCCACGTGGCCCCTTCACTCGCGCCACCACACCAATGACCGGCGGATAGATATCCATGGGGTTTGCTGGCGCTTCGGTCTGGGGCAGACGCACCACAAGATCGTGGAGCGCCGCCACCGCCTCACCGTTGGGATCGCGAATGGGTTTTCCGAGAAATTCTGTCAGCGCAGCCATAGGAACGCTCCTTTATCCGCAAAATCAGCGCAGGCTACCGTAGCGATTCGTTCCTGGTCATTGCAGGAAGGGAATGCCGACGGCAGGGAGCACGATGCTGAGAATCATGATGAATGAGAGCACGGTCAACACGCCGGTAATGCCCCAGGCAATGAAGTTCTGAAGGACGCTGTTGACGTATTTGCCCATGATGCGCCGGTCATTGACCAGACGCAGAATAAAGACCAGCAGAATCGGCAGCAGCATGCCGTTGATGATCTGCGCCACGACGATGAGCGGGATCAGCGGCAACCCTGGGATGAGCGCGACGACCGCGCCTAGAATAATCATACCGGTAAAGAGGCCCTGAAAGATGGGCGCATCTTTGAATGAGTACGAGACGCCGCGCTCGAAGCCAAACGATTCGCAGACCGAGTACGCCGTGGCCAGCGGCACGACCGCCGCCGCCAGCAGCGACGCGCCGAGCAGCCCAACCATAAAGAGAATCGGGGCGAAGCGGCCCAGGAAAGGCACGAGCGCCATCGCGGCCTGGGTGGCGTCGTTGATCTGCACCCCCGCGCCATGGCTGGCGGCGAAGACTGTCGCGCCTGTGGCGATGACGATGGAGGCGACGACGATGCCCGCGAAGACCGACCCGCCGTAGGTTTCTAGCCGCTCTGCCGGATAGTCCTCCATCTGGATGCCCTTCTCGGCGACGCTGGACTGGATGAAAAGCTGCATATAGGGCGTGATCGTCGTGCCAACCGCGCCGACGAGCAGTTGGAAGTAGGTGGCGTTGAGATAGACCGTAGGAACGACGGTGTGATGCAGCACATCGCCCCAGTCGGGATGGGCCATGATAGCGGCGATTGGATAGGCAAAGAAGGCGAACGCCATGAACAGGAAGATCTTTTCGACACGCTCATACGAGCCGCGCGTGACGATGAGCCAGATGCCGACGGCGGCCAGCGGCACCGTAATATATTTGGAGATGCCGATCAGTTCACAGGCGGCGGCGATCCCGGCAAATTCGGAGATAGTGATAAGAACATTGGCGAAGAATAGTGTTGACATCGCGAAGGCGGAGCCGCGCACGCCAAAGCGCTCGCGAATCAGGTCGGAAAGTCCCTCGCCGGTGGCCGCGCCCATCCGCGCGCACATTTCCTGGACGACCGCCAGCGCGATCGTGACGAGCACCAGCGCCCAGAGCAACCCAAAGCC
>DATBIB010000061.1:0-11119 GCA_036557205.1 Ktedonobacterales bacterium | reverse complement strand
GACATACCAGAACTCCGCGAACTGCGGCGGGAACTCCGGCGGCGGCGAGTCGGGCCAGATACGCTCCCGCCAGAGCGCGTCCGGGCAGGCTACCAGAGCTTTTTCGAGCATGTCAATTGCCGCGCCAAATTGTGGCCACAGCGCGCTATTCCACACGGTCTCCATATATTCTCCCCCAGAAACGTTAAGGCTGGCTCAGCGTGGTGAGTGTAGCGCCGATGCGCTCGATCTGCTTGACGTGCGGTCGCTCGTGGAGCGCCAGCCGCTGCGCATACGATAGCACGGTCAGCGTTAGTGGCTTTCCCGCTCCCGTTACAGTCGCCGAGCGCAACCACCCTTCGGCCGACAGCGGTTTCAGCACGGCCAACAGCTCGGTGCGCTGTGCGGTGAAGGCGCGCAACGAGGGCCGGAAGTCCAGCTCGCGGTAGTTCGTCTGCTTGATCCAGGTGCGGGGATTGACCGCCCGCAGCGTCGGCTCGTCCTCGGCAAGCATCGCCATGATGGACTTACCCCACATATCGGCGCACGCGCGTAGATGGGCCAGCACATCGTTGGCGGACCACTCATCGGGAGCGGGAGCCGTCAGCAATTGCGCTGGTGTCAGGCCGTCGGTCAGCGTGGCAAGGCGCGGCGGCGTCGCCTCAAGCAGGGTCAGCGCCTGTTCAACCGTGAGGGATCTGCTGGATGCGCTGGGCACGTAACATCATCCCTCCTGCTTGATCTTCGCTAGGAAAGCGCGCATATCCGGCTCGTGCTCTTCGTGATAATGGGCGAAGAAGATCGCGCCTGTCAGCGGCTCGCCCTCCATCCATGGGAAGCGTCCGGGCGCCAGCAATTCCGCCTCGGGGAAGGCGTCGAACGTCTCCACCAGTTGCTCGAAGACGGCACGCGAGTCGCGCAGCACGTCGGCGACGGGCCGGTCGTGGTTGGCGGCGTAGATCCACGCGTTGATCTCGTCGTCCGTCTGGAGGTGCGATGGCCATTCGGGCGGGGGCGGCGCCTCGTGGCGCAACGCCGCCTGGAATCGCCCCACCGTCCGCGTACGCCAGCCGGTCAGGTGCGCGACGATGTCGGCAATCGACCACCCGCCAGCGACGCCCGGCTGCGTCATGTGCTCCTCGCCGATCTCGTCCAGCAATGTCTCCCACCCAGCCTGTTCGGTCCTCAGGTCATCGAGGAGTTGCGCCTTGCTCGTGCTTGCGTTCATTAAATCCTCCAGCTACTGAATCGCAGCCACAGACAGGAGTTACGACCGGTGCAGCTCGGCGTTCAGGAAGGCAAGCGTGCGCTCCCACGCCAGCGCCGTGGCGGCGGCATCGTAGGTCTCCGGGTGATTTGCCTCGAAGAACCAGTGTTTCGTCCCCGGATACGTGTAGAAGGTGGCTCGTTTGCCTGCCGCCTGGAGCTCCCGTTCCATCTCCGCCGCCGCTTCCGCCGACTCGTAGGGGTCATCCTCCGCGAAGTGGCAGAGATAGGCGGACTTCGCGCGGCCATAGTCCAGACCAGGATAGGCGGCATAAAAGGTCACGACGGCGGCGATCTCATCAGGCAGCTCGACGGACGTATCGAGCGCGTAGGCGCCGCCCAGCGAGAAGGCGACGAAGCCAAATGCGCCTTGCCCATCCGCTGGACTCGTCGCGCCGTGTTCGCGCAGAAAGCGCATCGCCCCGCGAATATCGCCGCGCCACTGATCCATGTGCTGATCGAGCGCCGAGCCTAGCGCCTGCGCCTCCTCGACCGACGCGGTCGTCTTGCCGTGGTAGAGGTCGGGGGCAAGCGCGACGTATCCCGCCTCCGCCAATTGGTCGCAGACCTGGCGAAACGGCTCTGTCAGCCCCCACCAGGTATGCAGTACGACAACACCTGGCCCCGTCGCGGTAGTTGGCGTCGCCAGATAGCCCGGCGCGGTCGCTCCATCGGCCTCGAACTCGATCATCCGTCCCGTCGTCATCTGGTCCTCCTGTTCGTTCTGTGCCCGCATTGCCAGGTCGTCCGCCGGTTCCTTCTTCTCACGCGCCAATGGGAAAGCGGAAAGCGTGGCGCGTATATCAAGTCGTCCGGTTTCCCCAGGAACCATCTCGGGGAGATGCTATTTCAGAGGGCCGTTGAAGAGAGGCCACGCTGCCGCAACGCCTGGCGAAGAGTCTGTGCCAGTGATGCCATCTCTTCATCGGAAAGCGCAAGAACACCCCCGGATAGGTCAAGGGCGGCGATTTGCTGCTGTTCATACGGAACGCCGGGCGGTAGCGGGGCGAGGTGCCAGTGCACGTGTCGATTTCCCTGTTGGCTGCCAAGCGTCAGAATATAGAGTCGTTCGGTCGGAACCACATGGCGCAGAGCCTCGCCAACATGGTAAATCAATCCCTGGAGCGCAAGGTACTCTTCGAGTGTAAAGTCCCCCGTTGCCTGTTCGCGATGTTCGCGGGGAGCCACCAGAGTATAACCATACAAAACAGGGTATTTATTCAGGAAAACGACGGCCGTCTGGTCCTCATAAATCATGTGATGGGGATTGGCGCCAGCAATAAGCTCGCAGATAAAACACGGGCCTTCTTGCGAACGTTTTTCATAGGCGGCAACGTCAAATGGTTGGGAATGGAACATTCCCTTTCTCCTCTGGTCGGTGAGCCAGACGTAATGCTGGCCTTTTAAAGCGGCGGGCTGGCGGGGAAGTCGTCGCGTCTGCGGGCATCCTCCTCGATGGCGCGCATCGCCGCCAGCGCCACATGCTCACGCCAGGGGCGCGCCACCACCTGCACGCCAATCGGCAGGCCCGCGCTGCCCTGCTCCGCCGCCCGCGCCGCGCGTTCCACCCGGTCGCCTGAGCGTTTGCGCGACGACTCCTCGTCGGCGCGCACGCGCGTCACCGGGACGACGCCTGCTGGATAGCCCAGCAGGTTATAGAGCACCTCATAGCCGCCCGCCGTCAGCAGGTCTTTGCTTGCCCCATGCAGGAAAGCGGGCACGGCGCACGCCGGAGCGATAATCACATCGAATGGGCCACCATCGTCGCGATCCAGCGCGTCCAGAAAGCGCTGCTGATAGGCCATCTGCTCCTCCACCAGCCGCCAGTAGTCCACCGTCCGCCGCTGACCAAAGTTGCGCGCCACCTCCAGCGTGCGCTTCTGGCCCGTGGCTCGCAGCAGCCCACGCACCGAGGCCAGCATCGGCGCGGGCGCGCTGGCCAGCGTCAGCAATTGAGCGATGCGCGGGTCTTTCTGATTGCCGCTTAGAATGCCCGAAAGGGTCGCGCCGCCATCTGAGCTTAAGAGGCCATAGAAGATGTCCACGGCATGCAGTACATCGTGCGGACGCCACTCCAGCACCTGCGCGCCCCGGCCCGCGAGCATGCCCGCCGCCTCGATCACCGCGCGGCGCACAGCGGGTGAGACGGCCAGCGTGCCGTCGTCGGTGTAATAGGCCACCCGCAGCTTCGAGATGTCTACCGCCGCCATATCGCCCAGCGGCATCGGCGGCTCGACCACAGGCGCGCGCCCACCGTTGAGCGTCTCGATGGCCAGCGCCACATCGTCGGCCGTCCGCGCCAGCGCGCCGATCTGGCTGACGATGGCGCGCTCGCCCAGGGGAATGCTGTAGCGGCCTGGATCAGACATGCGCCCCTTCGTCGGCTTGAGCGAGACGATGCCGTTGAATGTGGCGGGCACGCGGAGGCTGCCGCCAATATCGGTGCCGATGCCCAGCGGCGACCCACCCGCCGCGATGATCGCGCCCTCGCCGCCGCTGCTGCCGCCACTGGTGCGCGCAAGGTTCCAGGGGTTGTTCGTGCGGCCATAGACGGGGTTGTCGCTCTCGATGTAGAGCAGCGCCTGGGCGACATTCGTCTTGCCCAGAATGATCGCGCCTGCCTGACGCATACGCGCGACGTAGAGGCCATCTGCTGCGGCGGGAGTCTGCGCCAGCGCCTGGATGCCAAACGTCGAGGGCGTCCCCGCGAGGTCGAGGCATTCTTTCACGGTGATGGGCACGCCATGGAGTGGAGGCAGCGGCTCGCCACGGACGCGGCGCGCATCGGCGGTCTGGGCCTCGGCGCGGGCGCTCTCATAGCGCTTGACGACGACGGCGTTCAGCGCGGGATTCACCTGCTCGATGCGAGCGATATGCGCCTCCACCGCCTCTACTGAGGAAATGTCGCCCCGTGCGATGCGTGCCGCCAATTCGGTTGCCGGAAGCTGTGTCAGCGCCTCATTGCCCATATATTCGCCTCTTTCGTTGGTGGTCTCGCCATCCAGTGTAGCATTCGGCCACAAGAAGATACGGGCAAGCAGCAGTTTGGCGCTGGAAGCCGCGGCAAAGTGCGCCTGACAAAGCCTGCGCTAGCTAGGAGCATGAGCAGACTTTTCATCATCGATGAGTAGTTAAGGCGCTCGTAGTGATTGGACTGCTCAGCCCTCCCCGCACAGCATCCTGGCAACGTGTACGGACGTCAGTTGGGTTACGCCTCCGAAGAGTTTCTGCTTTCAGGCAATCGCAAATAATCGATAACAGTTGCCGATACTCCCCTTGACTTTGACGTTACGTCAATGTTGCATCCTCTGCTTAGGCGTTGCCGCAGTCTGGTGAACCGTGATTCATCAGGCAACCACGCCAATCGATCTGTATAAGGACAAGGAGTTCTGCCATGGGTACGATTGATACTCTCATACAACGGAACCACGAGTTCGCCGCGCACCGCTTCGTCGCTGGCCTGCCGATGCGCCCGTCCCTGCATACGCTGATTATCAGCTGCGCAGACCCGCGCGTTGATCCGGTTCATATCTTTGGCCTGGAGCCGGGTGAGGCGGTCGTGCTGCGGAACGTTGGTGGGCGCGTGACGCCGGGAACGCTGCAACTGCTGAGCATGCTGCTCCAGGTTCCCACCAGCGCGGGCGCCCCCAGCGCGCCAGCGAGCAACAACGCCAGCGCTCCCTTTCACCTGATCGTTCTCCACCATACCGACTGTGGCATCACCCGGCTGGCCCGCAATACGACGCTGATGGCCGACTATTTCGATATCCCGCCCGCGGAGCTTCCGGCCAAAGTCATCGAGGATCCCCGCGCCGCCGTAGCCAGCGATATCGCGATGCTGCGCGCCATCCCAGCCATACCATCGTCAATCCTTGTCTCCGGCCTGGTCTATGACACAGAGACGGGCCTGACTGAAGTCGTCGTTCCGCTCGCGCCCATCGGCCCAGAGCAGAAAGTAGAATGAGGTTCATCATGAACATGGCAATTGCCGACCAACACATCCTTTCACCACGGCGGAGCATCCCGATCTGCTCGCCGCGCTGATCTATTAGCGCTCCCTGGCATGGCTCCGAACATGAGCGCGCCACGCAGGGGGAAGCGAGGAAGGAGAAGCCAGTATGTTTCGCATTGGGGAATTTTCTCTCATTGCCCAGGTGTCAGGGCGGCTCCTGCGCTTTTACGAGGAGATCGGGTTGCTCAGCCCAGAGTATACCGATCCGCAGACGGGGTATCGCTACTATAGCGCCACTCAACTACCCCGCCTCAACCGCATTCTCGTCCTGAAAGAACTGGGATTAGGGCTTGACCAGATTGCTCGACTCTTGAGCCAGGACACCTCCTCCGAAGAGATTCGGGGCATGCTGCTGCTGCGCAAAGCCCAAATCACGCAGGCGATGCAGGATGATCTGGCCCAGCTCCAATTGGTCGAAGCGCGTCTCGGCCAGATGGATGCCTTTGACCAGACACCAGTTCTCGATGTGGTGGTGAAGGCTATAGCGCCCCAGCGCTACCTGGCGCTGCGCGAGGTCTTCCCAGACGTTGCGTCCGTCCGCTGCCTGGTCGTACAAATGACGGCTCTTGTGCCGCACAAGATGCCTGCGAGCAGCCTGGGCCAGGTTGCCTTTGTCATTCACTCACGGATGTTTGACCCCGACGCCCTAGACTTCGAGGTTGGCTGTCTCCTCACCGGCAACCCCGGAAGGATTCCCGAAGCAGTCCAGCTCTCGGAGGAGCGTGTATTGACCTTGCGCGACCTCCCGGCGGTTGAGAAGACAGCGACGCTGGTGCACACCGGAAGCATCAACGACATCCACCGCAGTTATGGCCTGCTGGGTACCTGGGTGGAGCAGCAACACTGGCAGATCGTGGGGCAGGGACGGCAGGTCCTCTTGCAGCTTCCTCAACCCAATCACGACGATGCCGTAATCGAACTCCAACTCCCCGTCAGCAAGGCGGAGATACCGCACATATAGCAGAAATGTAAAGGAGAATTCCATGGACGCAATCCTGATAATCGCGACGCAGGCTACACTGAGTCTACTGTCCTTTGGGCTGATCGCGGTCTGGGTGATCTACCCACGTCTGCGGGAACGCTCATTACGCGACGCCTTGACACCGCTGCTGCTGATCGAGACTCTCCGCACGGTTGGGCTGGTCGTACTTATTCCTGGCCGCGTGGGCGCCGAGCTGCCTGCCGGGTTCGCCGTTCCCGCGGCGGTGGGCGACATGCTTGCCGTGGTGCTGGCGTTCGTCGCGCTCGTCGCAGTACGCGCTGGCTGGTGGGTCGCTCCAGCACTCGTGTGGCTGTTCAGCGTGGTAGGCCTGGCGGACTTCATCAATGCCACCGCGCTGGGGCTGCTCCTCGGTATTCCCTCGTATGATCTTGGGATTGTCTGGCTGCTGCTCACGTATGCCGTGCCCGCCTTCATAGTGGTCCATCTGGTGGTGATCGCCGTGCTCCTCAACAGCGCACGCCGCGAGCGCCAGCACGCCGGAGGTGATCGAGAGCAGGCGGTGGATGTTCCCGTACGTCTGACAGCGAGCATCTCCTGAGGTTGTTGCTATGAGGTTATGACGCCACGTCCTTCAGGCCAGGGTCATCCTCCCAGCACGCTGTTCGGATGTAGTTCCTAACAGAATATCAGCCTCCAGCTTGTGCACAACCAGCGTCTCTCCCCGTTGATGCGCTACAATGCGACGGAGAGCGATGATATACCGAGGAGGAATGTGCCCGATGACATCCGCGTCCAAAGGCGCCAGCCAGCCAGTCGCACGATCTGCTCTGGATTTCCCCGCGCTGGTAGGCATGCTCGGCGGGGGCCAGCTTGCGCGCATGACCGCCGAGGCCGCGTCAACGCTTGGCATCGAGGTGGCGATCCTGGAGCACGAGGCGAACAGCCCGGCGGGCCGCATCGCCGCGCGCGAGGTCACCGGCGCATGGACGGATGAAGCGGCGCTGGCGGCGCTGGCGAAGGATGCGCTGGTCGTCACGCTCGAAAATGAGTTTGTCGAGGTCGCGGCGCTGGAATGGCTGGCGGCGCGGGGCGTACCGGTCTTCCCGACGGCTCGGACGCTGGCGACGGTACAGGACAAGCTGCTGCAGAAACAGCACATGCGCGCGGCAGGCGTGCCCGTGCCAGAATTCGCGGAGGTTACGGGGGCCAACGATATCCTGGCGGCGGGCGAGCGCTGGGGCTGGCCGCTGGTGCTGAAGGCGCGGCGCAACGGCTACGATGGCTATGGCAACGCCACCCTGCGCGGGCCGAAGGATATCGCCGACGCCTGCACGCGGCTGGGCTGGCCGGAGCGGACGCTGCTGGTGGAGGCATGGGCGCCCTTCACGCGCGAGCTGGCGGTGATGGTCGCGCGCGGACGCGATGGCGCGTGTGTGGTCTATCCAGTCGTCGAGACGGTGCAGCGGAACCACATCTGCCATATCGTGCGCGCGCCTGCTTCGGGCGATGCGGCGATGCTGGCGCGGGCGGCGGCGATTGCCCGGCAGGCGGTCGAGACAATAGATGGCATCGGTGTCTTCGGCGTCGAGTTCTTCGAGCTGGCCGACGGCGCCATCCTCTACAATGAGATCGCGCCGCGCCCGCACAACTCCGGCCACTACACCATCGAAGGCTGCGTCACCTCGCAGTTCGAGAATCATCTGCGTGCCGTGCTGGGCCTGCCGCTGGGCAGCGCGGCGATGGTCGCGCCAGCCGCCGTGATGGTGAATCTGCTCGGCGTGCGTACCGGACCCGCCTGCGCCGATGGCCTGGCGGATGCGCTGGCCATCCCCGGCGCGCACGTCCACATCTACGGCAAGCTCGCCTCGCGCATCGTGCGCAAGATGGGCCACGTCACCGCGCTCGGCGCCACCGTCGCGGAGGCCGAGGCAACCGCCCGCAAGGCAGCCGACGCGATCACACTATAAAGTGGCTCTCTCGGCCATAAATGGCCGGAGTAAGTGAGAGCAGAGGCCATGAATGGCCACCTCGCCCAGTGGGCGAGCAGGGCAGCACATGCTGCCCTGTCGGGCTTATAAGCCCTCGTTTGCCATTACTCCGGCCTTTCAAGGCCGAGGGTGATCCCCTTCCCCCGGCTTTGTGAAGCGCCTCACTCTACTCGGCCGCTTCGTCACGCTCGCCGTAATGGAGCCGTAACTCGGGTCGGCTACTCTGGAAGCGTGATGCGGGGGTAGCGCCGAGGACGAGCCACGAGAACATCGGCGCGCCTGCCTCAACACAGGTATTGTATGTGGCCGGTCGCGCGTGCTATCACCAGACCTCGCCGAGGGGCTGCAAGCGTTCCTGCAGAAGCGCGCGCCCCAGTTCAGCGGGGTGTAACACCATGATTATCGCCGCCGATACTATCCAGCTATAGCGGGATGATTTCGGCGGTGGGCGCGCCATCGGTGATCGTCAAGATCGCGATGGTGCAGGTTGGCTGCTGGCGACGATCCATCGCGCTGCCAGGATTGAGCAGCATCAGGCCATCCGCGTCCTCCAGCAGCGGGATATGCGAATGACCGAAGATGACGACGCGAGCAGTGGGAAATTCGCGGCGGGCGTTGCGGCGATAGTCCTTGCGCTCGCCAAGAATGTGCACCAGCCCAATCTCGCAGCCGCCCACCGCCAGCGTCCGCTTGATGGACAGCGCCAGCACTACCTCCTGCTGCTCGACGTTGCCTTGCACCGATTCGACGGGCGCATAGGCGCTGAGGTGGTCCAGCACCGCCAGCGTCGAAAGGTCGCCCGCGTGCAGAATCAGCTCGACATCCTCGAAGTGCCGTAGCACCGCGTCTGGCAGTCGCGCGCCACGCTGGGGGATGTGTGTATCGGAGAGAACGCCGATACGATGTATCTCGCTCATGACCAGCTTCCCTTTCGGCCTCGCCAACGCGACTTCCAGAGGTCTCCGAATGCCAGAGATCCAGAGGTGTGGCCCGTTCGGCTTACGGCGCTTGGACTGCTCAATGATAGCATGGCACAATGGAGTGGTAAGGTGTGGCGTGGCGCAGGGAACGGATGGACCCCTGGCGAACTCATGAGCGAGGCTAAGGAGGATAGTAATGAGGCGCCGATTCTCCTGCCTGCTCGCGCTCGTCGGCCTCGTCGTTGGTCTTTCTATCGCGATTACAGGCTGCGGACCCATGACGGCGGGGCTAGCGCGTTCGAGCGACGGCTCGTCGCCGTCAGCGACGGTATTCCCCAAAACGGGTGGCACGCCAACCCCTGCGACTACTCCCAGTCAGGCTGCCGCTACCCCAACCCCGACACATGCGCCTCGCCTGGCGCCCACGCCGACCAGCGCTCCTGCTGCCGCTCCTGCGACCTTCGCCAGCCGCGCGCTCGCCAGGACGAACGCCTATCGCCGCCAGTTCAACTGTCCGCCGCTGCGTGAGAACGCGCAGCTCGACCAGGCCGCGTTCGCGCATAGCCAGGACATGGCGGTGCATAACTATTTCGACCACAACAGCCCCTCCGGCCAGACGCCGTGGGACCGTATCCATGCGGCGGGCTACCAGTTCTCCATGGCCGCGGAGAATATCGCCGCGGGCTATCCGACGCCCGAAGCCGTCATTGACGCCTTCTTCAATGAGACGCCGCCCAATGATGGCCATCGCCGCAACCTGCTCAACTGCGCGCTGCGTGACGTTGGCTTCGCGTACTACTATCAACCGGGCAGCAAGTACGGCTCCTACTGGACTCAGGACTTCGCGACACCGCTCTAGCGGGTTTCGCGGGCACGGAGCCATATCTACCGTTTCTTCGCGCCAGTGTGGCGCCGCCGCTGGTTTCGCCGGTTTGTGTCCTCCTAATGCATGCGCCCTGGCGCCCTTCCTGCTCAGTCCTCTATGACGCATGCGTCGCACGAACTCTATGGAGCGACGGCGCCAGAGGCCTTATATCATGCGCATGTACGAGGCAGCGTTGTATGGCTACATAGCCGAATGGTGACAGGAGAAGAAAAGCAAGGAGGTAGAATGGCAATGGGATCTCGATCTTCTATTGCGGGTTCGCTGAAACCCAGGCGGCCTATCCGGCGCTTCGACATTTTTGCCGAGTACAACCGGCTCAAGGCGCTCGACAAGGGGTTGGACGAGCCTCATGCGGAAGGCTATGGCCTCTGGCTCGCCAAGGTCGTCGCGAGCGGTGGCGGGCGGCGAGCCAGTAGCCGCCATACGGCTCCCGCTGGCCCACAGGAAGACGCCGAGCGGCGCGAGGAATCCCGCCAGGCGGATGCCAGGCAGGAATGGCATGAGCTGGGTGGCGAGCCACAGACGGATGCGCTCTTCAACCGCGAAGTCATTCAGCGCATGGGGTCGGACTTCTATGCCCATGTGTTCGCTCCGGTCATCGCGCGAGCTGTGAGCGAGGGCCAGAGCTACGAGACCATGCGCGATACCCTGCGCAAAGACTGGACACCAGCGCGTGAAGCACACGGGAGAGCCACTGATGCAGCCAAACACTAATGCAGATGGCCGCGATGTGGCGACGGCGCGGAACGGCGTGATCGTGACTCTCTGAGCGCATGTTCTCGGATCCGG
Organism: Ktedonobacterales bacterium; assembly: GCA_036557205.1. GTDB lineage: Bacteria > Chloroflexota > Ktedonobacteria > Ktedonobacterales > JADMIN01 > DAHUXT01. The sequence goes on along the minus strand of DATBIB010000061.1, from coordinate 336 downwards.
CGCGGGTACAGACCGTTGTCGAGGATCTCGTGGCATACGCGACGCCCAACCTCGTCGTCTTCACCGGGCGCGAGCATGGCCGCTACCACACCCGCTGAATGTACCTCCAGCGCCATCACACGACCAGCGCCAGGGGGACTACGGCAGCAAAAACCCCCTCTCCAACCTGGAGAGGGGGTAGAGAGAAGGCGCGGCGCCTCCGCCGTTAGGGCTTGGGATAGGGCTCAGGAATGATGGGGGCCAGGCGGCCCATCTTTTCAATGTCGGGCCACTGGAACACATAGACGGCCGACGCCGCCAACTCCGCCGAGACCACCTCCCGGCTCACCAGCAGCA
>DATBIB010000060.1:0-12400 GCA_036557205.1 Ktedonobacterales bacterium | reverse complement strand
GGCGACAAAACGACGCTGCTACGTCAGCAGGCTGCGCTGATCGAGCAACTGGCGCGCACCGAGCCGCCGCGTATTGAGCGCAAACTCGCGGCGAAACCGGAGCAGGCGATGGCGCTGGTGGCGGGCGGTGTTGAAATCTATCTGCCGCTGGCGGGTCTGCTCGATCTCGCGAAGGAGACGGAGCGGCTCGATAGCGAGATCGTGAAGGCGGAGGCGGCAGTCGAGCGCTCGAAGAGGGTGCTTGAGAATCCCAACTTTGTCGCGCGGGCCAAGCCAGAGATTGTCCAGCGCGAGCGCGATGCGCTGGCCATGGCGGAGGATACACTGGCACGGCTGCGCGCCCGGCGACGGGAGCTGGCGGGCTAGCACTCTTGTCTCTTCTTGTCGCCTGTCAAGGCCAGCGCCGGGTCAGGCGAGTTGGGCGCCATTTCGCGGGGATGTCGCCACGACGGCATCCTCCGCAGGCCCGTGCGCGCCGATGGACGCAGCCCGTGCAAGCAGGCGACCTGGGAGAGATGGGCTAGCGTCGTAGCGGCAGGTTGTACGATAGCCAATCATCAGGATGGCATGGATGGTCGTGGCAGCGAGGAGTCGGAGGCCGATGGATGGTAAGGCGCCCAGGCGGCGTATGACATGGTTTGGGAAGGAGCATCCCGGTACCGTTGGTGGGTTCTGGCAGCGGACGCCGCAGAGCGGCAAGGAGACGGATACCTCAACGGCTGAGCCGACGTCCGGGCAGTCGGAGGCGAAAACAAAGGGATCGCATTGGCCAACGCTGCCGCATTGGCCACCCCTGCGTGAAGGTCAGGAGCGAGCAGCTCGAAATGACGCTTCGGTTGCGCCGGACGAGACGCAGCAGACAGAACCGCAGTTGGCTCCGCCCTGGGAGCAGCCCTCCTCCAACAGGGCCGAGCATGCGCATCCGCCGATAGCGCCCTGGCGGTCCTGGTTAGCCTCACGCCGTCAGCAGATAGGACTGGCGGCGATTCTGGGTACTGTCATCCTTACTGCGCTGCTCAGTCTTATCGTGCTCCACGCAATTCTTCCGTCATTGCCGTCGGCTACCAGTCAGGCGTCGCAGACTGCTGGGCGCGCGGCGAATATCGCGGCGTCGTCTACAGTTGCGACTCCAACGCGAGCTCCATCTCCCACGGCGGCGCCCGCACGCAACACCCCAGCGCCATCGTTTACGGTTGCTTTTACTTGCGCCAGCGGGGCCATCGGAGGGCAAGGAATGGTGTGCGTGCACACGAAGCCTGACGCCAAGGTTACCCTGACCGTGCGCTACTGTGACGGCAGCTATGCTCAGGGGAAGGGTCTGCATGGCAACGTGCGCGCGGACGAAAACGGCAACCATACTTGGCGTTGGAACGTGAGTGCCTCGTGCGCTGGGACGGCCATCGCGACGGTGATGTCCACATCCTCTGGGCAAACTGTCACCCAGAGTACGACATTCACCATTACCCGCTGAGGGTGGGTGACGGCATCGCTGCCCTGCTGTATCGTGCTGGTGATCACGAGCGCCGATCACTCCCTATACTCGATACTCGCAAGGAAAGTCGCGCGCCTGCCATCGCGTGCCATAATGCACATGAATTTCCGGTTTTCGCGCGCAGTGGAGAATAACGTTGTTAGCGGACGGAGTGGCTTCCGGTTCAACGCGAGACCCAACACAGTACTGGGCATCATCCCCCTTATTGCGGAGGTTCAGGCGCAATGATATAATGAGCGATGTGGCTTTGCGAGCCAGCGGCGTTGTCATGCCAGCGCGCATGCGCCGCCACAACACAGGCGCCGGTCTGGCCGTTGCGTCTGAACCCAATATCCTGCCCCGTTTTACCACCGCGTCTCATGCGGGCGCGGCGTGCAGCGAACGGGAGCAAACCCACAGGAGAGGAGACCGCATGGCGCGGGATCGTGACTACGAACTGGGAATTATTATCAACCCGGATGTAGGTGAAGAACAGGCACGGGCTATCGTCGAGCGCATCAGTCAGGCCATCATCAACAATGGCGGGCAGGTGGTTCGCGTGAATGGCTGGGGGCGGCGGCGCCTGATGTATCCCATCCAGCATCACCGTGATGGCCTGTACTTTTTCTTCGACCTCATTATGCCGACGGCGGCGGTGGTTGAGATTGAACGCGGATTGCGTGTGAATGAAGATGTCATTCGCCATCTCATGAAGGTGCGCGATCCCAAGGTTGTGGCGCAACAGCGCCAGCGCGCGCTGGAAGATGACCGCGCCGCCGAAGAGGCCCGCGCCCGTGCCGCCGCGGCCGCCGAGGCGCAACCGGCCGCCGAAATTCTGGTCGAGGCTCCGGCTGCGGAGGAGCCAGAGATCGAAGAGCCTGTGGCCGTCGAGGCTGAGGCTGATACCGATACCGATACTGGTACTGATACCGATGTTCCCACTGAGGCCGAAGTAGCGGCCGAGGCCAGCGAACCAGAAGCCACCGCCGACGCATCAGAGTCGGATGCATCATAGCCGCGAGTGATCGGCTCCCAATTGGAGGGGCCACAGAGGGCGGCTAGATTTCTGAAGGGAACGGCTGTCATGCTGAACAAGATTATGCTCATCGGCAATCTAGGGCGCGACCCGGAGCTGAGCTACACGCAAAGCGGCAAAGCTATCGCGAAGTTTTCGCTCGCTGTAAGCCGCCGTCGCCGTGACGAGAGCGGCGAACAGCGCGAGGAAACGCAGTGGTTCAACGTCGTTGCCTGGGAGCGGCTGGCGGAGACCTGCAATAACTATCTGCAGAAAGGCTCCAAGGTATACATCGAGGGGCGCATGACCTCACACAAGTATACCGATAAAGACGGCGTCGAGCGCACAGCCTGGGACGTCATTGCGTCCGAGATGGAGATGCTCACGCCGAAGGGCGCGGGCGGCTCTGGTGGTGGCTCTAGCTATGGCGACGAGATGGGCGCCGACGATGTTCCCTTCTAGCCCGATGGTCTCGATAGTCCATTGAGCGCGTTTTGGAACCGCGCAGGCCCGCGCCGCGTTGAAAAGATGATGAATGCGGCGCGTGGATATGGTGGGGTACCCTACCGCGCTGCGCACTCCGCTGTTGAAGGCGGAGCAATGATGTACGTGCCGGTTCGCCCTGCGAAGGCGCCTATGCGCCAGGCGGACCGGCAATCCCATACGTAACAAGGAGCACTTACGCATGCAACCCAGGAGAGACGGCGCACTACAGGACGGCCCCGCCCGCGCGGAGCGACCAGAGCGTCCCGACCGACCAGAGCGCTCAGAGCGATCAGATCGCTCTGAGCGGCTGGATCGCCCCGCTGGCCCTCGTGGCGGCGGTCGAGGTCGCGATTTCCGCTCGCGCCGGAAGGTCTGCGCCTTCTGCGTAGATCACGTTCGAGAAATTGACTATAAGGATGTTGGGCGCCTGCGCCGCTACATCTCGGAGCGCGCCAAAATCGAGCCGCGCCGTAAGACAGGCACCTGCGCCAAGCATCAGCGCCGACTGACCGTTGCGCTGAAGAATGCGCGACAGATGGCGCTTTTGCCCTATACCGCTGCACAAATTCGCGGCTCTTGATGGTACACTGGTGGAAACGCGCGCCGAGGGGAGGGAAGGCCCACCGGCGGGCGGCCAGTCAATCCAATGAGCACCACAGGTGGAGAAACCGAACGCGCCTATGAGTAATGAGACTCTGCAAAAACCGCCACGGCAAAACGCCCGTTCACGCGCCTCGAACCGCAACACCCAGTTCAAGCGGCAGACAGCGCGTTTGGAGGGCCGACGGGACGGCAAACCCTTACTGCTCGGGTGGGGAGGCCACCTCACCAAAGCCCAAAAGTCGCGCTACCAGACCGTGGCGGCGTATTCGTTCCTGGGGGTTGTCGTCGGCGCCGTGATCCTTGCGGTGGTGCTTGGCATTCTCAATCAAAATGTCTTTATTCCCAACAAGACGTTCCTCACCGTCAATGGTGTGACGTTTACGCAGGATCAGTATCGCAAGACCCTTGCGTATGAAGCGCAGACCGTCTGGAACAGGCTGCAGATCGAGATTCACCAGATGAACGATCTCCAGACGAAGGTTCAGCAGGGCGATCCAAATGCGACGACGCAGAACCAGATCGTCACCTCCCAGGTCCAGACCGACGAGTCAACCTATGCGCAGGCGCAGATTACCGCTGCGACGGCAACGCTGATGACAGAAGACGAGCTCATCAAGGAAGGCGCACGTCAATTCGAGCAGCGGGACCACGTCCCGGCGTCCACCTTTACACCAACGAAGGCTGACATTGATAAGGCAGTGGACACGTTCAAGAAGTCCTTCCCCGCGAACGAAAAGTACAGCGACTTCCTGGCGAAGAATGGCCTGACCGAGACGGACATCCGCAATTTTGCGCAGATTCAGCTTCGGCGTGACAAGATGGAGACGTATCTCCAGAGCCTGCTCAAATCCCCTACTCGCCAGGTGCATCTGCGCCACATCGAGGTGAACAAAGAGGCGGATGCGCAGAACGTGCTGAAGCAGTTGCAGAAGACCGGTGACTGGAACGGGCTGGCGAAGAAGTATTCGCTGGATGTCGATAGCAAGGATAAGGGCGGCGACATCGGCTGGGTAGCACCCGGCACGGGCGACGCCGGAATCGAGCTCTGGTGGACGGCGTCTGGCCGCAAGGTCAACGACATCAGTGGGCCGATTCACGATGCCAGCGGCACCTGGGATATCGTGCAGGTGCTTGGCTTCGACAACAACCGCGCGGTTGACGCGACCGCGTTGAGCGACGCCAAATCGAACATTCTTTCGCATTGGCTTGGCGGCGAGAAGGTGCTTCCGAGCTACACGATTGGCGCGCCAGATAACGACATGCTGACCGCGGATCGCAACATGCCGAAGCTGCCGGACTTGAACGCAACGCTGCCCAACGTCAGCAGCCAACCGCCCGTGACGAACCCGGTGAATCCGTAAGCGTTTGCTGGTTAGATAACGCGCACTCTTCGGCATGTCGGCTGGATGCTGACATGCCGTTGATGTTTGTGGCAGGGATCGTGGAGGCAGTGTAATGGGTAGGCCGACCGGAGAGAAACGAGACGACGCGCAGATAGCGGGCGGCGAGATCATGGCTGACACGCTGGCGGCTGAGCTGGAGTCGATCTCGCTCTACCTCCACGTGCCGTTCTGCCACGCCAAGTGCCACTACTGTGACTTCAACTCCTATGCTGGTATGCTTGGTCAGCGAGAAGCCTACGTTGACGCGCTGGCGCGGGAGATCCGTCTGGCCGGGCTGCGCGCGCGACGGGCGGATGGCACGCCGCGCCGTTGCCGCACCATCTTCTTCGGCGGCGGAACGCCTAGCCTGCTGACCGCCGCCCAGGTAGAGGGGGTGCTGCGAGAGGCGCGAGCAGCATTCGACGTCGACGCAAACGCTGAGATTACGCTGGAGGCCAACCCCGGCACGCTGGAATACGGGCGGCTCGATGCCCTGCGTGCGACCGGCGTCAATCGGCTGAGCATGGGCGCGCAGAGCTTTGACGCGGGCCTGTTGCGCTGGATGGGGCGTATTCACTCTCCCGAAGAAATTGAGACGGCGTTCGCGGCGGCGCGTCGAGCCGGGTTTACCAGCATCAACCTCGATTTCATCTTCGCGCTGCCCAACCAGTCGCTGGCCACCTGGGCCGATACCCTGGAGCGCGCGCTGGCGCTTGGCCCGGAGCATCTCTCGCTCTACTCGCTGATCGTTGAGGAGGGTACGCCGCTCTTTAGCTGGGTGCGCGATGGGCGTGTGACGCCAGCGGACGACGACACCGCCGCCGACATGTACGAGCACGCCATGGAGCGACTGGCGCGCGCGGGATATGGGCAGTATGAAATCTCGAACTGGGCGCTGCCGGGTCATGAGTGTCGCCACAATCTGACCTACTGGCGCAATTTGCCGTATATAGGACTGGGAGCGGGCGCGCATTCCTGCTTCGTGGGCCACCGCTTTGCCGAGACGAGGCCCATCGCTGGCTATATCGCCAGGGTGCGCGCCGCTGTGGAGGCGAACGAGACCGGTGAGGCGGGCGGCGAAGCGACTGCTCTACCAGCAGGCGCCATCGTCGAGGATGAGGTAGTTTCGCCAGCGATGGCGATGGCGGAGACAGCGATGCTGGGGCTACGGCTCAACGCGGGCATCTCGCGCTCGGAATTCGCCGCGCGTTATGGGTGCGCCTTCGAGCAGGTCTTCGACGAGCGTCTGGCCGATATATGCGGGCTGGGGCTGATCGAGACGGTCGGCGACCGCATCCGGCTGACGGAGCACGGGCGGCTGCTGGGCAACGAGGTCTTTGCGCGGCTGCTGCCAGACGAGCCAGCGGCGATAGCAGGCTAGGATAGATTCACAAGATGGGCCGTACGCATGAGTGAGAGAACTGATGACAATAGGGCAGGAACCATAGCAGGTTGGCCGAATGACGCCGTCAGTGCGTTTGCGCCATTGTTGCAGGCGCGAATACGGCCCCGACCACAACTGGATGCCGCCGATTTGAACGTACTGGGCGAGAGCCGGGGCCATAAGCTTCAGGCGCAGCTGTTATTCAACCGCGGGATTGCGGTGAATGCCATGCGCGAATTTTTGCGTGGCAACTGGCATGCCGATCCAGCGCTGGCGAAGCTGCCCGTCTTTCAGGCGGCGGTGGCGCGCCTGCGGCGGGCGGTGGACGAGCGGGCGCGGATCACTGTCTTTGGCGACTATGATTGCGACGGCATCACTTCCTGCGCGATTCTGGTGCACGCGCTGCGGGCGGTTGGCGCGGTGGTGGATAGCAAGATTCCCAGTCGCGACGACGATGGGCGCGGCCTGAATCCCGAGGTGGTGCGCGAGCTGCACGAGCGCGGTACCCGGCTGATCGTCACCACGGACTGTGGCACGGCCAATATTGCCGAGGTGGAGCAGGCGCGCGCGCTGGGCATGGATGTGCTGGTGACGGACCATCACCCGCCACACGGCGAGAATGTCGCGAGCCTGGAAGGGATGATCGTCGTCAATCCGCTGGTTGAGCCTTACCCTGCCTTCGACCCGAATCTGTGTGGCGCGGGGGTGGCGTTTCGCGTGGCCGAGGCATTGCTGCGGTCGCTCCCAGATTTCCCGGCCGAGCAGACGCTTGAGGAGTTGCTCGATCTGGCCGCCGTAGGCACGGTCTCCGATGTGGTCCCGCTCTCGCCATCCAACTGGGCGCTGGCGCACGCTGGACTCGAACGGCTCCGTACGGCGGCCCGGCCCGGTCTGCGCGCGCTGATGGAGAGCGCCGGTCTTTCTTCAGCCAATGTCACCGACCGAGATATCTCGTTTGCGATTGCCCCACGGCTGAACGCGGCGCCACGTCTGGGCCAGCCGGAGTTTGCGCTCGAACTGCTGCTGGCGGACTCGTTGGAGCAGGCACGCTCGTTAGCGGCACAGATCGAGGCGCTCAACACGCGACGTCAGAGCGATCTGGATGGGATGATGGCTGGCGCGCGCGAGCAGGCAGTCGATCAGGTCGCCGAAGGGTTGAGCGTCCTGCTGGTCACTGGTGAGGACTGGTCATTCGGGCTGATTGGGCTGGTGGCGGGGCGATTGGCGGAGGAGTTCCATCGCCCAGCCTTCGCGCTCAGTCACCGTGGCGGCGAATATCGGGCATCCGGGCGCGGTCCGGATGGTGTAGACCTGGGGCAGGCGCTGGCGCAAAAAGCGATGCTCTTCCGGCGGTTCGGCGGCCACGCGCGCGCAGCCGGGTTTACCGTCCTGGATGCCGATTACGCTGAATTGCGTCAGTATCTGCTCGAGTATCCCTGGTCGTCTGGTCATGATGGCGCGGCAGCGCAGGCGAATCAGCCGGAGTTTGCGCCCGTGCTTGAGCCTGATTGCGCGCTTCCCCTCGGCATGGTGAACAATGAACGTTATCTGGCGGTTCATGCGCTGGAGCCATATGGCCCGTCCTTCCCGGAGCCAGTCTTTCTGGCGCGGAATCTCGCCATCACACGCTGCTGGCGCTCTGGACCTGAGGGGCGCACCCTGCGGTTGAAGCTGCGTGACGAGCATGGGGACGAGCGTGTCGTGCTCTGGTCGCGCGCGGGCGAGCGGTTCGACTCGATCCAGCCGCTGCTCCCGCGGCTTCCCCGCTGCGACGTCGCGTATACGCTCTCAGCCTTCACGCGCCGTGACGGCCAGGTCGATCTCCTGGTGCGGCTGGTGGCGGTGGCCCCTGTAAGTGACCCCGCCGTGTAGCATAGAACGAGGCCGTTGGCGCCTTGCCAACGGCCTCCGAATTTCTCTCTGAGAGCTGTGCCGGGGCGATTGCAGTTTACTGAATACCGGCCAGTTTTGGTTCAGTGGCAACTGCCGGGCTCACTGCTTCGACCGTCTCCTTGCCGGTCACCATCTCGGCTACCTCGAAGATGAGCGTGCCCAGCACTATGACTGCCGCGATGGCAAATGCGATGCCAGCGATGAGCGCGATCTGCGCGATGACCGAGAACGTCCACGCCTGATTGAGCATCGAGCGGAGTGTCTCACCCTTGAAGAGCGTATCGGCTATCGCCTGGTCCGCCGCGGCTACTTTCGGGTCGGTGGCGGCGCGCGCCTGGGCGCTCCAGTAGCTGTAGGGATGTCCCTGGCCAATCTCGCTCAGATGGAGGCCAATGAACTTCTCAGCATAGGCGTGCGCCTGCTCCCCGGTGAGCACTTGCTGCCCAGCATACTGGCTCAGATCTTTTGGCAGTCCCTGGGCCGCGTTGGCCGGGAAGTAGATCTGCTGTGGGGCGAGTTGGTCGTGAATCTGGGTGGTGGTGAAGCTGTTGGCGAAGAAGGCGGCGCCGGAGCCAAAGGCGAGGACGAGCAGCGCCACAACTTGCAAGACAATGATACGCCAGCGAATCGACCGAGTCATCTGAATCTCCCCTCTCTCCAATGATGACTGAATTCCTGGTTACGAACCTTGCGCCTCCCGGCGTCCGGCTCGTTGTTACCTCTTACAGTTATCAAGATACAGGCAGTGCATCACGGCGCTATCACGGCGCTATCCCGCTCATATCACAGCCGCATCACGACAAAACTATGCATACGCGCATGATAGCTCGCATGGTAGTTATCAGTTCACATGACAGCTATACAGCACGAGTTGATTATGTTATTATTGCAAATCAGATGGTGATTTCGATGGCCGACTCGTTGAAGTTCAGCGCGTTTGTATGAATTTGGGAGGTGCTATGACAGACCAACGTGAGCGACCCTATTCGGTGTTGTCGGTTTCCGCTGCCTCGTCACCACCTGATAATCTGCCCACATCATCCCTTCAAGACGACGAGGTAGCTTCCCTCCGTCAGCAACTGGAGACGCTACAGGCCGAGTTTGCCGCGTTCCGTGCCGCGATGCTGCAACTGTCGCCAGAGTCGCCTGTGCCGGTTGCTCCAACCGATGAGCCGCTGGACGACGAAGGAGAGAGTGAGAAACAGAGATACTCGTCTCCTACCACCAGCCGACGCCGCTTGTTGAAGTGGGGTGGACTTGGCGCCGCCGCTGCGCTTGCTGCCACTGGTGGCGCTACACTTGCCAGCCAAACGGCGCGCGCTGCCGATGGCGACGATTTAGTGCTGGGAACGAACAATACGGCTGAGCATGGAACCACGCTGACGTATGATGGCTCTGAAGCGGCTCCACTCGCGCTGACTATCGCCGCAGATGGCCGGTCGAATAGCACGGGCATAGGAGCATTCGCCAGCTACCTTGGTGTCTTCGGAATGGTTGGCACGCCACCTACATCGTCAAGTGGTCGATTTGTACAGCCTCACTCTGGTATGGGTCCGTCTGCCATTGGCACATACGGTTTTGCCTATGGCGTGGGCGCCGCTGGCGCCTATGGGGGAAGCGACAGCGGCTTCGGCGTACTTGCAGAAAGCTTCGATGGAGTCGCACTGGCTGCTATCGGCACTGGGCGCATTTGGCAGTTGGCCGCAACACCTGGTGGCCCGCCTACCACTGGAAACCATAGTGGAGGCGAACAAATCCGCGACGACAAGGGCGACATGTATATCTGCATCGCGAGTGGCTCGCCCGGCAAGTGGCGCAAAGTGGCCGCGGGTATACCTGGGGTGAGCGGCGCGATCAACTTTCTCGCCAACCCCATTCGGCTGCTCGATACCCGCACTGGCTCTGCCTGGGTAGCTGGCTCAATTCACACCTTGCAGGTAACCGGTGTCTCCGTTAGCGGAGTCAGCGTGCCCATTGGCGCGATTGGAGTCATCGGCAACGTCACGGTGGTGGGGCCAACGGGATCAGGCGACCTGCGGCTCTATCCCGGCGCCACTGCTCCCAATACTAGCTCGATCAACTTCGCCAGCGGCCAGATCATTGCCAACGGGGTGACCGTTGGTCTCAATGGTAGCGGGAAGTTCAACATCAAGGTCGATCTACCCGCAGGCACGCACACCCATGTGCTCTTTGATGCCAGCGGCTTTATCCTCTGAGTGAGAGTCTCACACGAGAAGGCCAAAAGAATTCGCCCCTCCACCCAAACGCTGGATGAAGGGGCGAATAACGCTAAAGTAGTTTGAGATTACGCGGCCTGGAGGGGTGACGGCGAGGTCACGGCTACAACTCGTGGCTCGCCCTCGGCGCGTACCTGCACGACGCCTTCGACAACCGAGAGATGCGCTGTCTGGCCCGACTGCACCGTCCCGGCGAGGATGGCGTCGGCCAGCGTGTCGTCCACATGCGTCTGGATCGCCCGGCGCAGTGGCCGCGCGCCAAACTCTGGGTCGTAGCCCTCGGCCATCAGGAACTCGCGCAAGTCGTCACCAAACGCCAGAGCAATCTCCTGCTCGGCCAGTCGCGCGCTCACCTTCGCCAGCAGCAGGTCAACGATCTGCCGCAGGTCGTCGCGGGTCAGCGACTCGAAGACCACGATCTGGTCGATACGGTTCAGGAACTCTGGCCGGAACGCCATGCGCAGACCCTGAATCGCACGCGCCCGTCGCTGCGCCTCTTCGCTGTCCTCGGCGGTGGTGGCATCACCCCACTTCGGCAGCGCGAAGCCAATGCTGTGGCGCTTGATGTCTGGCGTGGCCACGTTGCTGGTCATGATGACGACCGTGTTCTTGAAGTCCACGGTGCGCCCCTGACCATCCGTCATATGACCGTCGTCCAAGATCTGCAACAGCGCGTTGAAGACCTCCGGGTGCGCCTTTTCGATCTCGTCGAAGAGAATCACACTGTACGGGCGACGCCGCACCTGCTCGGTCAGTTGGCCGCCTTCGTCGTGTCCTACATAGCCCGGAGGGCTACCGAACAGACGCGAGACGGTATGCGACTCCATATACTCCGACATATCGAGCCGGATAATATTCTCCTCGCTCCCGAACATCGTCGCGGCGAGCGCTCTGGCAAGCTCCGTTTTACCGACGCCGGTCGGCCCCATGAAGAGGAACGACCCAATCGGCCGCTGCGGATCCTTCAGGCCCGCCCGTGAGCGCCGAATGGCCCGCGAGACCGCGCCGATGGCTTCTTTCTGGCCGATGACGCGCTGACTCAGATCGCCTTCCAGGTGGCGCAGGTTCTCGCGCTCCGTCTCCAGCATCTGGGTGACTGGCACGCTGGTCCAGCCCTCGACGACCTTCGCAATATCGGCAGGCGTCACGATCATCGTCGGGATGTCGCCCGCCTTGCCCTGCGCCTCGTCAAGCTGCTTCTGCGCCTTCAACTCGTTCTGGCGCAGCTTCGCGGCCTTCTCGTAATCCTCGGCGAGGGCAGCCGCCTCTTTCTGCGCGGCGATGCTGGCAAGCTCGCGCTCCAGCACGCTGATCATATCAGGGCCAATCAGCCCCTTCTCGATGGCCTCTAGCCGCAGGGCGGAAGCCGCCTCGTCCATCACGTCGATGGCCTTATCTGGCAGGAAACGGTCATTGATGTAGCGGTCGGAGAGCTTCACCGCCGCCTCGATGGCCTCATCCGAGATGCGGACACCGTGGTGCAGCTCATAATTCTCGCGCACCTTTTGCAGCATGGCGTTGGCTTCCTCGGCGGAAGGCTCGTTCACCAGCACCGGCTGGAAGCGGCGCTCCAGCGCGGCATCCTTTTCGATGTGCTTGCGATACTCGTCGAGCGTCGTTGCGCCAATCGCGCGCAACTCGCCACGTGCTAGCGCTGGCTTCAGCAGGTCGGCCGCGCCAACCGCGCCCTCGGCGTTGCCCGCGCCGACGACCGTATGCAGCTCGTCAATGAACAGGATGACGTCTGGTTCCTGGCGGACCTCTTCGAGAATCTGCTTGATACGCTCCTCGAACTGGCCGCGGAACATCGCGCCAGCGACCACGCCGCCCATGCTCATTGCGACGATACGCGCGTTGCGCAGGGTCGCGGGCACATTACCCTCGGCGATGCGGCGGGCGATGCCCTCGACGATGGCGGTCTTGCCAACG